>JADIYI010000005.1:0-300000 GCA_016705365.1 Gammaproteobacteria bacterium | reverse complement strand
AAAGTTTATTTGCGCGTAGGGGCGGGTGGGGTCCAGTGACGTAATGGCTTTTCTCGTGACGCCCTGTGCTGTCAGGTCAACGGCGAGCAGATTCTCTTCCACACGCACGATAGCCAGGCCCGCCACCATACCATCCGGCAACACATATCTTCCCGTCAGTTTTCCTCCGGCGACTTTGTTTGCGCTGCCGTCGAGGTAGCTTTCAACGCTTCCGAGGTGCGCCGTGGCGATCAATTCACCCGAGGCCAGGCGTGGCAACCATTGTTGTTTCTGCACGTCGCTGCCGCCATGAATCAGCGCCTCGGCGGCAAGGTAGAAGCTCGACGACAATGGTACGGGCGCCAGGTGGCGGCCGGCTTCCTCCGCAACAAGGCACAGCTCCAGATAGCCCATACCGGAACCGCCATACACTTCCGGGATCGCCGCCGAGGCCGCCCCCATGTTGATCAGCTCGCGCCAAACGGCTTCAGAATAAGGTGCGTCTCCCTCGAGGATCTTGCGCACCGCCGTCGAAGTGCTGGTTGCAGCCAGCATCCTGTGCGCCGCCTCCTGCAGCAGACGCTGGTCGGCTGAAAAATCAAAGTTCACGAATTACTCCTTTTTTCGCAGCCATGCGCGGCATGCCGGCGCCATTGATGTGACTCTTTCCCGGGAGCTGTGTGTTGCTTGACTTGCTCAATCGAAATCGGGTTTTCGCTTTTCAAAGAATGCAGCGGCGGCCTCTTCGACATCTCCGGAAAGTCCGTTGAGTATCTGGTTCCGGTTCTCGAGATGCATTGCTGCTTCCATGGAGCCGGCATCCAGGTTGGCCCACATGCCCTGCTTCGTGGAGACAAGACCGTAAGGGCTGAAATCGCACAGTGTTTCGGCCAGTTCCAGTGCCGCATCCTGTAGCGCCTCATCTTCCACCAACCGCGTGATCAGTCCCCAGGATTCCGCCTGCGCGGCATCGACGACCCTCGCGCTCAGTATCATGTCGTGCGCCCTCGACGCCCCGATGTGCCGTGGCAGGGTATAGCTGACGGCCACGTCGCAGCCCGATATGCCCAGGCGAATGAATTGGGTGCAGAATGTTGCGGATTTACCGGCAATACGTATGTCACTGGCCAGCGCCAGCCCCAGCCCGCCGCCGTAGGCATGACCGTTCACAGCGGCGATCACCGGCTGCTGGATTTTTCGCAGCATGAGTGTCATTTCCGACATGTACTCCTGGGACCGCATGCCAAGTCGGGGCCCGGCTTTCATCTTTCCTACCGCAGCCTCGATACTTGCCGGATCAGCCTGGTCCATCAGATCGAGTCCTGCGCAGAAAGACCTCCCGGCGCCGGTCAGGATCACCACGCGGCAGTCGTTATCGATGTCGATATCGTGAAGCGCCTGCTTGAGTTCCTGCATGAGTTGCCAGCTCAGAGCGTTCCGCGCTTGCGGACGGTTAAGCGTCAGCCTGGCTATGGCGGGAGTGACTTTTTCGAGGATTACCGTTTCGTACATATTGCTTGCCTCACAATACGAGATAGCCGCCATCGGCCACCAAAGTGGTGCCGGTGGTATAACTGCCGAAGTCACTGACCAGGTACAGTATCGGACCGACGATTTCCTCTGTGTCGGCAACCCGTTTCATCAGGCAGGCGTCGATAGCGCCCTGTTCGAAACCAGGCAAAACGGCTGCACTCTTGTCGAACAGGTCAGAGTGATAGCTGCCGGGTGCGAGGGAATTGACGCGGATTTTCATGGGCGCCCACTCTGCCGCCATGATGCGCGTCATGGCGTTGAGACCGGCCTTCAGGATGGCGTAGAAACCCATGTAGGCGGATGGTTTGATACCCCCGACGGAGATGACGTTCACGATGCTGCCGCCGCCGGTTGCCGCCATTTTGGGCGCAAGCCTTGATGCCAGGTACCAGGGGCCCTTCAGGTTGACGTTGTAGAGCTTGTCGAACATCTCCGGTTGCAGGTCGGAGAGCCCGCCCACCGCGGGGTTGATGCCCGCGTTGTTGATCAGGATGTCGACCTTGCCCATCTCCGATACGGCGCGTTCGATCAGGTTGTCGATATCGCCGAGGTCACCCATGTGTGCAGCGACAGGCAGTGCCCTGACGCCCAGCTTGCGGATCTCCTTGCAGAGCTCCTCACAGCTTTCCAGCTTGCGGCTGGCGACAATCACGTCAGCGCCTGCTAAGGCCAGTCCGAGTGACATGGCCTTGCCCAGCCCCCTGCTGCCCCCTGTGACGAGAGCTACTTTCCCTGACAGGTCTATTGTGATCATGGTTTTGTCCAATGTCATGTTGCCCGCATCGCACCAGGCGATCGATGAATCCGTGCTTACCAGAAAGAATCCGCCGCTTTCAGTCCGCTACGCCGGTGGTCGCCGATGATGATCGGCTGCCAGTTACCCCAGCCCGAGCCTCCACCGACGGGGTCGTGAATCCGTATCACGGTGTCGCGAATCTGGTGCAGGCGCCGGGTGTTTTCAAACGTCGTGCAGTCTTCGATGCGCTCTCCATCCGCATGGCGCTTTCCGCGCCAGTCGCCGTGGTAGTTGCCCTCGAAACCGAAATACAGACCGGCCCCCAGGTGAAAGCCCGTCTCAGACATGGCTTCCAGCGTTATCACGCGCACAGAGCCATCTGCCATGGTGCAGTCGAGTTGCCCTCCCCTCAAGCGACGGTTGGCCGGGTCGTAGTCCAGGTCAGGCACGATGTCGGCGATGCGCTCGACCCGACCGTCCGGATGCTCCACGGCGGACATCACCGTTCTAGTCTGGCTCTGCCCGCTGGTCACCCTGCTGAAGTTGAGGAACAGGGCATAGTGACTGCCGTCGGCACGCTCCAGGTAGCTCGGGCTCCAGAAAAACTCATAACCCTCACCTGAGCCATCGTTGGCAGGTTCCAGTGCGCCCGGTGATCGCCCCACGCCGTAGCGCACTCCCCAGGAATGGTCGCGGGTGGAGACCCAGTGTTCGGACGTGATCTCGCTGCGAATCCCGTCGACCTCGATCCAGCCGGAAGCTACGCCGGTTTGGTGGTAGCGCACCAGTTCCGTCATGACCCGGTAGCCTTGGCGAATGTGAGACCGGTCCTCGAATCTTGCCGGTACGCGACCCTCGAAAAGGCAGTCGAATGCGATGGGCTGAACCTCATTGGGCTCCAGGATAAAACGCACCTTGTTCAGAGGCTCCACGACTTCATAGCGAATCGGTCCGATTGCCGTCAGGTTTGGCTTGGGCGAGAGTTGGCGACTCGCCCGCACGGTAATTTGCTCCTTGCCGCGGGAAATTCCGGCGTAACAATCCATGACATTGCGATTGGGGTACTTGCCGAGGCCGAATCCGAGTTGCAGGCTACCGTCGCGCGCCATGGCCATGGCGCAAACCTTCTCGGTCCAGTCCCGGTCGGTTGTGCCGACGCAGGCGAAGGAATCCATGATCTGGTGGCAAAACAGTTCGTCAGCTTCAAGGAGATGCCCAACGGGATTGCTGTTGGGACTAACGGTATTGTCCATGGTTTGCTTGCTCCTGCAAAAGGCGAGCACACAGGGCCCGGCGATCCTCGCGTTGTTATCCGGCTGCTTGCAGGGGGCCCGGAGCCGCGAGACAACAATTGGAAGGTATGCCGACGTCGTATACTGAAATCCGTCGTGCGATGAACGACTGGGCGTGCAGCGGGTCGGCAATGGGGCGGAGATTGGTGGCTATCTCCTGTGACACAAGGGCTTGTTCCTCGATAATGCTGCTATTTGTGTAAATATAGCTTATCGATAATTAAAATAAAACAAGCGAAGCTCGATATGATCTCGATTGGTTGACTTTTTGACCCGCAGGGGCGATTCCAGCCGCCGACCGCGATCGCTGGGAGACGGGCTGTGGTCGACCATACTCTCCACGACAGGAGTGATTACCCCCCGAGGGCGATGACCTTCAGTTGCTTGCCTTTGGGCATGCAGGCCACATCACCCATCTGCAGCCATGGTCCCTCGTTGCCGTGCTTGTCCAGGTAGCACCCGTGCGAGTGGTGACAGTGACATGCTCAGCGTGTGGGCGGGCACGTCCAGGACGGCTTCAAAGGATGCGGGGTGGCTGCAGGTGAGCACGGTGACTTCCATGTTACCGGTAGACAATCGGTGATCGATGGTATGCGGTAGCGTCGTTATATACATGAGTGGGCTTCCGCCAGCTTACCTGGCTCTGCTTACGGGATGGGATAGACAGCTTGCCGGTGATTTCATGCAAGCGGGGCCAGAGTCCGGTTATCAATGACCATCATTGAAAACTCATGTCCTGAAATAGAAACAGATCGCAGGGAAATACAACGGGCGCACGGCCATGCCGCTTGCCAACTTCCTGGCTCCACACGGCCGGGACCATACCAGTCAGCAGTGCATGGCGATTCCTTTCGATTGCCATGTGGAAGACCTGCCTGTACGAAGAGCGCATATCCCAGCCTTTTTTCCCCAGCTGCAAGCTGTCAATCGACCTTCCCCCGGGTTTCCAGGATTTGAAGAAAGAGGAGCGCTACTGCGTCTGGCATTCCACGAAGGACGCAAGCACGATCGCCGCGGCGCGTTAGCCGGTCCGCTAAAAAATCGCGACGAGATCTGGTTAGAGGTCGCCGCTTCATTTGCAATGATCGCCGGGCTTCCCGCCCGTGCTTTGGCGCTCGGAAGCGAAGTGGCCGCTGCCATTGTCAGAAAGTATAGTCAGGTAGTATTTCCTTTCCGCCCAGCGTCCTGACAGTATTCATACCCAGCTCTCGCAACAAGTCCAGGCTGAGTAGTATTCGACCCGACAGCTCACTGGCCGGACGGGAGCTGAGTTCCAGGCATGCTTCTGCCATCGCTTCTTCCGGCTCGAGGTGCGCTTCCGCGTCGACGGTACCGATTTCAATGGCGCCTTCACTCATCACCGCCTCCACCGGAGCCAGTGTATTGACAGCAATGTTGTACTGGGCCAATTCAACGGCCTGCCCCGCGGTCATTCTCTCCAGGCACGCCTTGGTGGCGGCATACATGGAAGGACCGGCATGCAGGTTGAACATCGTGTAGCGCTTCTCGAAATCGTACGGGGCCGGATCGGGGAGATTAACGGTCGCGCTTGACAGGTTGACAACCCATCCCGCGCCGCGCTCCTTCATGCTTGGAATTGCCTGTTGCGTCAGGTGAAGAGGGGCGACCACATTTATCTCGAAGGTCTGCCGAACGTCTTTCAGCCGCTGTTCGTGCGTGGCTTGGTAGCGGCACCACGCCGCGTTGTTGACCAGAATATCGACGCCACCGAACCGGGCAATGGTCTCGGGAACAATATGACTGCGCTCCTTCTCCTTCGCAAGATTAGCGGCGATGCAGATACACTCTCCACCCATATCCCGGATACGCCCGGCCACGGAGTTTAGTGACCCGGGCAGGCGGCTGTCGCCCTCTTCAACGGTGCGCGCGACCAGCGCCACCTTCGCGCCTTCCGCCGCCAGGCGAATGGCCAAGGCGGCGCCGATACCGCGGCTGGCGCCAGTGACGATGGCTACTTTACCTTCAAGTCTCTGGGTCATGATGGTTCCTTTTTGGCAGGCAAATTTCTCCGGAAAGTCGGCGTCGGCGCGCTGTCATTCAAAATAGCCGCACGATAAAATATCGTAATATCTTATTAGTAAGTATAATTGGATCGCAAGCGGAAAAGAACAGAAAGAGGCGGGGCAGGCCCCCTCGCATATCCAGGGAAGAAGTCATCCAGACATCGATTCGGATACTCGATTCGGCCAGCGCCGAAGATTTCATGATGAAGGAGCGCTGGAAGAAATCGAGATTTTTCTGCTGTGTTCGAACAACTTGTCGACGGGGTGGAGATGCTCGCGGCGAGCCCTGCGAGGCAGTTGTCAGCCGTAAAAATGGCTGGCTGACGACCGCTCACCGCATGTCATTGAGGCTGCCCGTACCGCTATGGCGGCGCGTGTGCGAAACCACTCCATTGCCAGACATTCATCCCGGAACCTGTCCTACCAGTCTGTCCGGCGTTTTTCTCGACTGAAATTGCTGCGACAATGCACGCAACGCAACGCGCCAAATTGCGCAGCGAATCTTCGAACCGGGGATCAACCGTGGCTGAAAGCCTGCTGGAACACGATGCGCTCAGGTGGCGCTTGTGCGTCGCGCCCATGATGGAGTGGACCGATCGCCATTGCCGCTATTTCCTGCGCCTGATCACCCGGCACGCCCTGCTCTACACCGAGATGGTAACCAGCGCCGCAATCGTGCACGGTGATCGCGAGCACCTGCTGGGTTTCGATGCGCTTGAGCAGCCGCTGGCGCTTCAGCTCGGCGGCAGCGATCCGCGCGAGATGGCCGAAAGCGCGCGCATCGGCGAGCAATGGGGTTACCGGGAGATCAACATCAATGTCGGCTGCCCCTCCGATCGGGTGCAATCGGGGCGTTTTGGCGCCTGCCTGATGGCGGAGCCCGAACTGGTGGCGCACTGCGTCGCAGCCATGCGCGCGGCGGTGAGCGTACCGGTGACGGTCAAATGCCGGATCGGTATCGATGACCGTGACAGTTATGCCGAGTTGCAGCAGTTTGTGAGCCAGGTGGCCGAGGCCGGCTGCGAGACCCTCGTGATCCATGCGCGCAAGGCCTGGCTGAGCGGGCTGAGCCCGAAGCAGAACCGCGAAATACCGCCACTCGATTATCCGACGGTCTATCGCGTCAAGCAGGATTTTCCGACGCTCACGGTTGTGATCAATGGCGGAATCGACAGCCTGGAGGCGGCCGCGGCGCATCTGTGCTCGGTCGATGGCGTCATGCTGGGGCGCGCGGCCTATCACAATCCGTACCTGCTGGCCGCGGCAGATGCGCTGTTGTTCGATGACCATCACGTGGTGCCGTCGCGTCACGAGATACTCGAGGCGTTCCTGCCCTACGTCGAGCGACAGCTCGCCGGAGGGCGGCGCCTGTGCCAGATCAGCCGCCACGTGCTCGGCCTGTTCCAGGCTTGCCCGGGCGGGCGGCGCTTCCGCCGTCATATCGCGGAGCACGGTTATCGCGACGGGGCAGGTATCGAGGTGCTGCGTGATGCGGCGGCCTGCGTATCGCGCATGACACTGCCTGACGACGCCCGACTATCGGCCTGAGGACCACGTCATGCTGTCACGAATCCGGGATTTCATCGCCGCCTCGCTGGCGCCGGGCGAGGCGCCCGCGCACAGTGCGCACGGCCGGCACCTGGCCGCGGCGGCGCTGCTGATCGAGGTCGCACGCGCCGATTACCGGCACGATCCGCGCGAACAGGTCACCATGCGCGAAATGCTGCACCGCTGCTTCGGGCTGAGTCACGAGGAACTCGACACCCTGCTGGCGCTGGCAGAGGCCGAAGCACACGAGGCGACCTCGAGCTACGCGTTCACCCGGGTGATCAACGAGGAGTTCACGGATGCGGAAAAATCCGCGCTGTTGCGCTCGATGTGGCAGGTGGCGTATGCCGATGGCGACGTCGACAGGTACGAGGAGCACCTGATCCGCAAGATCGCGGGGCTGATCTACGTTCCGCATTCCGAATTCATCCGTACCAAGCTCGAGGCCGGTGCCGCCGCCCAGCGCTCCTGAAGCACCGATCAGGTGCGGCGGCAATCGGGGCGCGTGCGCCACGCTGCGGGGCGTTTCACGCAAGCGGGTGGCGCCTCACGCCTCAGAAATCCTCGTCGCCGAAATCATCCTCGGGCAACTCGCCGGTGATCAGGAACTCGCGGCGCTGCAGGTAGAGATTGCGCAGGAAGACGTAGCGGTCACCGGTGATCAACTCCTCGACCGACAGCAGATCGGCGCGCAAATCGACCATCTCGAGTGCGCGCAGAGACCACTTCGTGGTGTCGTCATCGACGTAGAACAAGGGGTGCAGGAACAAGTCTCCCCCGCGCGAGACGCCATCTCGCACGGTGCTCGGCCCGAGCAATGGCAACACGATATAGGCGCCCGGGCCAACACCCCAGCGGCCCAGGGTCACTCCCAGGTCGGTATCGTACTGCTCGATACCAAGCTTGCTGGCCACATCGAAAAGCCCGAACAAGCCGAGCGTGCTGTTCACCACGAAACGGCGCCCGTCACTGCCCGCTTCGGCCAGGCGCCATTGCAAAACGTGATTGATGAATGCCGGCACCTTGCCCAGGTTGGTGAAGACGTTGCTGACACCGGTATCGACGAATTGCGGCGTGACTGTCTGGTAACCCTTGGCGACAGGTTTCAGCAGGTTGCGATCGAGCACATCGTTGAACTCGAACACGCCCCGGTTGAAACCCTCCAGCGGATCCGGCTCTCCCACTTCGCACCATGCCGCCGCACTGCCCAGCAGCAGGCCGAACATCAACGCCGTAACGGTGCCAGCCCAGGCGAACCGAAGTCTCATATGCGAGCCACCCTGCGCAATCGGAGCGCAAGGTTAGCACAGGATGTGAAACCGGTCTTCCGTCGGGTATCGGCGCGGGGCGCGGGTGCCGGCAACTACGCCCAGCGCCTGCAAACGCAGCAAGGTGTCACGACAGGATTCGAGCAACTGCGCGGGCGCAACCCCGAGCTCGCCCGCGATGGTGCCGCAGATTGCTTCCCCGCTGCTTTGCTCGCCATCCATCAGCGCCAGCATGCGCAGCGTGGCCGCATTGCTCTCGATGAATTTCACCGCATCGGCGGCGTTGCGATACACGACCAGGCAAGTCGGATCCGGGCCCGGCTGCGGCGGCTGGAAATCACGGCAGATACGGTGCACCGGGAACCGGTAGGACAGCGGCCAGGCGAGCGGGCTGAGCACCGGGATGCCCGTCATCGGATCGCCGCCTGGATCGATGTCCGGCGCCGCGATTTCAGCGTCCGCCACGTCCAGCGCAATCTCCACCCACTCGTAATGCGCCAGTTCCAGCAGGAACGGGCGCCGTGTTCCGCCGCTGTCGGGTGCGGATTCGATGAAACGCAGGAACTCCTGGCCAATCTCCAGGAAATACGGCGTCTGGCAGCGATGGCTGCTCACGAAGCGGCGGATCAGTTGCTGCCATTCGCGCTCATCGAACAGCGCTCTCAGGACCGGAAATCCGCCCGCCACGAAGCCCTCGATGGTGTTGTATACCAGTTCGTTGTAGATGCGCATGCGCCGCTGTTCGACACCGTCGGGGCACGGACTGGCACCGGGGTCGCGGATATGGCGGGTGAATGCGCGCTGCTGCGCGGCGACGCCATCGCTCATGCGCCCAGTCCCTGCCTGAGCGGCGCGCGCTCGAGGTGGCGCTGCTGGATGCGGCGTACCTCGCCGACTTCCGCCAGCAATCGAGTGAGCGGGGGGATATTGAAGTCGCGCTCGAGCAGGGTGGGCAACACGCCGAAGCGAGCACAGGCCCGGTCGAGCAGTTCCCACACCGGGTCGATCACATCGGCACCATGGGTATCGACGCGCAGATCCTCGGCCTCCACATAATGCCCCGCGACATGCATGTAGCGGGTACGCTCGACGGGCAGACCCGCGAGAAATGTACCGGCGTCGTAGCGATGGTTGATGCTGTTCACATAGATGTTGTTCACATCCAGCAGCAGTTCGCAGTCGGCCTCGGCCAGCACCGCGTTGATGAATTCGAGCTCGCTCAGCTCCTGGCCAGGCGCTACGTAGTAAGAGGCGTTTTCAAGTGCGATGCGCTGCCCCAGGACATCCTGCACCTGGCGCACCCGCGCGGCCACGTGGCGCACGGCCTCGGCGGTAAACGGGATCGGCAACAGGTCGTAGAGATGCCCCTCGTCACCGCAGTAACTGAGATGTTCGCTGTAACCCGGGCAATCGTGTTCGCGCATGAACGCCTTGATGCGCCGCAGCAGGTCGAAGTCGAGCGGTGCGAAACCGCCGATATTGAGCGACAGGCCATGCAGCATCACCGGGTAGCGCCCGGCGAGCGCGCGAAACTGCCGCCCAAGCCGCCCGCCCACGCCGATCCAGTTCTCCGGGGCCACTTCCAGAAAATCGATGGCACCGGCATCAAGGGTGGCAATCGGGCCCAGCAGGGCCCGCCGCAAGCCCAGGCCCGCTCCGAACAGGCGGGTATTCACAGCGACAATCCGTCTTCAGTATCCGTCGGGCGTATTCTCGCCACACTTGCCCTCGGCGCCGCACTTGCCTTCGGCCGGCTTCGCATCGCCACATTTGCCCTCGGTATCGGCCTTGTCACCGCATTTGCCCTCGGCATCGGTTTTCTTGTCACCGCACTTGCCTTCGCCACACTTTCCCTCGGCCGGCTCGGCTGTTTCACCCTGGGCCAGCTGGTACCCCGCCGTCAGCTCGCTCAGCGCAAACGGATTGCTGTCGGCCGAGGCCAGCGGAGACAGGGTGCTCGCCAGAAGAGAGGCCCCGATTGCTGCCGCCAGCGGATTGATGGATTTGCTTGTCATGTCTTTGCTCCTCGCAATGGTCACTGTTTGAATCAAACGCAGGGCCACGCTCGCAATTCGACCCGTCAGTCCGATACGACCGCAACAGGTACGGATGGTTCGCGGTTCCGCCTCACCCTTTTACTTCATTTGGCGTGGCGGGTACAGAATGCCGACTCAGGCCTCGCGCAGCCAGGCCAGCAGTTGCGGGAAGTGATCGGTTTCGGCGTCCGGATGCAGCAGCATGCCGGTATGGGAGTAGTCGTGCAGGTTTCCGCCGGCCCGACCGAGCACCAGCATCCGCCCATCATGGCGCCCGAGCTCGTGCATGAAATCGCGCACATCATCCGGGCTGCCGAAAGCGCGGTCGCTGGCGGAGGCAAAATACAGGCTGCGAACCCATACGCGCTTGCGCAGGGACGCGCCATAATCGAAGCCGTCTTCCGAATCGATCCACTGCTCGCGGCTCGACCAGTTGACGCCGTCGTGATAACAGCGCTCCGATTCGCGTGCCGTTCCGAGACGCAGACGGTCGGCCGCCAGGTATCCCTCGTAGGCCACCGCGATACGACCGATCCGGTTCCACAACAGGTCGACCAGCAGGCGTCGGCGCAATCCGCGCACATGGATCTGGCGACGCGCCCCGAAATGCACCAGCTGGCGCACACCGAGCGCCGCAGGGTTGCTGCGCGCCAGCGCGGCGGCCGCCAGCACGCCGCCAAGCGAATGCGTGATCCAGGTCTGTTCACGGCCGCCGGCAAGACGCGCCACGGTCGCCGACAGCGCCGGGATGTCCTCGGTCACCAGCTCATGGAAGCCGAAATCGCTGTTCTGGTTGATCGCCGGCCAGCTCTTGCCCTTGCCGCGCAGGTCCGCCACGAAGACATCGAAACCCTCGCGGGCCAGGTAGCAACCGAGTCCGCGCCCCGCATGCGAGTAAAAAATATGGCCGTCCTCGGCCGCGCCGTGCAGCATCAACACCGGCTCGCCCGCGCCCTTGTTGCCGCACCACAGACGGCGCAGATGCAGCTGCACCTTGCCGGTCACGGGGACCATCAGCGATTCCTGATTGACGAGTTCGGGCATTGACATGACTGGTCGGGGCGCGGGAAGGCGCAAGTGTAGCCCATCGACAACGATAATGACGACACGTCAGGATCCTTGCGTGACATCCTCCCACAACCTGTCGAGCCGCTTGCGCGATACCGGCACCACGGTGCCGAGCTGCTGCGCAAAAAGGGAAATCCGGTACTCCTCGAGCATCCAGCGGTATTCCACACAGCGCGCCGCCGCCTCCGGATGGCGAACCAGGAATGCTTCCATTCGCGTTTGCAGCAGTTCGAGTTCGTGTACGCACTCCAGATCGCGCGCACGGCGCAGGGGGATCTTCTCGAGACGGCACGCGATCGCTTTCAGGTATATCGGCAGGCGTTCGCGCCAGCGCGCTGGCGTCGCATGCAGGAAACCGGCGTGCAGCAAGCGTTCGAGCTGGGCCTCGATATCGCGGCGGGCCCCGGCGCTCGCACCCTGCTGCAGCACTGCGCGCGCGGCCTGTATGGCCTGCATCTGCTCCGCAATGCGTTCGAGCAGTTGCGCGAGCGCCTGTGCCTGTGGCGTGATGCCAGCACGACAGCGGGCAACGAGCGCCGCGAATTCCCCCGCCTCGCGCGGCAAATCGCCGGTTTCCGGCAGACACGCATCGACCGCGCCGAGCAACAGGTCCTCGATCAGCGCCGCACGCTCGAAACGCGCACCGAGTGGCAGCAGGGTGCGCGCATTGCGCAGCAGGTTGCGCCGCAGGTAGGTCGCGGCCTGCGCGCACTCGATCAGCAGCAAGCGACGCACCCCGGCGCGATGCATCGCATGCGCCGCATCGGCATCCGGCAGCGTCTCGATCGAGACGCTCTCGCCACGGTCGCACAGCGCCGGGTAGGCATGCAGTTCGACGCCGGCACCAGCCACGCGCACGTCCTGTGGCAACGCCCCGAAATCCCAGGTGCGGATGTCCACGCGGGCCAGCGCTGCCGGCGCCGCGCGTTGCACCTCGCCGCGCGCGCGATCCACGTTGGCCACCCGCAACGCGCCGATATCACGGCCCTGCGCAACCACCGCGCCATCGGCCGCAACCAGGCGCAGGTTCATGCGATAGAACGGATCGAGCGCCTCCTCGCCGCGCCACGCTTCACGCGGTATCTGCACCGCGCACAGTTGCCTGATGCGCTCTCCGAGAACCTGCGTCAACGGCTCGTCGCGGGGCTCCAGGTTCGCGAGCAGCCGGTCGACGGCATCCGGCACCGGCACCAGCAGCCGGCGATAGTGTTTCGGCAGCGCCTTCAGCAACGCGATTACCTTGTCGCGCAACAGGCCCGGCACCAGCCACTCGGCCAGACAACGCGGAAACTTCTCCAGCAGCGCCAGCGGCAGCACAGCCGTGACGCCGTCGGCGGCGTGCCCGGGTTCGTAGAGATAGATCAGCGGGATGCGTAACTCGCGCCACTCCAGCTGGTCGGGGAATTGCGCCCCGGACACCTCGTCGCCGAGCTTGCGCAGCAGACTCTCGCGCTGCATGCACAGTACCTCGGGCTGGCGCGGCAGCTCCTGGCGCAGCCACTTCTCGAGCGTCGGATGATCGAGTACCGAATCCGGCAGGCGCTCGTCGTAGAACTCGAAGATCACCCGGTCCTCGACCAGCAGGTCACGCCGGCGTCCCTTGGCTTCGAGCGCCTCGATCTCCGCCAGCAGGCCCCGGTTGTGGGTCCAGAAACGGCGCTGGCTGCGGTAATCACCTTCCACCAGTGCGCTCTGGATGAAAATGCGCCGCGCCGCGGGTGGATCCACGCGGGCGAAATCGATGCTGCGATTGTCCGACAGCACCAGGCCGAAAAGACGCACGCACTCCGCGGCCAGCACCTTGCCGCTGCGCGCCGCCCAGCGCGGCGAATGATGTTCGCGCTTGACCAGGGGATCGGCCCATGGAAACACCCAGTCCGGATCGATCGCGGCCACCACGCGCGCATACAGCCGGGTGGTTTCAACCAGCTCCGCGCACACCACCCACTTCGGCTGCTTGCGGAACAGGAACGATCCGGGGTGCACCGAGAAGCGCCGGTTGCGCACCCCCTCGTAATCGCGCTCCTCGGTGCGGATACCGATATGGGTCAGCATGCCGGCCAGCACCGCGCGATGCAGGGTCTCGTCACTGGCCGCCTCGCGATTCTCCCGCAGCCCGAGTTCGCGCGCGACGAGGCGCAATTGATGATGGATATCGCGCCACTCGCGCAGCCGCAGCCATGACAGGAATTCCCGCTGACACATGCGCCGGAACTGCCCTGCACTCGTCTCCTGGCGCTGCGCCTCGACATGGCGCCACAAGTTCAGCACCGACACGAAATCGGAACTCTCGCAGGCAAAACGCCGATGGCTCTGGTCGGCGGCCTGCTGCCTTTCCACCGGTCGCTCGCGCGGGTCCTGGATGCTGAGAAAACTCGCCACCACCAGCATCTCGCTCAGCGCGCCGAGTCCGGCCGCGGCCAGCAACATGCGCCCGCTACGCGGATCGACCGGCAGGCGAGCGAGCTTGCGCCCGGTGGCGCTCAGACGCTTGCCTTCGAGCGCGCCGAGCTCTTCGAGCAGGCGCACGCCGTCATTGACCTGACGCTCATCGGGCGGATCGAGAAACGGAAACCGCGCCACCTCGCCGAGGCCGAGCGCCTGCATCTGCAGGATCACCGAGGCCAGGCCGGTGCGCAGGATTTCCGGGTCGGTGAATGCCGCGCGGGCCGCGAAATCCACCTCGCTGTAGAGCCGCACGCAGATACCGTCACTGAGCCGTCCGCAGCGGCCCTTGCGTTGATCGGCGCTGGCGCGTGCAATCGACTCTATCGGCAAGCGCTGCACCTTCGAGCGCACGCTGTAGCGGCTGATGCGCGCCATCCCCGGATCGATCACGTAGCGGATGCCCGGCACCGTGAGCGAGGTCTCGGCCACGTTGGTGGCGAGCACGATGCGTCGCCCGGCACGGCTCCGGGGACGCAACACGCGCGCCTGCTCCGATTGCGACAGCCGCGAATACAACGGCAGCACCTCGATGTGCTCGAGCGCGGACTTGCGGATTGCCAGGGCAGTTTCGCGAATATCGCGCTCGCCGGCATGAAACACCAGCACATCGCCACGACCGGCATGCGCCGTGCCGCGCTCGCCGGCAATCAGCTCCTCGATTGCCGCCACGATGGCCTGCGGGATATCGGCATCCTGCTCGGGCGGCGGGCGGTACCAGACTTCCACCGGGTAGGTGCGCCCTTGCACCTCGATCACCGGCGCATCGTCGAAATGGCGCGCAAAACGCTGCACATCGATGGTCGCGGAGGTCACGATGAGCTTGAGGTCCGGGCGCTCGGGCAACAGGCGTTTCAGGTAGCCGAGCAGGAAATCGATATTGAGACTGCGCTCGTGCGCCTCGTCGATGATCAGCGTGTCGTAGCGCCCGAGACGCCGGTCGTGCTGGATTTCCGCGAGAAGGATGCCATCGGTCATCAGCTTGATCAGCGTATCCGGCGTCGAGCGGTCGCTGAATCGCACCTGCGATGCAACGCGCGTATCGCCGCCGCTGCCGAGTTCCTCGGCGATACGCGCGGCGACCGCCTGGGCCGCGATGCGTCGCGGCTGGGTATGCCCGATCATGCCGCGCGCACCGCGTCCGAGCTCGAGGCACAGTTTCGGCACCTGGGTGGTCTTGCCGGAACCGGTGTCACCGGCCAGGATCACCACCTGGTGTGTATCGATCGCCTCGCGAATACGCTCGCGCTGCTGCGCGACCGGCAATTCCTCCGGGTAACTCAGGGCCTGCGGCAGCAAGCCGCGACGGCGCACGAGCTCCGCCTCGGATTTCGCGATTCCTTCCAGCAGCCGCGCCAGCACCTGGTCGTGCGCCTGGCCGCGTTGCTGCAGATCACGCAGCTGGCGCAACTGGCGCAGCAGCGCACCGCGTGCGGCGCTCATCGCCTGCCCGATGCGTTCTCCGAGTTCGCGATTGGCGGGTGCGGATTGCCTGTCCGGCGTCAGTTCATCGGGCATGCGGCTTCATGCGTCACGCAACTCGCGGCGCAGGATTTTTCCCACATTCGATTTGGGCAGCTCGCCGCGGAACACGAACTGACGCGGCATCTTGTAGCCGGTCAGATTCGCGCGGCAATAATCACTCAGCGACTGCTCGGTCAGGGTCTGGTTACGCGGGACCACGAAGACCTTGACCGCCTCGCCGGTGCGCTCGTCCTTGATGCCCACCGCGGCGCATTCGAGCACATCAGGGTGCGCTACCACGACATCCTCGATCTCGTTGGGGTACACGTTGAACCCGGACACCACGATCATGTCTTTCTTGCGGTCGACGATTTTCAGATAACCCTCCGGCGTCACGATCGCGATATCCCCGGTGCGCAACCAGCCGTCGTCGGTCATGACCTTGGCGGTCTCGGCGGGATTCTGCCAGTAGCCGAGCATCACCTGCGGCCCGCGCACGCACAGTTCGCCGGGCTGCTCCGGGCCGAGCTCCACGCCGGCGTCATCGAGTATGCGCACTTCGGTCGAAGGCACGGCCACGCCGATGGTGCCGAGCCGGTTGGCGTTGACCGGGTTCACCGATATGCAGGGCGAGGTTTCGGTCATGCCGTAGCCCTCGACGATCTCGATGCCGGTGACTTCCTGCCAGCGCCGCGCCGCATCCATCGTGAGCGCCATGCCTCCCGACATCGTCAGCTTGAGACGGGTGAAATCGAGCGCCCGGAATCCATCGTCGTTGCACAGCGCCACGAACAGCGTGTTGAGCCCGGCGAATCCGCTCGGGCGAAACTCGCGAAACGCCGCAACCAGGCTCTGCAGATCACGCGGGTTGGGAATCAGCACGGTATGGCAGCCGCGTGCCATCATCGTCATGCAGGCATTGAAGGCATAGATGTGGTACAGCGGCAACGGCAGCACCAGCAATTCCTCTCCTTCGCGGAAGGGGTAGGTCGAGAACAGCGCGCCGGCCTGTTGCACGTTGCAGACGATATTCCCGTGGCTGAGCATCGCGCCCTTCGACACGCCGGTGGTGCCACCCGTGTACTGCAGCACCGCGACATCATCGAGTGAAGACTGCGCTTCCCGATGTGTCGCGCGCGCACCGAGCGCGAGCGCGCGATTGAGAGCAACCGCGCCCGGAATGTCGTAGGCTGGCACCATTTTTTTCAGGTAGCGGGCCCCGGCGTTCAGCAGCAGGCGGCGCGGCAACGGATGCAGATCGGCCAGCTCCGTGATCACTACGTGACGGATACCGATGTCCTTCAGGACCTGCTGCGCGCCGGCCGCCATATTGGCCAGCAACACCAGCGCCCTGGCGCCCGAATCGCGGAACTGGTGCTCCAGCTCGCGCGGCGTGTAGAGCGGGTTGGTGTTCACCACGATCAGTCCGGCACGCATCGCGCCGAAGAACACCACCGGATACTGGATCAGGTTTGGCATCTGTATCGCGATCCGGTCGCCGGGCTCGAGATCGGTGTGCTGCTGCAGCCACGCCGCGAAATTTGCCGACAGCCGATCGAGTTCACGATAGCTGATCGTGCGCCCGAGGCTGGTGAACGCCGGGTTGTCGGGGAAGCGCGCGACCGCGCTCGCCAGCAGCGCATTGATGCTGGTGTAGGCAGGATCGCCCATCTGCCGCGGCATGGACGCGGCGCTGCGCGCCTGCTCGACGAGTGTCTGGATGCTCATGGCGATGCCTTTGTGCTGAGGGCTGCGAAACAGGCGGTCACTCTACCCAAGAAGCTTTGCAACTGGCAATCGACCCGCGCCGCTGCAATAATCCGCGCGCCAAGCCAGCGGAGAAACAGCGATGAGCCTGCTCGAGAATTTTAGCTTCGATGAACTCGTGATCGGCCAGAGCGCGAGTTACAGCCGGGTGGTCACCGACGAGGCCGTGCGGCTTTTCGCCGCGGTCTCGGGCGACGTGAATCCGGTACACCTGGACGAGGAATTCGCCGCCACAACTCAGTTCAAGGGACGCATCGCCCATGGCATGTTCACGGCGGGGCTGATCTCGGCGGCAATAGCAATGGAGCTGCCCGGGCCCGGTGTGATCTATCTCGGGCAGGAGCTGCGCTTCGAGCGACCCGTGCGCATCGGCGACACGATCACCGTCGAGCTGACCGTGAGCGGCAAGACACCGGGCAAAAACTTCGTGCAGTTGCAGACCGTTGCGCGCAACCAGCACGGCAAGACCGTGGTGTCGGGTGTGGCCAACGTGTTGCCGGCAGCGGAAAAGATACGCATCGAGCGGCCCGCGGAGCCACGCGTCAGCGTGCTCGGCTGAAAGCGCCGGCGCGGATTCCTACGACGTGGTCTTCGGCTGTTCGAACTGCGTCGGATCGAGGAACTGCAACCTGAGAACCGCGACGCCGGCCTCGGGCTTGTCCATGCCGAGCATCAGTACATTGCTGGTGCCATCGGCCGTAATGATCGCCGGCACATTGAACAGCAGGGCGCCGGTTTCCTCGCTGCTGTAGATATTCAGATCGCCCTTCATGCGCACCCGCTCGGCCAGCCGCCCCAGCAGTTGCGGCAGCGCGTGACGAAATGCGGTAAAACTCAGGCGGCCACGGTATTGGCCATGATCGAGCGCCACCCGGAACAGGAGCTCCGAGCGATCCTCCAGCCGCAGCTTGGCCAGATCGAGCACGCCTCCGCCCTGGACCCGTGCAAAATGACGCTTGGCCTGGGCGCGCGAGGCCTTGATGAACGCGACGTGCAGCAGGTTGACCGCTGCAGTCACGACGCGGTGGGGTTCCATGCTGACGTTCTGGGTATCGCTCATTGCCGAAGCTGTCCGGGATTGCAGGGGCGCCTAAATTAGCCGATCACGTCGCACAGGGCTAGAGATACGGCGAGAACATCCAGAAAAAGGCATCGCGCAGACGGCGCGGCAGACTCCGACCGCGCCAGTCGCCGTGCTGCAGTTCGCGCGCGTGTTCGAGGCTCGTACGGAAATGCGCTGCCAACTCTGCACCGAAGGTGTGATCGTAGACCTCCACCGCGATTTCGAAATTGAGTCGCAGACTGCGTGGATCGAGGTTCGAGGAACCGATCTGGGCATAGTAATCATCCACCAGGAACAGCTTGCTGTGCACGAAGGGGCCGTCCAGGAAATGCACCCTGACTCCCGATTTCAGCAGAAAGCCGATGCTGTGCATGGCGGCCCAGGTCATGAACGGGAAATTATTGTGCGCGGGCAGCACGATCGTGACTGCCACGCCGCGCAGGGCCGCGATCTGCAGCGCCACGGCCAACTCGCGTGGCGGCAGGAAATAAGGCGTCATGATACGGATGCTGGTGCGCGCCAGCGAGATCGCCCCGAGCAGTACCCACATCAGCTTGTCGAGGTCCTCATCGGGGCCGTCCACGATCACGCGACATTCGGCCGCATCGCCCGATAACATCTGCGGACCCGGCTCCACGAGGGGCACGCGCCCACAGCAGAACGTCCAGTCGGCACGAAATACCCGCTCGATCTGTGCGACCACCGGTCCGCAAAGATGGAAATGCACATCGATAACCCGTGGCGGGTGGTCCTCGGACCCGGAGACATGCTTGGTGCGCAGATTCATGCCACCGGTAAATGCCTCCGCGCCGTCGACCACCAGGATCTTGCGGTGATTGCGCAGGTTGATCGAGAAATTGGGTGGAAACAGACGCGGTGGCAGAAAGCGTTGCACCTCGACACCGGCACGGCGCAGCGCGGCCCCGACCCGTGGAAAGGAATACAACTCGCCGAAACCATCGAGCAGCACCCGCACTTGCACACCACGCTGCTGCGCCTCGGCCAGCGCAGCGACGAACTCGCGACCAATACCGCGCGAATCAAAAATATAGGTAGCCAGGTAGACATAACGGCGGGCACGACGGATCGCTGCGAGCATCGCGGGGTAGGCCTGGTCGCCGTTGTGCAGAGCCTCGACGCTGTTACCCGTCAGCAGCGCGTTGCCACTGGCGGCGCGTCCCAGTTGCGCAAGGTTGCGGTATTCGGCCGCGATGAGGCTCTCGGCGTCGCACGGATCCGGCTCTGCGAGCGAACCGGGCTGCGCAATCGTCATGAGCGGGTGCAGGCGCTGGGCACGGGTGCGGATGCGGTTGTTGCCGAGCGCCAGGTACAGCAATACCCCGAGCAGCGGGAAAAACAGGCACAGGCTCACCCACGCGGCCGCGCTGCGCGGATCGCGCTTGGTCAGCAACGCATGGCCGGCGCCGAGCGCCGATGCCGCCACGCCGAGCAGCAATACCAGCAGGTGCAGCAAATCCGTGAATGGCTCGAGCGTCATGGGGCCACGCGAATCACGGACGCGGGCCGCCGGACCGATAGTGCATTCGAGATCTCCCTGCGCGCCCTGTTTGCCATTACGCCAAGTTAAGACCAAAAGCGGCGAGTGGCAATCGCCACCGCGCGTCTCGGGGCGGGCTCAGCCAGGCATGGCGCGGGATCGGATCACCACCGAAGGGCGCACGCACCACACCGCGCAGCCGCGGATGCTGGACCCGTATCCCCGACCATGGCTGCCCATGTTCCGCGTTCCGGTTGACATCCGTCATGGAAGGATGTGCGATAGCCCATCACCCTGCATGATTGCCGCCGGGTGCCAGGCTCGGCGGAGGCCATGTGCCACGCGACAAATGCACGACACGCCCGGGCAGCGGAGGATCTGCAGATGAATCGGCCAATAGCCGCGTCAGCACTTTGCCTGACCACGATATTCCTGAACGCCTGCGGAATCGTCGCGCCGGAGCGTACCGCCTATTCGGCGCAGTGGCCATCGCTCCCGCCTGCCGCGAGCCGACGCTGTGCGCCGCCGCTCGGGATGTTTGCCAACGCCAGCGGTCGCGAGAATCTTGGCAAGGATTCGGGCTTTGCGGCGCCAACGCTTGCCCAGGTCCTTGGCGTCCACAGCCAGGGCGACGGTGTGACCCATGTCGCCATCGAGAACGCGCCCGGAAACAAGCTCAGGATCAGCAGCTTCGATATCGTCGATGGCGCGCAACTCAAGGTCGGAGAGCAATTGCTCGATCTCGCCGACTCGAGCTGCCACGAGGGTCGCTGGACGATTGCGACAACCCCGACGCATACGAGTTGGGTTGGCAGCGGGCAGGAAAACTACGATCCGCTGTTCATGGTCACAATGCCCATTGCCACCATGGGTCTGGGTCTGCTCGCCATGCCCCTGTCCGATTGGTGGAGGTTCAGTTTCGCAGTAACCGACGACGGTTCGCTCGCGCTCAGGCGCAACAAACTCGAGTCGGGTGTGTTGATGGTAGTGTTCTACAGTCGGAAGACCGTCGAGGACGACTGGTTTCTGTACGATGCCGCCGACCTCGGGCAACTCGCCGCGCAACGCCGGACGCTACCCGCATCCTTGGCCGTTAGCGAGGTTCAACCGCTACCGGAGACACCCCTCTGCAGCGCGTCCGACGAGCGTTCTCCCGCCGAGTTGTATGGAGCGGGAATGAGCTTCTATCGAAACGCCCGCTACGAGCCGGCGCTGGCCTGCTTGCGAATGGCGGCCGAAGCGCCCGATGGCGCATCGCGCGAAGCGATGTGGCAGTTGTGCATAGTCTACGAGCTGGGCCAGGGTGTCGAACCCGATCTCGAGACCGCCAAGCTCTGGTGTGCACGCTCCGCTGCCGGTTGATGACAATCCGCTGCCAGCTGACGACCGCCGCCAGCTGACGACCGCCGCCAGTGGTCGAATCCATGAACGCGACTTTGCCAATTTCCCATCACCCAGAGGGCCTACCGGCTCCGCAAGGCGATCGTCGAGCCGCCCAACGGATGGATCACGAGAATATAAGCGTGCAAGCCGTCATGAGCCCACTTACAAAAACGCCTCGTCAGCAGAATCTGTGGGTAAATTTCGGCTCGGGTAGAGCGCCAAGTGCATGATACAAGGCGATTTCCATGGCGTGGAAGGTCCGAAAACCGAAGGCTTTTCTGGAGGTCAGTTTCGCCTTGGTGTTGAATCCCTCGACAATGCCACTGGAAAACTGCCCCTTGGCCCGAAACCAGTTGAGCAGCAACGGCCGATGACGGCGCAACATGCGTGCGACTTTCTTCATCGGCTCGATCTGCGAGTGCATCGTTTGCGTGCACCATCGATCCAGGAACTTCCCGGCCCAGTACGCCGATCGATACTGCCAGAAGAACTGGAACTCCTCCTTCAGCAGATAACTGCGCACCGACTTGAGGTTGTAGCGCAGCAGATCGGCCAACCGCGTCTCCTGTTTGTCATTGAGATTCTCCGGGCGCTTGAGCAGCAGCCAGCGTGTTTTGGTGAGCACGGGGTCATAGCCCTTCGCCTTGAGCGTTTTGACCTCGCTGGCGCGCACCTCGTCGATCGCCTTGCTGAAGTACGTCATGATGTGGAAGCGGTCGAGCACATGCACCGCGGCGCCAGCCTTCCTGGCGATCACTTTCAGGTAGGGCTTCCACATATCCGAGCAGATGGTCTTGAGCTCCCGGCTGCGCGCGGGGCCGAACCAGCGGAAGAAGCGCAGCAGGGTCTTGATCTTGCGGTGCTCGCCGATCCACAGCAGGCGCTTGCAGTGCGCATCTATCTGGTAGACCAGCGTGAGGTAGTGGTGCCCGCGCTGCCAGGCGATCTCGTCGATGCCGATGGCGCTCACCCCGTCGAGGCTCATGTGGGCTCGACCCCATGTGACAGCCATTTCCACGGCACGAAACACGCTGTCCCACGAACTGCCGAACACCTCGGCCACTTCCTTCCAGCACAAGCGCCGCGCCCAGCGGGCGAGAAACCAGGCATAGGCGTCGGTCAATTGATGTTTGCCGGAGGCCCACGGCATGCGCTCGACCTTCACGCCGCAGCGCGGGCAGTCCACGCGCCGCGGTGCATACAGCAGAAACACCTTGATCCCCCACAGCGGCACGAACTCGAAGCGGCGCTGCGCCAAGCGGTCATATCCCGCGCGCGGCGCCTCGCAACCCGAGCACCGTGCACGGCTGTTCCGTCGTTCGCTCACCAGGACTTCCAGCTCTGGCCGCGCGGGGCTGCCTGCCCAGCGTATCGACGTATACACAAAGCATTTGAATTTCTGCACGCGATTGAGGATAGTCGTCAGTTGCATCCCGGCTCCCGGTCTGTGACAAGTGTTTGGCTAGCACCTGCATTTTCTCAGAGTCGGGGTCGGGATGCTTCTCTGTGTGGACGCCGTGATGGCGCCGCGACGTATCCGGTGTGCCGTCGAGCGAATCAATCGTGGCGATCGATTTTTGTATTTCGATTTTCAGCAGCAAATTGTTGTTGTGCTGTGGAGCTTGTGGACAGCCGCCGGCCGGTGGGTAAGCGGTGGCAAACGCGAAGTGTTTTCCACGGCTTATCCACGGGAGAGCGCGAATGCGCTCAGGCGGGTATCGGCGCAGCCGACTGTCCACAAATCCATGGATTCAACCCACAGATTCTGCGGAAGAGCCTGTTTTCATGGTGCCTTGATATTGCGTCAGGACCCGGCTGGTTAATCGTCTCTTGGTTCGGGTATGGTATCGCTTGCCACTCGGTGATGCATGTTGGTCGGCTACCAATGGTTGGTCAGCGAGGCCCTGGCGCGCATCGAGACACGCTTCCAGGACGCAAGGCACAGCCATGACCGAGTTGCTCATTCTTGTGATCTTGACCCTGGGCGCCGGTCTGGCGATGCCACTGGGCGCTCTTCTTGCGCGTGTAGAAAACATCCATCCACATTGGCTGGAAGAGGAGTTTCGCCACAGCGCCATTGCGTTTGGCGGCGGGGCACTGCTGTCCGCTGTGGCTCTGGTGTTGGTACCTACCGGTATTGCCGAGTTGACTCCGCTGGCAGCTTCCACGTGCGTGGTAGCCGGGGCGCTGGGCTTTATGGCCCTGGATATCTACCTGGTGAAGCTCAATACTCCGGCCAGCCAGCTGGCGGCCATGCTGATGGATTTTGTGCCGGAGTCCATAGCCTTGGGTGCGGCCTTCGAGATGGAGAGCAATGATGCCCTGCTGATCGCCGGCTTGATCGCATTGCAAAATATCCCCGAGGGCTTCAATGCCTATCGGGAACTGAAGCAGCCCGCCCTGATGAACGGGAAAACCATCATCGTTATTTTTTGCCTGATGGCCTTGTTGGGACCGGCAGCAGGTGTCGGCAGTTATCTTTGGTTGCGCGATACACCAGGCGTGGTCGCGGTGATCGTATTGATGGCATCGGGCGGGATTTTGTATTCCATCTTCCAGGATATCGCCCCCAAGGTCAGGCTGGAGCAACACTGGGCACCGCCACTTGGCGCAGTGCTGGGCTTTGTGATGGGCATGGCAGGCTACATGCTCGCCGGGTGAATGCCGTGCGCGGCTGCTTCCGCACTTCAAATACCGATCGTAAAGCCTATCGTCATCGTCTGTGCATGTGGCAGCTGGTAGGAAGCGGTGGCGTCCTCGGTATTGGCGGCCATACGGGAAAACAAGCGATCTCGCCAGGGCGCCATGCCCTTTTGCTTGCGGTCAGCAAGCAGGCTCACGCGCCCAACGAAGTAGTTGAGGGTTGCCAGGTCCAGGGCCAGCCCGCGCTCGGCGCACAGGGCGAGGTCCGATGGAATATTGATGCCCTGCATATAACCGTAGCGAATGACGAGCCGGGTAAATCCGGCTTCGTGGGGGCTGATTTCGATCCGGCTCTCCGCATCCACCTTGGGGACCGGCTCGATCAGCACCGTGGTGAGCACAATGTCTTGATGCAGTACCCCGGTGCGGTGCAGGAACTGCTGCAAGGTCGGGGGTGTGTGCTCCAGCCTGCCCGTAAAAAAAATGGCCGTGCCGGCGATCCGCGGGATCGACTCCGCGGCGATGCGGCCGATGAAGGTCTCCAGCGTGATGGTCGATTTTGCAATGTGCTCGGCCACCAGGAAGGAACCCTGGCGCCAGGTGGTCATCACACTGAACAACACCACTCCAATCACCATGGGCAGCCAGCCGCCATCGGGGATCGTCATCAGGTTGGAGCCGAGGTAAGCCAGATCGATGGCGATGAACACCAGCAGGAAGCTCAGTGAGGACGGCCAACCCCAGCCGCCGCGCTCCCGCGCCACCCGGAAGGCCAATATGGTGGTAATGGCCATGGTGGAGTTGACCGCTACCCCGTAGGCGGCGGCGAGGTTCCCCGAGGTTTTGAATGCCAGCACCAGGCTGATGGCGGCGACCATCATGATCCAGTTGACGCTTGGCATATAGATTTGGCCACGCACCTCGGCGGAGGTTTGCCGCACCGTAAACCGCGGCATCAGGTTTAGCTGAATGGCTTGGCGCGTCAGCGAGTACACCCCGGTAATGACGGCCTGCGAAGCGATGCAGGTGGCTGCAGCGGCGAGCACGATGAGCGGATAAAGCGCCCATTCCGGGGCCAGGTGAAAGAACGGGTGCAGGCTTTCCTGGGGGTCCGCAACCAGCAGCGCGCCCTGGCCAAAGTAATTGATCAACAGAGCAGGCAGCACCACCGCGAACCACACCCGGCGGATCGGCACTCGGCCGAAGTGGCCCAGGTCGGCGTACAGCGCCTCGCCGCCCGTGGTGACCAGAAATACGCCGTACAAGGCGAGGTAGCCATTCACCCCGTTGGTGTGGAAATAGGCAAGGGCATAGGTCGGGTTGATGGCCAGCAACACTTCGGGGGCTTGGGCGATGCCGTGCACCCCCAACACCGCCAACACCAGAAACCACAGCAAGGTAATGGGACCGAAGATGGCGCCCACCCGGGCCGTGCCCTGGCTTTGAAACGCAAACAGTGCCACCAGGATGCCGATGGTCGCCGGGATGACAAAGCGCTCCAGGGCGGGCGCAGCAACCTCCAAGCCTTCGACGGCGCTGAGCACCGAGATGGCCGGGGTAATCATGGCGCCGCCATACAACATGGCCGCACCCAATATACCGAGCAGGATCAGGCCGCGCCGCGCCGGATTGCCGCGGTCGGCGTCGGGCCGCAGCAAGGCGATAAGGGCAAAAATGCCCCCCTCGCCGCGATTGTCAGCGCGCAACACAAAGACCATGTACTTGAGCGAGATGATGAGCACCAGCGACCAGAAAATCAGCGACAGGATGCCCAGGATATTGTCTGGCGTGGCAGGCAAGGGGTGCCTGCCGGAGAAGGTTTCGCGCAGGGCGTAAATGGGACTGGTGCCGATATCGCCGTACACCACGCCGAGTACCGCGAGGCCAAGAGCAGCCATGGGTGTGCTGCGGGCTTGCTCCGGCTCCGCGGCGGCCGGTGTTTTGTTATGCGCTTCGCTTATGACCATACGCATCTCGATGTCGTATCAGGCTTGCTGCCTGGTGTAGCGCGGCGCGGCAGCGATTATCCGCTCAACCCGGCCTCTTCAGGCTCATCTCTGGATTGGAAAGGACTCACACTGCGGCGCATGCGCGCGCTGCGCGGTCAATCGTCGAACTGCTCGGCGGCGCTGCCGATGCTCGCGTAGAGCTCCACCGAGCCATCGCTCTTCAGCAACCAGATCTTGTAGGGCATGAAGAAGTCGTCGCTCTCCATGCCCGGACTGCCCAGCGGCATGCCGGGCACCGCGAGTCCGCGTGCGCCGGCCGGTGGATCGGCGAGAAAGCGGCGGATGAATTTCGCCGGCACATGGCCCTCGAACACATAGCCCCCCGCGCTGACACCGGTGTGGCAGGAGGTGTAGCCCTCAGGCACTCCCCTGTCGGCCTTGAGCTTGTCGAGGTCGGCGGGGTGATGGGCGATGGTGCTGAAACCCTGCTGCTCGAGATGTTTCATCCAGTCCCCGCAGCAATGACAGCTGGGGCTCTTGTAGACGTCCAGAACGGGTCTGGCGCCGTCTTCGGCGCCGGCGCGCAGCGTGATACCGAGCGCTAGAGCAAGGCAGATCGCGAGGGTGCGTACAAGACGCGGCATGGCAAGTCTCCGGACTGCTGTGGGTGCATTGCGCGCGTCATGCGCGCATCCAGTGCGGCAGCGTACACCAATGCCGGGACGCGGTCAGTGAGTGTGCTCGAGAAATCGCGAGAGGGCTTTTGCAGTGCGCGACGAAACCGGGGTAGTGCTGCTCCACCAGCCGGTTGAGCCGCGCATCCTCAGGGCGGGCCCAGCCAGGCATGGCGCAGAATCGGATCACCGCCGAACGGCGCGCGCACCACACCGCGCAGCCGCGGATGCTGGACATACAGGCGCGCGTTCTCGTAGAGCGGAATCACCGGCACTTCATCGCGCACCAATATCTGCAGCCCGTTCATCGCGGCAAGGCGCGCCGCGGAATCGCTCGCGGTCTGCGCCGCACGTACCAGGCGATCGTATTCCCTGCTGCTGAAACGGCCACGATTCACCGGGTTCCACGAGGCGAACAACTCGCCGAAGGTGAGCGGGTCATCGAAATCCGGGCCCCAGTTGGCCAGCACCATATCGTAGTCGCCACTGTTCATCTTCTGGATACGCTGCTTGAAAATCTGCCGGTCGAGGCGCACATCCAGACCCAGCGTCTGCGCCAGCCGCGCCTGCAGATACTCGCCGAGCTTGACCGAAACCGGATCTTCCGAACTCAGCAGGTACAGCGGCGCCACCTCGTCGCCGCCCAGTTCCCGCCGCGCCTGTTCGATCAGCTCCTGCGCCCGCGCGCGCGAGCGCTCGACCGGCGCCAGCGGCCAGGCATCGATGAAACGCCGCTCGCCGGCACGCAGCACCGAGGGAAACAGCGACTCTGCCGGCCGCACTCCGGGCAGGCGCACTACCTGATCCACCACTTCGCGCGGCTCGATCGCCGCCTGTATCGCCTGGCGCAACGCACGGTTCCCGGTCAAGCGCCCGGCGCGGAAATTGAAGCCGAGAAACCACACGTAACCATCGCGGAACTGGCGCAAGCGCAGGCGTTGCGCCAGCACCTGGCCGAGCGCATCGCCGGGCACATTGGCCAGCGCAATACGCCCGTCGAGAAACAGGTTCAGCTCGGCGCGGGAGTCGCTGGTGATATAGGGAATCTCGATCCGGCGAATGCCGAGCGTAGCAGCGTCGCGGTGCCAGGGGTTTTGCTCCAGCACCAACTCGGCGCCGTGCACCCAGCGTGCCAGCCGATACGGTCCGTTGGCCAGCATGCGGCCGGCATCGGCCGCGTAGCGACTGCCCTGGCGGGCATGAAACTCCCGCGGCAGGGGCAGCAGTGTCATCAATGCGGTCAGCGCCGGAAACCAGGCACAGGGTTCCGCGAACCGCAGCTCGAGACGGTAATCTTCCGCTGCGCTGACGCCGAGCGTCTCGAGCGCCGCCTCGCCCGCGGCTATGGCACGGGCATTGAGCAGCGGAAACAGCAGCGGTGCATACTGCGCGCCGTTGGCGGGGCGCAGCACTTCGCGCCATGCATACACGAAATCCCCGGCGGTGAGCGGCGAGCCGTCCTCCCAGCGCGCATCGCGGCGCAACCAGAAGGTGGCTCCCCGATCGTTCAGCTCGTAGCGTTCGGCAACCGCCGGCGCGAGCCGGTTGTCGCGATCGTACTGCAGCAGGCCCTCACCGATATGCGCCAGCACGAAGGCACTGACCTGGTCGGTCGCGCGTACCGAATCGAGGCTCGGCGGCTCGGTGGCCAATGCCAGACGCACCACGCCCTCGCGGTCATCGATCGCCGCGCCCTGCCCCGCACTGTTTGCCGCAGCCACCAGCAACAGTGCGGCAGCGCAGCGTACAACCGCCTGCCGCCAACCCGGCTTCATCCGCGTCGTCATCGGCACCCGCGATTGCTACAATCGCCGCTTCCACCGGCAAGTGCGCTGCAGATGTCTGCTGATTCCACGCTCCCTCCTCTGGCCGTCGTACCCGCGCAACCGCAATGGCTCGATGACGGCACGCCGTACTCGCAAATGTTCGCCGATGTCTATTACAGCCGCGACGACGGACTGGCCGAATCACAATACGTGTTTCTGCAACAGAACGCACTCGAGGCGCGCTGGAGCGCGCTGCCCCGCGATTCGCACGCGGTCTTCGTGATCGGCGAGACCGGTTTTGGCACCGGGCTGAACTTCCTGCTGGCGTGGCAACTGTGGGAGCGCGTGGCGCCACCCGGCGCACGGCTGGTATTTCGCAGTCTCGAGGCCTGGCCGCTGGAGACTGCTTCCCTCGCGCGGGCCCTGGCCCGCTGGCCCGAGCTCGCGTCCTGCAGCGCGCAGCTGACGGCAAACTGGCCGCCCCTGCTGCCCGGCCTGCACAGCATCGAACTCGGGGCGGGCCGGGTCAGCCTGCAGCTGTTCTTTGGCGATGTGCTGGATGCGCTGCGCGAGTTCGGCCCGGCGCACCCGCTGGCGCCGGTCACGACGGCGGATGCCTGGTTCCTCGACGGCTTTGCGCCGGCGCGCAACCCGGCGATGTGGAGCGATGAGGTCCTCCGCCAGATCGCGGTGCTCAGCCGCCCCGGCACCACGCTCAGTACGTTCAGCGCGGCCGCCCCGGTACGCGACGCGCTCACCGCGCACGGCTTCACGGTGCGCAAGATTCCCGGCTTCGGACGCAAGCGCGACATGATCAGCGCGCATCGTGATCAGCGTGCCGCACCCATGACGCCTGTAGCGCGCAGCACACCCTGGCATATCGCAATGCACCCGCGCACAAACGAGCGCAGCGCGCTGGTGATCGGCGCCGGCATTGCCGGCTGCACCGCGGCCCTGGCACTGGCGCGCCGCGGCTGGGAGGTGAGCGTGCTCGAAAGCGCCGACGGCCCCGCTACCGGCGCATCCCAGGCCATGCTGTTCACCCAGCTGGCGCTGGGCGATTCCGCGCACGCCGAATTCACCCTGCTCGGTTATCTTCATGCACTGCGTTTCTACCGCGCCCTGCTCGGGGACGATGCCACGCAGCGCTCGGCCTGCGGAATGCTGCAACTCTATACCACCGGCAAAGACCAGGCATTGCTCGCGCGCCTGCGCCAGCGTTATGCCGCGCTCGATCGGCTGGTGCAATTCGTCGATGCGGCGCAGGCCTCGCGCCTGTGTGGCGCTCGTGTGGAGCACGATGGTTTGTTCCTGCCGGGATCGGGCTGGGTCGCGCCAAACGCCGCCCGCACCCGGGCACTCGCCCATCCGCGCATCCGTACCCGCTTCGGGGTGCGGGTCGAAACGCTGCGGCGCGCGGGCGATGGCTGGCTGGCAGGCACCGATGGACAGGGCGATTTCACCGCCGCGGCGGTGATCATTGCCAATAGCCTGGCCGCTAATAGTCTGCTCGGCCCGGCTGCAGTGCCACTCACGCCGGTGCGCGGGCAGATCACGCTGGTGCCGCGCGCATTGATTCTCGAAGCACCGCACTGCGTAATCAGCGGCGACGGTTATGTCGCACCGATGCTCGACGGGCAGCTCTGTTGCGGCGCGAG
This sequence comes from Gammaproteobacteria bacterium, assembly GCA_016705365.1. Classification (NCBI taxonomy): domain Bacteria; kingdom Pseudomonadati; phylum Pseudomonadota; class Gammaproteobacteria; species Gammaproteobacteria bacterium. The sequence continues at coordinate 270,206 of JADIYI010000005.1, read as the reverse complement.
TTTCGAGCCGCACGGCAGCGGCCACGGCGCCACCGATTCCGAACATCGTGACAACCTCGAACGCCTCGCGCGCTTGTTGCCCGGCAATGTGGTGCGGGATATTGCACCCGCCGATCTCGCGGCCCGGGTGGGGCTGCGCGCCACCACGCCGGACCGTCTCCCGGTGGCCGGACCGGTGCCCGATGCCGCGGCATGCGCGGCGGAATTTGCCGCGCTTGCACGCAACGCACGCAAACCCATCGCGCGCCTTGGCAGTTATCAGGGTGGCCTCTATGCCAGCATCGGCCACGGCTCGCGTGGCATGACCAGCGCGCCGCTGTGCGCCGAGATGATCGCCGCCCATCTGTGCGGCGAGCCGGCGCCGGTCAGCGACGCCATCAGCCGTGCCCTGTCACCCGCGCGCTTCCTGCTGCGCGGCATCGTCAGGAGCAACGCGCGATGAGCTATCGCGGCACCCGCGTAGCGATCCTGTCGCTGTTGCTGACGTGGTCATCGCTGTGCCGCGCCGACGATCCGCTGGCGGCGCTGCCGGAACTCCCCTTCGTGATCGAGCAGCGTATTGCGCACGACCAGACCTTATTCACCCAGGGAATGGCATTTGACGGCGATACCCTGCTCGAAAGCGGGGGCGGTTACCGGCAGTCGCGGCTGGTGAGTCGCACCCTGCTCTCAGCGGCACCCGTCGCCAGTATCGGGCTCGAGCGCGAATGGTTTGCCGAAGGCCTGACGGTCCAGAACGGGCAATTGCTGCTGCTGACCTGGCAGGAAGGCATCGCCCAGCAATACAGCCTGCCGGAGCTCAAACCGCTGCAGCGATTTCGCTATCGCGGCGAGGGCTGGGGGCTCACCAGCGACGGCACGCACCTGATCCAGAGCGATGGCAGCGCGATACTTCGCTGGCGCGACCCGGCCGATTTCCACGTGGTGAAGGAACTGCATGTGCGCGCCGGCGGCAAGGTACTGAAACTGCTGAACGAGCTCGAATGGGCGCAGGGCTGGATTCTCGCCAATATCTGGCTGAGCGACTGGATCGTGGGTATCGATCCGGTGACCGGGAAGGCCGCCTGGAAGATCGATGTCGGCGAACTGCTGAGCGCGGCGGAACGCCGCACGGCCGATGTCCCCAACGGGATTGCCTGGCACGCGCCGAGCGGGCGACTGTGGGTCAGCGGCAAACACTGGCCGTGGCTGTTCTGCCTGCAGGTGGCATTACCTCCGATTGCCCCCGCCGCCACGCCTCAATAGAATCGCCGTCTCATCGCCCGCAGCTCCGGGCACCGTGAATCAGCGCAGGAAATCCCGAACCCGTCATGAACAGTCCCGATCAGCAAGCCCCCGCAACCCGCGCGAGCGAAACCACGCACAACGCCTTCGAATGGGTGCGCAGCGAACCGATCAGCGCGCTCAACGCGGTGATCGAGGAATATCGCCACCGCGTCACCGGCGCCCAGCATTTCCATATTGCCACCGACAACACGGAAAACGTGTTCCTGGTGGCATTGCGTACCGTGCCGCAGGATTCCACCGGGGTTGCGCATATCCTCGAGCACACGGCGCTGTGCGGCAGCGAGAAGTACCCGGTGCGCGATCCGTTTTTCATGATGACGCGCCGCTCCCTCAACACCTTCATGAACGCGTTCACCAGCAGCGACTGGACCGCCTACCCGTTCGCGAGCCAGAACCGCAAGGATTTCTTCAACCTGCTCGATGTCTACCTCGACGCGGTGTTCTTCGCCAATCTCGATCCCCTCGATTTTGCCCAGGAAGGACATCGCCTCGAATTCAGCACGCCCAGCGATACCAGCAGCCCGCTCGAATTCAAGGGCGTGGTCTACAACGAAATGAAGGGCGCCATGAGCTCGATCTCGAGCACCCTGTGGCAGACGCTGAGCAAATACCTGTTCCCGTACACGACCTATCACTACAACAGCGGAGGCGATCCGGAACACATCCCGGACCTGAGCTACCAGGGCCTGCGTGATTTCTACCGCAGCCATTACCATCCGAGCAACGCGGTGTTCATGAGCTACGGCGACATCCCGGTGGCGGAACTGCACCAGCGCTTCGAGGACCGCGCGCTGCAGCGCTTCGAGGCGCTCGATGTGCATATCGAGGTGCCCGACGAGAAGCGCTACGTCGCACCGCTCGCGGTGGAGGAATCCTATGCATGGGAAGAGGAAGGCGATGCCAGCGAGAAGAGTCACGTGGTGCTCGGCTGGCTGCTCGGCAAATCGACCAGCCTCGAGGAACTGCTGCAGGCGCACCTGCTGAACGGCATCCTGCTCGACAACAGCTCATCGCCGTTGCAGAAGGCGCTCGAGACCAGCGAACTCGGCAGCGCACCCTCGCCGCTGTGCGGGCTCGAGGACTCGCACCGCGAGATCGTGTTCAGCTGCGGCCTGGAGGGTTGCGCGAGCAGCGCGGCCCAGGATGTCGAATCGCTGGTACTCGATACCTTGCAGGACATTGCCGAAAATGGCGTGCCGATCGAGCAGGTGCGCTCGGTGCTGCACCAGCTGGAACTGCACCAGCGCGAGATCGGCGGCGATGGCTACCCGTTCGGACTGCAACTGATCCTGATGGCGATTTCCGGTGCGGTGCACCGCGGCGATCCGGTGGCGGTACTGAATCTGGAGCCGGTGCTGGAAAAGCTGCACCGCGATATCGAGGATCCCGCTTACGTCAAACGCCTGGTACGCGAGCTGCTGCTCGACAATCCGCACCGCGTGCGCCTGCTGCTGAAACCGGACACCGAACTTGCCGCACGCCGGCGCCACGCCGAGGAGCAGCGCCTGGCGAAAATCCGCGCCGGGCTCGATGAGCAACAGGCAGCGGAAATCGTCGCGACCGCCAGCACCTTGCTGGAACGGCAGAACGGGCGCCCCGACGACAGCTGCCTGCCGCGGGTCACGATTGCGGACGTGCCGGCCGATGTACCGGAAATCGAATCACGCCCCATTGCGGCCAGCACCCCGATCACGGCCTACGCACGCGGCACCAACGGGATCGTCTACCAGCAGGTGATCGTCGAACTGCCCGCACTCGGGAACGAGTTGCTGGAACTGCTGCCCTACTACACCGACTTCCTGACCGAACTCGGCAGCGGCGGCCGCGATTATCTGCAGACCCAGGCGCTGCAGGCGGCACTGAGCGGCGGGTTGAACGCCCATTCCACGGTGCGCGGTGCGCTCGATGACGAGCAACGCACGCGCGGCGTGCTGGTGCTGTCGTCAAAAGCGCTGGCACGCAATGCCACCGAGCTGTTCGCGCTGTTGCGCGAAACGCTCGAGCACGCGCGTTTCGATGAATTGCAGCGCATCGGGGAATTGCTGAGCCAGATGCGTGCACGGCGCGACCAGTCGATCACCGGCAGCGGTCATGCCCTGGCCATGAGCGCGGCCTCGAGTCGCATGAGCCCGACCGCGTTGCTGGCGCATTCGCTCTCCGGACTCGAGGGAATCCGCCGCACCCGCCGCATCGAGAAAAGCTTCCAGGACGAGGCCAATATCGCCGCCTTTGCAGCCCGGCTCGCGGCCCTGCACGAGGCCATATTGGGCGCGCCGCGCCAGCTGCTGCTGGTGAGCGATGCCGAACACACCGAGGCCAACGCGGACGAACTGCAGCGTTGCTGGCAGAACCCGGCAGCACCCGCCGCGGACACGCCGCTGGCGCTGGCGCCGGTGCGCGATACGGTCCGCGAAATCTGGCAGACCAGCACCCAGGTGAATTTCTGCGCCAAGTCCTATCCGACAGTTCCGATCGCGCACGCCGATGCGGCCGCACTGACCGTGCTCGGCGGCTTTCTGCGCAACGGCTTCCTCCATCGGGCGATCCGCGAGCAGGGCGGCGCATACGGTGGCGGCGCCTCGCAGGATTCCGGAATCGCGGCATTTCGCTTCTATTCCTACCGCGATCCGCGCACCCGCGCCACGCTCGACGATTTCGACGCCGCGCTCGACTGGCTGCAGAATACGCCCCACCAGTGGCAACAGGTCGAGGAAGCGATCCTCGGCGTGATCAGCAGCCTCGACAAGCCCGGCTCGCCGGCCGGCGAGGCCAAGAAGCATTTTCACGAGAACCTGTTCGGACGCACCCGTGCGCAGCACCGCGAGTTCCGTGCCCGGGTGCTTGCGGTCACGGTCGATGACCTGCAGCGGGTGGGCGCGAGCTATCTCGACCCGGCACGCGCAAGCCTCGCGGTGATTACCAATGCGCCCGGCGCAGCGGCTCTGAAAAAAGATCCGCTGCTTGCCGATGCGGAACTGAAAACGCTGTAACGAGAGCGACGGATTACGCGCTCGGGCCGTGCGCTAGAAGTCGTGATCCACCAGCAGGGCCCGCTCGGCCTGCAGCTGCTTGTGTGCGGCAAGCCGGGCCGGGCTCACCATCAGGAATGACAGCAGCATTCCGCCCATGAATCCGCCGATATGGGCCCAGAACGCGACCCCGCCACCGCCACGCGGCGCGTACAGACTGCCGGCAACCTGCACCAGCAGCCAGTAGCCGAGCAGCACCAGCGCGGGCAATGACACCCTGAAGAAATAGAACACGAGAACGAACAGGGTCTGCACCCGGGCCCGGGGATACATGCGGGCATAAGCACCCATCACGCCGCCGATCGCACCCGAGGCACCGACCATCGGCACCACGCTCGCAGGATTCGTGACGATCTGGGCAGCTGCTGCCGTCAGCCCGCACAGCAGGTAGAACAGCAGGTAGCGGGGCGCGCCCATCACGTCCTCGACATTGTCACCAAACACCCACAGAAACCACAGGTTGCCGAGCAGATGCAGCCAGCCACCGTGCATGAACATCGAGCTGAAAAGACTCATCCAGCTGCCTTCACCGTCGATCACGCAACTCAGCTCGGGAGTCAGCGGAATCTGCAGACCGAGCGGCGCGGTGCCGAGCAGGTCGGCGGGAATCAGCCCGTGCAGGCACAGCGAGCGCGCCAGCGGCAGTTCCGTGCCGAGCCCCTGGAGCAGCAGCCAGACGAGCAGGTTCAGGGCGATCAGCAGCGCGGTGACCACCGGCCAGCGCAGCCGGATATTGTCATCGTAGAGCGGAAACACCTATGGATACTTGCCAGGTGCGACAGCATCGTCCGGCAAATCACGCAAAGCATGGCGAATATGCTCGCCGCTGAATCCGCGCTGCTGCAGATGCCGCGACTGCTTCTGCCATTCCGCGGCCGACGCCGGCGCGCCGGCGCCAAAGCGCCGCAGCCGCCAGGCACGAGCCAGCTCGTACCATTCGCGCGCGCCCGGCTCGACGCCCGCCTCGGCCCGCCCGGGCTCCACGCCACGCCGTTCCAGTTCGCGCAGAATGCGCAACGGCCCATGCCCGCGATTGCGGTGCATGCGCACGAAGGCCTCGATATAGCGGGACTCGCTCAGCAGGCCTTCCCCGGCAAGCCGCTCGAGTTCGGGGTCGATCGGCGCCTCGCTGCCGAAACGCGCAACCAGCCGCGCCCGCAATTCCCCCGGAGCGTATTCCCGGCGCGCCAGCAGGTTCATTGCCGCGCGCCGGATTGCCGCCGGATCCGCATCGAGCTGCTTTGTGGAGCGAAATCCCGTCAAACGATCAGCTCCCGCGCGAAGTTTCAGGCTTCCTCGGTTTCCTCGACACTGACCTCGTTTACCGGCACGCTCAGCGCAAGTGCCCTGATCTCCCCTTCCAGCGTGGCAGCCAGCTCGGGATTGTCACTGAGATAACGCGCGGCATTGGCCTTGCCCTGTCCGATGCGCTCGCCCTTGCAGGAATACCAGGCACCGGATTTCTCGATCAGGCCGAGCTTCACGCCCAGCTCGATCACTTCACCCATGCGGTAGATACCACGGCCATAAAGAATGTCGAACTCCGCCTGCCGGAACGGCGGCGCCACCTTGTTCTTCACGACCTTGACCCGCGTCTCGCTGCCGATCACCTCGTCGCCTTCCTTCACCGAGCCAATGCGGCGGATGTCGAGGCGCACCGAGGAATAGAATTTCAGCGCATTGCCTCCGGTCGTGGTTTCCGGGGAACCGAACATCACGCCGATTTTCATGCGGATCTGGTTGATGAAGATCACCAGCGTGTTGGAACGGTTGATATTGCCGGTGATCTTGCGCAGCGCCTGGCTCATCAGGCGCGCCTGGAGGCCGACATGGGTATCGCCCATCTCGCCCTCGATCTCGGCCCGCGGCGTCAGTGCCGCCACCGAGTCGATCACGACGATATCCACCGCACCCGAGCGCACCAGCATGTCGACGACCTCGAGCGCCTGCTCGCCGGTATCGGGTTGCGACACGATCATGTCATCGACATTGACCCCGAGCTTCTCGGCATAGCCCGGATCGAGCGCATGCTCGGCGTCGATGAATGCCGCGGTACCGCCCATTTTCTGGCATTCCGCGATCACCGACAGCGTCAGCGTGGTCTTGCCCGATGACTCCGGCCCGTAGATTTCCACCACCCGTCCGCGCGGCAAGCCGCCGACGCCGAGCGCAATGTCGAGACCCAGCGATCCGGTCGAGACCGCCGGGATCGCCACGTGCTGCCGGTCACCCATGCGCATCACGGTTCCCTTGCCAAACTGGCGCTCGATCTGCGCCAGCGCCGCATCCAATGCTTTCTGTTTGTTCGCGTCCATTTTCGATTCCTTGAAGTGCTGATAGTGCAGAAAAACCCAGCGCTGTATATTTAAACAGTGTTTTCGGAAAATATCCAGCCCTGACAGCTGCCTGCCCGGAATTCCCTGCCGTGGCGGCCCGGACCGGCAACAAGCCTCACTATACTGCAATCGAGGCGGGGCAAAAACCGCCGCCGGCGTCGCCGGGAAAGCTGCCGTGTCAGGCCGCGAACAGAGCAGCGGATCGCCCGCTCGAGCGCAAGCGCACGGCGAATACCCAGTTGCCAAAAGCTCAGGCGTGGATCTCGTCGATATGGATTTGTTCGTCGACGGCTCTTTCCACTGCGGCATCCAGGCGGTTCAGCAGGTCGATGGTCGACTCACCCGGTCACCCACGAAGCTTCCGGTGAGGCGAGATAAATCGCTGCGGCACCTATATCCGAGGGTGTGTCGATGCGTCCCGTGGAGAAATACCTTTCGGCGTCGCTCGAGCATTCTTCCGGCACGGTGCCGATCAGACCGAGCACGATCGCATTTGCCGTGATCCCATCGCCACCCACTTCGTTCGGATCGCGGATTGCACAACCGGTGACCAATCGGCCCGATGATGCCTGTGCCTTCGCGCTTGGCAAACCGGTATCGCTGCCCTCGATTGGTTGCCGAGGGCGTCGGAACGCACATCCAGCCATCAATCCACACCCGGAATCGGCATATCGGCGGCGCGCTGCCGTACATGCGGCCAGACTTCCTGCTCGAAGAGTTTCAGCCCGGCCCACGCAAATTGCGGATCGATGCCTCCCAGCAACGGGGTCAGGATAAAGGTACTGCAATCGTCCAGACCATTGATCATCTCGATCGCATCGGCCGGTGTGAGCACCCGGTAGGCACCGCTCCTGCGCAGGTCCGCGGGATCGACGCCCTTCGCAAACGGCCCGGCCGCGGCGCCGTAGGCTTCCACGGTCCATTCCGAGTACGAATTCACGCAGTGCCGCGCGTGCGGGAGAATGGTTTCCCAGGCAGCCTCCACATCGTGGGTGATGTGGGTATAGATCGGGCCGAGCGCATGAAATTTCTCGCCGGGGTCCGACTTGCCCAGTTTGAGACGCTCGGCACGGTACACATCCCAGTTCTCGCCGCCCGGCGGGAAAAAGCCATCGGCGATGCGCGCCGCACGGCGCGCGACCGCGGGGTGAGTGCCGCCGATCAGCAGCGGCGGCTTTGTTGCCGGCTGCGGCGTGATGCGCACCTTGCGTCCGCGGTACTCGAACTCGGGTTCGGACCAGGCCTTGCGCAACACTTCGAACACCTCGAGATAGCGCTCCTTGCGGTCCTCGCGACGTGTGCCGAACATCTGGAACTCGTAGGGCCGGTAACCGGCGCCGATCACGATCTGCAGGCGCCCGCCGCTCAATAGCTGCACGATGGAGAGATCCTCGGCAAGCTTTACCGGCTCATAAAGCGGCGCCAGCAGCACATTGGGCCGGATCTTCACCCGCGTGGTGCGCGCGGCGATCGCGGCGGCCATCGGCAACGGCGAGGGCAGATAGCCATCGTCGGCGGCGTGGTGCTCGCCGAGCGCGACCACGTTGAAGCCGATCCCGTCGGCCCACGCGCTCATCTCCAGCGCGGCGCGGTACAACTCATCCAGCGGTGCGCCGAAATCCGGTGCGCGCATATCGAAGCAGATCACAAATTCCATTCGGGCTCCTTGGGCTTTGGGCGGCTAATGCGTGCGCGGATCCATGGCGCCGCATTCGACCAGTTCGCGCATGCCGTCGCGCCAGTCGATGCGGGTCTCGCCGACCAGCTTGTGCATCAGTGCGGGATCGCAGGGTGTGCCCGGAATCATGCTGTCGGAATAGACAAAGCGCGGCGTGACGCCGAGCAATTCGCCAAGATATCCGCACCATTGCTCCGCGCCGACGCTCTGGCTGCCGCACCAGTTCACGGTGAGTGCAGGGCTCGAGGCATGCGCCAGCAGCGCGACCATCTTTTCATGGTAGTCCGTTTCGTGTATGGGGTTGTACAGGCTCGGCTTGTTACTGTGCAGATGGATCGGCTCACCCTTGCGCAGTGCATCGAGGTGAATCACCGGCAGACCGCCATTGGGGCCGTAGGACACATTCATCCGCGCGATCACGGTGGGTATGCCGAACTGCTGCGACACGAACTTCACCACCGCCTCGGCCGCCACTTTGGACATCGCATAGGTGGGCGTGAAGCCGCGCATGCTGTCCCCGAGCGGCGCCGTCTCCTTGTGCGGAGTGGTCCCGCGCGGCTGGTATACCGATGCAGTCGAGCTGAAGAAAAAGGCCTTCACGTTGCGGAAGTGGTACATCAGCCGCCCGGTGCCCAGTGCGTTGACGCGGATGGCCTCGTCGAAATCCTCGCTCCCCTGCACCTGGTAGGTCGCGAAGTGCAGCACGTAGTCATAGTCGCGATCGAGCTGGTCGAGGTCGTCGCGGGTGTAGTCGAAGGCGATGCAGCGCGCGCCAAGCGCCTCGAGTTTTTCGCGGCTGCCCGCGGCACCGAAACGCGCGATCGCATGCACCGTGTGGCTGCGCGCCAGTTCGCGCACGATCGACGGAGCCAGCTGCCCGGTGGCGCCCGTGACGAGAAACTTGCTGTTGTTCATGACCATATGCGGCTGCCCTGTCTGTGCCATTCCTTGTATCCGGGATCGCACACGGCGAACTATCGCATGTGCCGGGGCAGTGTAGATTGCAACGCCCGGAAGCAACAGCGCAAATCACGTATTGCTGTCAGCTTTGTCCGCAAGCCTTTCCATGACTGGTGCTCCATCGAATACGCCATGTATACAGCGGATTCGTCATCAGAACGGAGGCAGCCTCATTGCGCAGCACGGCCTTGCCCGCGCTGTTTACGAGGGCAACCATGTTCCTCGACGCGAGCCATATCGAGAAGCATGGGCTTATCCCTGCTGGAAGCGCGGCGCGTAAATTGCCATCCGGGAATAGGACAATTAGTCGCCGCGCCCGCGGCCCGCGAATATAATCCGTGGAGTCCTCATGTTGTATCAATCCGGAGTCGCGCAGTGCCATCAATCATCAAGAGCGGAGCGCTGCGGCTACTGCAACCTGTCGAATTTCAATCGCCGCTTTCTGGAATTGAAAAGCATCAGTCCGCGCCAGTACCGGGCGATGCAACAACAGAAAACCGTGCTGCCAAATCCATTAGCGCATGGCGTGTGAACCCGGGTCACCTTCTCGGGATCCCGATGCACGGCGTGGTTTGCCGCACCTCATCGGGAACGGTTGCACACAGCCGCACCGGCATCCCTCCCTCGCGGCAGTCAGCCGCTCGCAACAAGGAGATTTGCAATGAAAATAGACGGCGCCTGCATGTGTGGGTATCTGCGGTACGAAGCCGAGATCGACCCGGAACAGGTCATGATTTGCCATTGCGCCGACTGCCAGAACAGCACGGGCGCGTACCGCACCGGCGTGCTGGTCGATATCGAAAAATTCCGCTTGCTCAGTGGCACACCAAGGGTTTACCTCAAGACCGCGGAAAGCGGCAGTACGCGCGCGATATCGTTCTGCCCCGAATGCGGCACCCAGCTTCACGGCGCGCACCTCAGCAACCCGAAGAACTACTCGTTGCGCCTCGGTACCGCGCGGCAACACGCCGAACTGGTGCCCCGCCTGCAGATCTGGGTCCGCTCGGCCATGCCGTGGACCTTCGACCTGAACGGCATTCCACAGATCGAAACCCAACCGGGCATAGAGCTCGCTTTACCGGCTGATCAGCCATGACAATCGAGCTGTTTTCCGCTGCCACGCCCGATGGTCACGAGATTTTCGTTGCGCAGCAAGCGCTGGAGCGATACCCGTCAGACACGATGCGCACGCAATGCTCCAGGGCCATCCGGACCTGCCATGTGAGCAACCCGCCGAACGCCTCGCAGCACGCTCCTAATCCGCCAACCTGGCGAGGACCTCGTTGCGAAAGCCGACAAGTCTGCCGCCATCGACGACCAGCGTGTGCCCGGTGACGTACCTGCTCTCGTCGCTGGCCAGGAAGTGATACACGCCGACCAGATCATCCACTTCGCCAATCCGGCCGACGGCCGACAACTGCCTGGCCAGTGTGTTGAGCAGATGGCCGGGTGGCAGCATCGGCGTCCTGATCGGCCCGGGCGCCACCGCATTGCAACGAATGCCGCGGCCGCCCAGTTCGACCGCCGCGGTCCTGGTCATGCTGATGGTCGCCGCCTTGGTCGCGCTGTAATCAAAAAATCCCTCGTTCTGCTGCAACCCCGCAACGGAGGCGGTGGTGATGATCGAGCCACCGTCATTCATGTGTGCCGGCCCATACTTGAGGATGTAATAGGTGCCGTAAAAGTTGAGTGCGATGACGTCGTCCAGCACCGCCTCATCGGATTCGGTTATGTGTTTACCCTTGCCCGGCTTGCCGGCGTTGTGGATGATCACGTCGAGCTTGCCGACCGTTTTCTCGGCAGATTCGAATGCCTGCAGCACGCTTTCCCGGTCGCTGACGTCGACATCGAGATAGATCGCACCCAGTTCGCGAACCGCTTCCGGCGGCGGCTGGATATCAACGATCACGACCCTTGCTCCCGACTCGGCAAAGCGGATGGAGGTACCGAGGCCGATGCCCGAGGCACCGCCGGTGATGAACGCCGTCTTGTCTTTCAGATTGAATGGTTGCCGGTTTTCCATGAGCTGTGCGAGTCCTCGATCATTTCAACCAGGCGCTGTCCGGCGCCGCCATCGCGATTGTCCGGCAGCACGGAACCGGCCACCATGACTTCCGTGGACTGCGGCAGTCACTATTCCGGTCATATGGCGGTGGCTGTCCGGATTTGTGAGTTGCGTTGACCGCAACTGACGCCGGCAACCGGCGGCCGAGGCGTTAGGCTACCTGCCCGCGCAGACATCCGCCTTGCTGTGACGCGAACCGAATCGACACGGAGAACCTGTTCCATGACCACCCGCACCAACGTATCCCAACGCATCATCGAACTGCTGGAGGCCGAAGGCATCCGCACGCTGTTTGGCATCCCCGACCCGGGCTTTGCGCGCATGCACCACGAAGCGGCCGCACGCGGCTGGGATGTCATTGCACCCCACCACGAGCAGGCCGGCGCGTTCATGGCTGACGCATTGTCGCGGATGACCGGCAAACCGGCGGTAATCGTGGGCAACCAGGGTCCCGGCGTCGCGAACCTGGTTCCCGCGGCGATCTGCGCCGCGAAGGAACGCATCCCGGTGATTTTTCTGGCGGGTCAGCGACCGCGCATGCTCGATGCCCAGGTGCGACGCAGCAAGTTCCAATACACCGACCAGCCGCGGTATTTCGAAGCGGCGATGAAATATGTCGGGGTGATCGAATTTGCCCACCAGGTCGACGAGGTGATGCACGAGGCGTTTCGACAGGCCATGACCGGGTCGCCGGGGCCGGTCTACGTCGAGTTTCCACAGGACCACGTCGACACGGCCGTGAATCTCGGGCCCGTGCCGCCACCTGCGGCGTACCGCCTGGTGCGCCAGAAGGCCGACCCCGATGCCATTGCGGAAGCGGTAGCGCTGTTGCGCGCGGCGAAGTCGCCGATTGTGCTGGCGGGTACCGGAATTCATACCGCGCGCGGTCACGCCGAACTCGAACGACTGGCGCGGGCGCTGCAATGTCCGGTGATCCCCTCCTGGGGTGGTCTGGGCTGCCTGCCGATCTCGGATCCACAGGTGCTGCCCTATTCGGTCGGACCCGCCAACGAAGCGGTCGCCGAAGCCGATGTGGTCGTGGCGGTGGGTACCGCCATTGGCGAGCAGTTGCACTATGGTTGCGGAATGCACTGGGCCAATGGCAATAGCGGACGCAAATGGATCTATATCGAGCGCGACCCCGCTGCCATCGGTGTCAACCGGGCGATTGACGTACCGCTGGTCGGCGATCTCCGTTCAGTGCTGCCCCAGCTGTCCGAGGCGGTTGAAGCGGGCGGTGCGCGTGCACCCAACCCCAGGCTGCCCGGCTGGCGACAGGAACTCGACGCGTTCTTTCATGGCCTGGTGGCCAACGCACCGGATACGTATCCGGTTCATCCCGGGCGGATGGTCGTGGAGGCTACCCGGGTAATGCCCGAGGATACTGTCATGGTGCGCGACGGCGGCTCGACGGCGCTGTGGGCGCTGTTCTACAGCTTGCGCGCATCACGCGACATCCTGTGGACATCGAAATTCGGTCACCTCGGCGTCGGCCTGCCTTATGCCATCGGCGCGCAACTCGCCGTGGGTGATACGCGGCGGGTTTGCCTGATCACCGGAGACTCCGCCTTCCAATTTCATATATCCGAACTCGAAACGGCGGTCCGCAAGAATCTGCCGATCGTGATCATCGTCAACAGTGACGCAGCCTGGGGCATGGAACTCCCGGTTTTCTACCAGGCGTTCGGTCCCGATAACGATGTCGAGGTGAAATGGGGGCAGGTTCGCTTTGACAAGATCGCGGAAGGCTATGGCGCCCATGGCGAGTACGTGGAACGTACCGCCGACATCGGCCCGGCGGTCGAGCGCGCCTTCGCGGCCGGGCGACCGGCGGTGGTGCAGGTTGCTGTCGACCCCCTGGTCAACGCGTTGCAGGCGCCCCACACGGCAGAGTTCATCACCTGGTACACGGGCGGTGGCTACGCGGCCTGAACACCGGTCGATGACGAACCAATATTCCTGCGAAAAACACCGACCGCGACGCCACAGCCATATTGGCTGCATGAGCCCCGATCAGTTTGAACGAGCCTCGCAAGCGAGCCAGTGTATGACCGAGAAAGCGGCTGAAGTCCACCTGCCTCAACGTGTGATCACCGATCGCTGCCCAGGGTGTCCAGGAACTTTTCTGCATCGAGCGCCGCCATACACCCGAAACCTGCGGACGTGACTGCCTGGCGGTAGATGTGGTCGCCCACGTCACCGGCAGCAAAGACGCCCGGTGCACTGGTAGCCGTCACATTGCCCTCGGTACCGCTGTTGATCTTCAGGTAGCCATCCCTCATCTCCAACTGGCCGGCGAAAATATCGGTATTGGGCTTGTGGCCGATGGCGATAAACACGCCGGCGAGTTCGATATTGGTGCTGCCGCCATCCTTGACCGACTTCAGCCGCATACCGGTAACGCCGCTGCCATCGCCAAGTACCTCTTCCAGTGCACTGTCCCACAGTATGGAGACCTTGCCTTCCTTCTCGCGGGCGAACAGACGATCCTGCAATATCTTTTCCGCGCGCAGGGCGTCACGGCGGTGCACCAGTACCACCTCCGAGGCGATATTCGCGAGGTACAGAGCTTCCTCCACCGCCGTGTTGCCGCCGCCGATGACCGCCACCTTCTTGTTGCGGTAGAAGAAACCGTCACAGGTGGCGCAGGCGCTGACGCCCTTGCCCATGAAGGCTTTCTCGCTGGGCAGGCCAAGGTACTGCGCGGAGGCGCCGGTCGCGATGATCAGGGCGTCACAGGTATAGCTGGCGGTGCCCTTGAGTACCATCGGGCGGGCCTTCAGATCCACCTCGTCGATGTGATCGAAAACGATCTCCGTGCCAAAACGCTCCACGTGGGCTTGCATATGCTGCATCAGTTCCGGGCCCTGCAGTTCCGCGTGGCCACCCGGCCAGTTCTCCACCTCGGTGGTGGTCGTCAACTGCCCCCCTTGTTGCATACCGGTGATCACGACTGGATTCAGGTTGGCCCGCGCCGCGTATACCGCCGCGGTGTACCCTGCCGGACCCGAACCCAGGATGATAAGACGATGATGTATTGTCACGAATGATTCCTTTTGCGATGTGAAGGTCACCCCCTGCTACAGGGGTATGGATATATCACCGCCTCTCCCAACGGCCTGCGGTGGCAAGCCGCCAGACAACAAACAGAGGATCACTTGCGGGAAGAAGCGCATGGTCAGGATCAGTGTGGTAGACGAAGAGGAACGAGCAGAGTGGCGGCAACTGCCGAGGGTCGGGCTGTAGATCACCGTTTCGACGCTGACATCAAAACTCTCTCGCACCGGCTGCGTGAGGAGGCTTACCGCATACGTGAAGAATCCAACCGCAAAAGCCTGCGAGAGAAAACTGCCACCCGCTATACGCCAACCATAAAACATCACTTTAGCCCTTGAAGACCACATCATCGCGTCATCGGGATCCGATTTCGGAAGCCATGAATCACCTGAGGGCGCCGAGTATAGTGACCGAGCCAACAGCACGCTTAGTACATCTGTACGATTGGTGTCGCTAAAATCGTGAATGCGCATGATTCTGCGAAAGACTCTGAAACAGTTCGTCGACCGGCGGGTGATCACAGCGAGTTGCCGCAAATCATCTGTCAGCGCACCGAAAGCAACTGGGGGGAGAAAACCGGAATCTGATATTTGCAGGATACAAGCGGTGCAATCGCGATTCGATCCGGCACTGCGGCAAACGTCTCGCACATAGTACAGTCGTACGATACGTCGGCAGTTCCGATCCCCCATACTTCAGCGATTACGGAGGCGATATGGTTTCCTCTTCGTTCATTGGAACCTGGTCATGCGAATAGCCTTGCAGACAGAACTTCCCGGCCTGATCGACCAACTGCACTGCCTCGCGCCCGGCATCGAGGCCTTCGTTTTGCCGAGCACGGATGAACCGGGCGAGCGCATGGTTGCTGACGCCCTTCTCGGTACCGCTGCGGGAGGGACCCGGTTGCCGGCTCTCATCGAACGCTGCGAGGGGCTGCGCTGGGTCCATATCCTGGGAACAGGTGTCGACAAATTTCCGCTCCATCTGGTCGAGGACAAACTGGTAACCTGCTCCCGCGGTGCCACCGCAGGCCCTATTGCCGAGTGGGTTATGGCCATGCTGCTGGCGCATGAAAAACAGTTGCCGGATCGCTGGATTAGCGAACCGCCCCAGGCCTGGTACACGGCCAATCTTGGGTGCCTTGAAAACAAGACCCTGGGAATTATCGGCTTTGGGGCTATCGGCCAGGCTATCGCCAAACGAGCACTGGCATTTGACATGAACATCATTGCCAAGGTTCGCACACACCGCACCAGTCCGATTCCGGGCGTCGAACTACTCGAGGACCTGCATGACTTGCTACAGCGCTCAGACCACCTGGTACTCGCGCTACCCTCCACACCCCAGAGCGACAGGCTGATGGGAGCCCAGTCCATGCAAGCCCTGAAACCGGGCGCGCACCTGGTGAACGTGTCCCGCGCAAACCTTGTCGACCAGGAAGCGCTGCGCGAGAGCCTGGACAAGGGCCACATAAGCCGCGCCTCTCTCGACGTCGTGGAACCCGAACCACTGCCGGCTGGCCACTGGATTTACCGACACCCGCGAGTTTTACTCAGCCCCCATATCTCCTGGAGCGGACCAAATATGGTCGAGCGTTTGCTGGCGCCATTTTTTGCCAATGTGGTGGCTTTTTCCAACGATCAGCCACTGCAGGGCGTCGTTGATACGGCTGCGGGTTACTAGCAGAGGGCGTATGTGATGACCGGCGACCGGGACATCAGAAGCGAATTGCCATCAGTTGACCGGGTACTGCAGGAGTCGCAGGATCTGGTCTCGCGCTGGGGTCACCAGAAGGTAAGCAAGGCAATCCGCGCGCATTTGTGCGAAATCCGCGAGAACGTCAACACGGAGCAGCGATCCGCCAGGAGCATTTCTGCAATTCATTCCGCAATAAGCGCACAGCTGTCCGCCAGTGACGCGCGTGGTATCCGCCCCGTCTTCAATCTGTCGGGCGTCGTCCTGCATACCAACCTGGGCCGAGCCTGCCTCCCGGCTGCAGCCGCCGAGGCGGCTTGCCAGGCCGCGATGTTTCCCAACAACCTGGAGTACGATCTGGAGACCGGCAAGAGGGGCAACCGCGACAGCCATGTCGAGTCACTGATCTGCGAGCTCACCGGCAGCGAAGCCGCCACCGTGGTCAACAACAATGCGGCGGCCGTAGTGCTGGCGCTGAACACATTGGCCAGGGGTCTGGAAGTGCCGGTCTCACGGGGCGAACTGGTCGAGATCGGCGGATCCTTTCGCATGCCGGAGGTAATGGAATCCTCAGGCTGCACTTTGGTAGAGGTGGGGGCAACCAATCGCACGCACCTAAAGGACTACCGCTCGGCAATTTCTCCGCAAACTGCATTGTTGATGAAGGTTCACACCAGCAACTACCGGCTGGAGGGTTTCACCCAAGCGGTGGACGAGAAAGCCCTCGCGGCACTGGCGCATGAACACGGTCTGCCCTGTGTGGCGGATCTCGGTAGTGGCTGTCTGGTCGACTTCAGCGCCCTCGGCCTGCCGGGGGAGCCGCGAGCCGCGGATTACATCGCCAATGGCATGGACTTGATTACATTCAGTGGTGACAAATTACTCGGCGGACCACAGTGCGGCATCATTGCCGGCAAGAAATCGCTGGTCGAGCGCATTTGCAGGAATCCGCTGAAGCGCGCGCTCCGCGTGGACAGCATGATACTGGCGGCCTTGTCCGAAGTACTGAAACTGTACCGGCACCCGGAGAGCCTGACGGAAACACTGCCGACCCTGCGGCAACTGACGCGCCCGGCAAGCGAGATCGAAGCGCAAGCGGTGCGGCTGTGCGATGGACTTGCCAGCTACCTGCCACAACCATTCCGGGCGGCGACAGTCCCCTGCCTCAGTCAGATCGGCAGCGGCGCGCTACCGGTCGAAACGATTCCCGGCTTCGCCATCGCCATCGAATCCGTCGCGGGGCGGGACAGCGACCTGAGACGCCTGGCAACGGAACTGCGCAAGCTGCCACGCCCTGTAATTGGCCGGATCCACGACGGCAGGTTATTGCTGGACCTGCGCTGCCTGGACTGTGAATCGCTTTTCCTGCAACAGCTTCCCCAACTCAGGGATGCGCTGTCATGCTAGTCGCCACAGCGGGTCATGTGGACCACGGCAAAACCAGCCTGATACAGCGCTTGACCGGGACAAACACGGACCGGCTGGCGGAAGAGAAACAGCGGGGGCTGACCATAGAACTCGGATACGCATTTGGAGAAGCCGGGGCAAACGAGCCCATTGGCTTTATTGATGTGCCTGGTCACCACCGCTTCATAAACACCATGATATCCGGGATCAGTGGCATCGACCTCGGCATGCTGGTAGTGGCGGCAGACGACGGGCCGATGCCGCAAACACTCGAACACCTGGAACTTCTGCGCCTGCTGGGCGTAAAGCGATTCGCGGGCGTCATAACGAAGAGCGACCTCGTCGACAGGGCTCGACTGGACCAGGTCGCAAAGCAGACCGGCGCCCTCATTCCCGATGCGCCCCTGTGCGAAATTTCCAACCGCACAGGTGAGGGCCTGGATCAGCTTCGGTCGATTCTGGACAATCAATTGCGGGACTGCCCCCAACGCGCGACCGAAGCGCAGTTTCGCCTGTACATCGACCGTGTATTCATCAAGAAAGGTGCCGGAGTGGTAGTCACCGGCACCTGCCTGTCGGGTTCCATCAACGCCGGGGATGAGCTGCGACTGCACGCATCAGCCGGGAGCAATACACAGCACATAAAGGTCCGGGTACGAGAAATTCATACCCAGGGAAGACCTGCAAGCGCAGGTCACGCCGGACAACGCTGTGCACTGAATCTCGCCGGCAAGGTCTCTCTGGAGCAGGTCCACAGGGGAGATTTTTTGTGCGCGCATCCCACTGCCTTGCCCGCCCGTCGCCTGGATACCCGCTGCTGGACAGTTGCAGGATCGGGACGGTCATTGAAACACCTGGGTAGAGTGAAACTCTACATTGGCACCCGGCGCATGGGTGCCCGAACCTATTTCCTCGATCGCGGCGAAGACAGTCCTTCGGGCCAACGTGTTCAATTGATCCTGGACCGGGGCGTGCTCGCTTTCGCCGGCGACCGTTTTGTACTGCGGGATGACAATGAGAGTTCTACCCTGGGAGGCGGTGTCGTAATCGATCCGCAAGCACCACAGCGGGGAAAATCGCGCAGCAATCGTCTCAAGCAACTCGACGCGCTGGAAATGGGACAGCCGGGAGCAGTGCTCGGTCAACTGCTGTTCAACAATGGCGATATTGTCAGTCTGCGCCAGTGTAAACGCATCTGGAACCTGTCTCAGGAAGAGATGAACGGCTTGCTGGCCCGTCCCCCGCTCAACGCCGGCAACCTCGTCAGGATCCATACTGATGGGGACGAGCTTATCCTGTCCCGCGAGCTGTGGGAGAGCTATGTTGACTGTCTGGACCAGCAGTTGGCCGAGTGGCATGGCGCACGTCCCATGGAACCCGGAATACGGCCCGAGGCGTTGCAGGCACTGGTACACCCTCGGGTCCCTGCGCACCTGTTCAAGGTGGTGCTGGATGACCGAGTTCGCGCAGCTCGGATCGTCCATCAGGAGCAACTGATCCGGGCGCTCGGGCACAGGCCCACCCTGTCTCCCCGGGTGCAACGGGAGTGGCAGCAACTCGAGACGCGGATGAAGGCAAGGGGGTTGAATATTCCCCTGCGTTCTGAAATACAGAGGGATACCGGTTTTGATGCCAAGCAACTGGAAACACTGACTCGCCCCGCAATCAAGACGGGAGATCTCTTCGAGATCGGCGAGAAACGACTGGCGCTACCGGCCACGCTCAGGGAACTGGCCCGGCTGGTAGAGCAGTTCACGGACGCCTCGGGCGGGATTTCGGTCATCGAGGCAAAGCAGGTATTTGGCCTGGGCAGAGACCTGAGCATTGAAATACTGGAGTTCTTTGATCAAATCGGCTTTACCAAAAGAAGCGGAAACCTGCGAGTGATTTCAGATCCGGATGCAGCCCGACTAAAGCAGCGAGGCTGAACACGATTTCAGATACAACGGAAGAGCGATATCCCCGGTGGGGTGCCTGGTCTTCAAAACCAGTGAGGCGCGCAGTAACGCGCCTGGTAGGTTCGACTCCTGCCTCTTCCGCCACTTTCCAGTGGCAATAACCAATCCTACACCGGCATCATCAAACCCGAACCGAATGCATAGGGCGTGCTTCCCGCCATCAGGTACGGCTCGTTCATACCACCGGCGTGCAGAAGCCTGTCCAATCCAATCAAAATATCCGCAGAACCGACATGCCCTGTTTCGTGACCCGTAATAATAAAATTCTCGACAGGTATCTCGATGACCGAAGCAATCAAATTCAAAAACAGATTGGCGGTTTGATTGATGATCACCCGCTCGACGTTGCAATCAAACCGTGCTTTGAGGGCTTGCATGCTATTGGCATAGCCATCGGAGTAGCGTTGGCGCAAATCATGCCGGCTCAGACCCATCAGCTTGCGCTCGAAAGGCTTTACGCCAGCCGGTGCGATCGGATGACGCGTTCCCCCATACTCAATGAGCACTGTGCCATTGAGATCGCTCTGGCTGACAAACTCGGCACCGCAAAAAATGGCTTTTGCGTCATGAGGTGTATTGTGACTGACGATGGTCGCTGCAGCGCCATCGCTGTGCCCCCATAGCCCCAGATTTTCAATCGACGTGTAATCGATGGTGTAGGTCCAGCGCTCAGCCGCGACGATTGCCGCCACTCCGCCGCCGCGCGCCGCCAGCCAACCCTGCGCCATATCCAGTGCGGATAGCGCGCCCAGGCAACCCGCAGTCATGTCCAGGCCCATACAATGGCCCCCGGTTCCGCAGGCTTTCATGATTTCAGTCGCCACAGACCATGAAGGCAGGTAATCGCGCGACATGCCTGCAAACAGAACCAGCTTGAGCTCGGCGGGCTCTACCTTGGCATCTTCCAACGCCCTGCGTAAGGCCGTGGTACCCATGGTGCTTGGATGATCCTCGGCAAGAGCGTGACAACAGTTGGCCCACCCCTGGTAAGCGCTGGGATCCTGACCTGCCTCCAGCACCACTTCCCGCACCGCTCGTGCGGGCGGGAGATACACTCCGGTGCCGAGTATCGATAATACATTTTTCATCACTGCGGATTCTCCGGTTCTTCATCATTGAGCAAGCGCTGGACCGCATTGGCAATCTGCCCAGCGCGACGATGCAACACATCGTCTTCAACCATTTGCGTCGGATGATCCACGACAATCGCGGGCAATGGTCTATCAGAAGGCTGATAGGTCATGCACCGATCGACTTGGTCCCCGAAAGGTTGCGTCAATATCGCGAAACCGGCGACACCGATTCGCTGTAATGCTATTGAGTCAAGCGAACTGCCCGACGAACAACTGCCTCAATCCGATATGCCGCAGAGAACCAGCCCCCCCTCCCCGGAGAGCGATCGCAGCAGGGCATCCGGCATTCGGACGCTGGCGTCATCCTTTATGAGGATCTCGTCCCTGACCTCAATTCCCCGGTCGCGCAATATGCTTTGCGCATATTTCATGATGACCTTGGAGTTCGGCTTGTGGTGATCCAGGAACGTTACCCGCGCCACACGGGGCTTGAGGCTGACTTTTATCGGATCGGGTGTGGGCCTGGGGATGGGATCGACCAGCAGCTCACAGCTGACATCGCCGCAACTGGTCAACTGCCTGGCCGGTGGATTGTTGCCTTCCTTCCCCGGCCCCTTGTTGGATGTTTGTGTCATTACAATCTCCTTTCTTCAGCGTTTAAACTATTTGTTTGCAGACAGCGTGAGTACTGCCGACCCAGCGCGGGATTACCGCAGAAAACCGGCCGCCAGCGGCCCCACACTCCATGAATGTCAATTGTTCGCGGCTTTTCAACGGCGAACGCAGCACACCTGGCTCGACTTCAGCAAATGCAATCGGGGGCTTGGCAATACGGCCCACCACGGCAAGCTGATCGGTCTGGCGTCTCGCGTTTTGATAAATGTACTCCACGGCCTGTTCGCGGCTAAAGTCTTTGCCCACGAGGGCCATGTGGTCAGGCGGGATTACAACCACGAATCCGCCGGATCTGTAATACCAGGCGGTTTGACCATAGTGGCATAGACAGTCGCCAATGGTGTCCAGGATCTGGGCGCCCGTATTACCGTAGTGGTTATTGACTGAATTGGGGCCTTCAGTGGACATCAGGGAGACAGCAGACGCATCTTCCGGCAAGCCATACTGGGTGTGATAAGGCCCCCACTCCGTTTGCGGGTGTTCGGCGATGCAAAAACTGATTCGTCCGGGATGGCCTATCGTGCCGTGGGATTGCAAAACGCCACCTCCCCGACCGCAAAAGTAGCGCATCATCTGCGCAAACCGGCCAACGGTGGCGTTGGCCCGACAATTGGCGCCCAGTGCATTCGTCGCATGTTCAAAGCCGAGTTGCTCGACAACGGGGCCGCTGACAATCACCAGAATAGCTGCGCCACCGGTGGTAACTTCGGCCCCGCTGAGATTGAGAAGGGGATCCAGAAGCCCCTCGGTCAGGGCTCTCAGCAACGAGCCATATTCGGGCTTGCAACCGGCCATCACAGCGGTTGCCGCAGCCTTTTCGGCCCTTACGACGATATTCTGACTCGGTATCTCCCCAACGATATCGTGTGCCTGCCAGCCCATGGCGCCCAGCATCACATCGACAAGACTGCCGTATGGCGGGATGACCGGAAGCCCATCCGTCCAACCGTTATTCATGCAGTTTTCGATATCTTCAAGTGTTGCGTAAGTCGTCATATGAACCACACGAATTGAATATTTCCGAATGATGCGCCCTTGCCACGCGTCACAAACGTCCAAGACGCAGCATTGGGACCGATACTAACAGCGGCTTTGCCGGACCAGCATCGTACACTTGTACTAAAGCTCGGGGGCTCCGCACTCACTGCCAATGCGTAGCGCATGCATCCGAAACCAACCTGACGAGCTGCGTCTGGCGATTGACTCCTGTCTTGGCAAAGATGGACGAAAGTTGTGCCCGGGCAGTGTTTCGAGATATCCCCAGAGCCTCCGCCGCAGCGGTAAGTGTCAGACCGTCGATGAGGTGTGCAGTCAGTTTCGCCTCGGCCGGGGTAAGCCCGAACACTTGAATCAAGCGTGACTGACTGGGTGCACAGTCACGGACCGGCCCCTGCAAAAGCAACACCAGTTCCGGCCCTCCGTCATCGAACACCACATTTTGCGTTGATACTCTGCGAATGTGCACATCCCATTTCATGTCTGAACTCGTACGATCGATTGAAATGCTGGATGTGCGCCGGATCTGCTCATCGTCACGAGCTACCCGCAACAGCGCTTGACATGCCTCTTCCAATTTCTTCTGATCGGAGTTATGACTGCAACGAAGCGAATCGTGCCGCAAAAACACGCCATCCCCGGAGACGAGAATCTGCTTTGCCTGTGAATTGGCCGAAAGCACTTCCAGCTTTGCGTTGACAATTACAGAAGCGATATCCATCGAGCCCAGAAGCTCCTCGTACAACTCTTCGATAAAGCTGTTATGCGCATATGCGCCAAATAGCTTCAGCGCTTTATTCATCAACGGGACGATGCTCTCCAGCCGGACCCGATCATCCCGGGAAAATGCCGGAGTATCACCTATACGTACCAACCGCAATCTGAGCCGTATATGGCTTTGCTTGTCATGGACATCAAAGCCAATCAGATCGGACACACCATAGGCATTCAGGTACTCATAAAAAGCGAGAGATTCGAGCTCGGAACGTGTAACACGGTCGTGGAGGGTGAAGACCTTTTTCTCGGGCAACTCAGCAAACGGCGAATCGAGATATCCTCGCGTCTGAAAATTCTCCAGGGCGCCGGTATCCGAGCCTGAGTACAGATACACCGTAAGCCCCGGATCGGACAATCGAGGCCGGCGCAACACCAGCGTGGCGCTGGGTACCTGCATATAGTCTTCGAGATATTTCAGCAGTGTCTTCCAGGGAGGTTTTTCCAGCACACCCTCATAAATCGCCTGACTCAGAGGATGCGCTACCTGAATTTCCGCCACATTGACCTCCTCTGGGAGCGAAAACCAAAGTTCGCTCCGGCAGTGTATTGGCTATCCTGGCCTGCCCCGGATTCCTTGGGCCCAGTGTAAGGCGATTTCTACGCTGTGGAACCCGGGGCAGGACATGTGTCGTCGCGCTTCAATTCGGCCTTTTTCAAGGTGCGGAGGAACTGCTCGTAGCTCTGTCGCGGGAACATCGTAAATTTCGAATTGATTCCCGACGGGCGGCATGATCGTCACATATTGCGACGCCAATGCCAGAACGTCAGCGTAGCTCGCCTCGATTCCGTTCTCCGCTCCGAGCACACCAAATTCCCTTATGCCGGGGTTGTCGATGAGCAGTGCGCCACTTTCAAGCACAATGAGTTCTCTTCGAACGCTGGTGTGACGGCCTTCACCGCTGCTGCTTACTGCCTTTGTTTCGAGCAGCTCGCGGCCTGCAAGGCTATTGATCAGCGTGCTCTTCCCGACGCCTGAGGATCCGACAAAGCAACAGGTCTTGCCGGGAGCAAGAATGCCCTTCCAGTTCATCGAATCCCTCCCTCGTGAGGTTGCTCAACGTTGCAACCCGCGCGCTAATGCCTGCACTCCTGATTTGCGCAATCTGGTCTTCCAACACATCCGCTGTCACCCGGTCGGTCTTGGTCAGCAGCACAAGAGGTGTCGCGCCACCTTCCCCGATCATTACCAGGTAGCGCTCCAGCCTCTTGAGGTTGAAATCGTAGTGGCAGGATTGCACGACGACGAAATCGATATTTGCCGCGATCATCTGGTATTCAATCGAATCGCCGGCAGACTTGCGTCGCAGCCAGGTCCTCCGTTCGAAGATCCCGTGGATCACGCCGGAATCATCGAACTCGGACTCGGGTTTCCTGCCGCAAACCCAGTCACCGAAACACGGCCGCTCCACCGATGATTCGGACGCATGCATCAGCTTTCCGGCCAGCTTTGCAGGGAAAGACCCAGCCTAATCCAGCAGAAGAAACCGATCGCGGTCGACCGTCACCACGCGGGCGGCAGACAGTTCCGTGCCACACATGCTTTCCGCTTGTGCTTCGAACCAGCTATCCCAACCCAAAGTCCCTGGCGTCAATTCGTTCATGGAATGTTGTTGCTTGCAGAATATCCAGAAGCGCACCGTGGATGGACCGGACGCATGGCGACCAGGCTCGGATCACGGGGCAGATGCGGTTTCCGGAAAATTCTAAATCAAATGGCCAATCTGACCTATCCATTCGAGTCAGGGCGGCGATTTCATGCGTCGAGCTGCTCGCAGGCGACCTGACCCTGATCCATTCATACAAAGCCCTCACCAGTGAGCCGCACGGCATCTTTCGTGAGCTCGTGTCGCTGCCCGGAAAAGCCGACTACGCAACTCCAGTTTTCAGTGACAGGAAATGCTCTTTCGCCATCGCCTTCGCACCAAAAAGCTGAAATCACCATACATACCTGCACAGAAAGCCAGTGCTTCGCCTCCGATCCCGGGAGATACCTGGCAAGATCAGGAAGGTCAAGTCTCTCCCGTATCTCGAATTCCAATTCATGGAAACAAAGTTACACCACGAACTGCTGTCAACCAATCTCAACGCCTGATCGCGGACCAGCTTTCGACATTGCGCACTGCCTTTAGTGCTGCGCAATTACCGCAGATCGAGGCAACTATCTGGGTCGGCGATCCCGACGCTTTCGCCGCTGCGTTTGCGAAGGACTCGTTTGCCGCAACGGTCTCCCCTTTCATGATTTGATCGGCCCATTTCCTGTACAGGGCCGAAGCGAGAATGTTGCGTCCGACACCATAATTCATTATCTGCAAGGCGCGGGCTGCCTGTTCCATGGCTGTCTCGTAATCATCCCGCATACACAACAGGAATTGGGCGTAGTTGCCGTGATTCCACGCACTTTCTGGTTCGTACGCAATTGTTTTTCTGTAGATTGCATCCGCCTCGTCAAGGCGACCGATACTTTTGTAATACGCACCGAGCCCTTCGAAAGCCACGACCATGGCTTTTTGGTTGTTGGTTTCACTATCTATTACCTTCTGATATCGCTGTGCAGCTTCCTCGTACTTGCCGTCATCCAGCAAAACGTCTGCCCAGTTATTCTGAAGCCAGGGATCCTCGGTGCCGAGAGCATCAGCCCTGGACAGCGCATTCCTTGCGTCGACCGGTCGCTTCATGAGTCGATACAAATGACCAGCAAGCACGTATGCTTCTGCATAATCGGGATTGATTTCGAGTGCCTTCTTCAAGGAAGCCTCGGCCGCATCCAGCGAACCAGGTCGGAAATCCTGGTAACTGATGTGTCCTCTCATTATGTAATACCGAGCAAGCTCGCGAAATGCGGCAGCATTGTCCGGGTCCTTCTGAACGATCTCTTCCAACAGCGTTTTCGCTGTTTCCAGCTTGGTGCTATCGCCACGATAGGTATCGAGAAGATCGATCGCCCGAGCGAGGTGATCTTTGGCTCGAAGGTCCGCGCTATCGTCCGCAACAGACGCGTATCCGGTAGTTCCGAAGATCAAGGATAAGACAAGCAATAGCTGAAAGCGTTTAGTCATGACAAATCCCGAGAAAAATCCAATTTGTGATGTCCTCAACGTCCGTCGGAAAACCTCTGGACTGGAAGACCGTGGAGACGATCGTAAGGACAGATATGCGTAAGTATAGAGCCTTCGGCCGAGGGCTTGACCATCAGCGGAAGTATAGGAAGGATAAAGCCTCTACCTGACCGAGGCCCGCCATACCGGCCTCTGCCCCACGGTGTTCTGGCGGGTGCCAACCCGCGAATTTCCCCTACCTGCCGCTCGATACCGGGGATGGTCAGGATCCTTCGCAGTCCGATCAATCCCCCAGATCCCTCCGCACCACACCGGAGCGCAGCACAGCTCCCTGCCGATCCCTGATCGCAGCTTCCACGCGCGCAAGTTCGCGCGCCTTCCGTGTGCGCCGCTCACGCACTCTCCGGCGGCCCCGTCGACGGCGGCCGTGCTCGTCTGCGCGTTCGCTCTCACATGCGCCAGGATCCGCTCGATCAGCCCCGACTCCTCGATGCTCGTGATCACCCGCACTGCCTTGCCGCAGCGCACGCAGGTCTCGACGTCGATGCTGAAGACGCGCTTCAGCCGTTGGGCCCACGTCATGGCTGCGTGGCGCTCTATGGCAGAGCGCTCGGACTGCGCGCTTCCCTTCGCTTTCCTCCGACCCCTCTCGGCCCGCCAGCGGTGGTTCGGTGCGCTGGCGAAACGCTGCACCAGCGTCACCGCTCCGGTGGCCGCCTCCTTGCGCGTGAAGCCAGCCCTGTGCGAGGTGCGTGCCGAGCAGCCGGCAGATCACCTCCAGTGCCTTGGCGAGCGCATCGGGGCGCGACGCGAAGCGGAAACGCAGCGCGAAGGGGGGAGCTCACCACCCACTGTCTGAGCGACAGCGCGGGCAGCACCTCGTCGCACACCTGCAGCGCGCGCTGGTCGAGAACCCGCCGATGGTGATTCGCGACGGCGGGGTGATCGCCGCCCGTTATGACGCGGAACTCGACGAGCTGCGCCAGCTCGCGACCGGCGCGAGCGACTATCTGCTCGCGCTGGAGCAGCGCGATCGTGATGCGGATCTCGCGCCGACTCGCGCGACGCGTGACGCTCGCAAACGCGCGCGAGATCGGCTACCTGTGATGCGCGGGCGCTCTGCTCAGCGCCGCGCCGCGGGTTTGCTCCGGAGCGCATTGCTGCCCGCTCGCGCGCGGCTCGCACGAGGTTTCGCGAACGCGCGCTCGAGTTCGGCGAAGCGCTGCACGATCGACTCGGTCAGGCGCGCCACGTCTGGCATCGCGAGCCGGTCAGCCAGCACGCCGAAATCGATGCTGTTGCCGTGCGAGAGTACGGTAACGTTGAGGTTGGTGCCGGGCAGGAAGGTCGATATCGGGTAGCTGGCGATCAGGCGCGAACCGAGCAGGTACATCCTGCTGCCCGTCGGGCCGGGGACGTTCGACACGAGCACGTTATAGGAGGCGGGAATCCGCTCCTGCAGCCCGGTCCGCTCCAGGAGCTCGTAGGCTCCGAACATGAGTACCGCGAAGTCCAGCAGGGCATCGCGCGACATTTCCCGTGCTTGCTGCTTTGACTTCGCCGAGGAGTCGATCACCTGGCCGAGGCGCGTGCGCATGTCCGCCTGCGGATCGCCCAGCCGCACGTGCAGCGCCGATACCTGGGTGTTGGCCGCGTGGTC
Source organism: Gammaproteobacteria bacterium (assembly GCA_016705365.1). Taxonomy (NCBI): domain Bacteria; kingdom Pseudomonadati; phylum Pseudomonadota; class Gammaproteobacteria; species Gammaproteobacteria bacterium. The sequence goes on along the minus strand of JADIYI010000005.1, from coordinate 242,497 downwards.
GCCATCCTCGCGCAGCGACATCGGGCACAGCGCCACCAGTGCCGCGTCGCTCGGCGCGCCGCTGTGCCGGAGATATTCGTGCAGCGCCGCATCGACCACGGTGAGTACCACGTCGTTCACCTTGCCGCCGAGCCTCCGGCCCGCAGCCTTGACGCGATCGAGCGGCAGCGTGCAGATCCCCACCGCGCGCGCGTCGCGGGTGAGCGGACGGTTCATCAGCGAGCGCGGCGCGTCGAAGGGAACCTGGTGGAAACTGTATTCGACCTTCATCCATTGCAGGCTCATCCGCGCCAGGGTCCCCGACAGTTCGGCCACAGCCCTGGCCTGCGCCAGCGCCGTGCGCCCGGTGGCAGCGACGCGCGTGGCGATGTCCGGTTCCGCACGTGGCGGCGCTGTCTTCTCCTCGAAGGCCCACGGCGCCGTGAAGACCGTGCTCGTCGGCGACGCCGACAGCGCGGCGTACATGCGCCGCACGCCCGACATACCGTCAATGCAGGCATGGTGGATCTTGGTGTAGACGGCAAAGCGATTGCCATGCAGCCCCTCGATCACCTGGCAGAACCAGCACGGCCGCTGGCGGTCGAGCATGCCGCCGTGCAGGCGTTCTACCGTGTCGAGCAACTGGCGCGTGTCGCCCGGATCCGGCAACGCCGAGTGGCGCACGTGGTAATCCATGTCGAGGTTTTCGTCGACCTGCCACTGCGGCATGCCCGTGCGCGGGAAGAGTGGCCAGTAGCTGAATGGCGGCACGGGCGGCTGCGATTTCATGCGGGCGACCAGCTTCTTCAGGTAATCCTTCGGCGCGCGCGGGGGCAGCTCGAAGATCTGCAGCGCGCCGACGTGCTTCGGACTCGCGGGCATTTCCGACAGGAAGAACATCGCATCCAGCGGGGGTATCGTGATGGCCATGTCGGAATCCTCGCGCCGCAGGAGTGATTTGGCGCCCAAAAACGACACGCTTGCATTGCGGCAGGTCAACAAGAATGCAGGAGCGTACCGTCAGCCCGGATCACTCCCGGCGGCCGGACTGCGGGTACGCGTGGTGATCCCCCGCGCGCGGCGAGGTTCGCCGCCCTCGCGCTTGCGATCGCTTCGCCGCGCGCGGCGGCACCGCTCTGCCGGCGAGCGACGCTTGCACGACTGCACGTGGCGCGAACGCGCGGCTGCGCACTGCAAGAACACGCGCAATGCGCTGGACGGCCTCTATGCCTCGGCCTGGCTGTCGCCATGGCTTGGTCGGCACGCCAGGTAGCGCTGGAGCTGTTGCGCTTCGAGCGCGACGAAACGCGCAACGAGTCCACGCGCGGGTTCTGGGAGGAATTGCTGTGGCGCGAGTTCTTCCACTGGCGCGCCCGCGTCGATGGCGTGCGCCTGTTCGCGTCGGACGGCATCGGCAGGCACCGCGCGCCGTGCTGCTTCGAGCTGCGGGCCTTCGCGCGCTGGTGCACGGGCGACACCGATCACCCGCTGGTCAACGCGTTGATGCGCCAGCTGGTGCAAACGGGCTGGATGAGCAACCGCGGCCGGCAGATCGCGGCGAGTTGCCTCGTGAACGAACTCGGTCTCGACTGGCGTTACGGCGCGGCCTTCTTCGAGATGCACCTCGTCGATTACGACGTCGCGAGCAATTACGGCAATTGGCAACACATCGCCGGCGTCGGTTGCGACCCGCGTGGAGGCCGGCATTTCAACCTGGAGAAGCAGGCGGAGATCTTCGACCCCAACGGCGAATTCAACCGCGCCTGGGGGGGGGCGTGCGCCCGGTACAGCGCGCTACGTGGTCGATGCGGCCGATTGGCCCATTGTCGAGTGCTGAGGGCTGCGTTTCGCAGCCACCGGCGATTCGACGCCGATTCCGCAGTGTAGATGGTGCATGAACGACGATACGACACCAAAGGCTGCAGAATCCGCTCCGCTACCGGCACTGGTGCTGGGGTGGTCAGGCCTGATCCCCTTCATTGGCAGCGCGGGACTGTACCTGCTCACGGCGGAGAAGCGCTGGCTGGAGGTGCTCGGGCCTATGCTGCCGTGATCGCGAGCTTCGTCGGTGCGCTGCAGTGGGGCTACGCGGTTCGTGACGGCCTTGAGGGCGCTTCTGCATGGCGCGGCGTGGTACCCGCATTGGCGGGGTGGGTGGCGCTGCTCCTGCCTGTCCAGACCGGCTTGGCGCTCCTCGCTGCGACCCTGCTCCTGTGCCTGGTGGTCGACCATTCCTTCGCGCGTTCGCGGCCCGGTCCGGCGTGGCTGCTGGTGCCGCTGCACACGGCGCTCACCGCCGGCGGCGCTGCCTGCCTGCCTGCCTGCCTGCTGGACGTGCTGTGGCCACTTCCCGATGTGCTCGGCGCATGGACCCTTGCGTCGGCAGGGCTCCGCCCGCACCATGCGCGCGATATCGCGGGCATGGCCCGCTCGTACACCCGAAAGCCAGCGTGTTCGCGCGGTCAGAAGGCGTTTCGCGAGACCCCCTGAAGCCGCGCCTACGGCACCAGCAGCACCGGCACCTTGCACTGCGCCATCACGCGGGTGGCCACCGAGCCCATGACCAGCCGCTTCAGCGCGTGGCTTCCCTGCGAGCCCATGATCACCACGTCGAAGCGTCCGGACTCGGCGGCGGTGGCGATCACTGCCGCGGGATTGCCGACCCGGTAGATGAAATCCGCCTTGATCCCGAGCTTGTCGAAGCGCCGGTGGATCGGCCGGAACACGGTGGCGGCCTCGTCCTGATAATAATGCCTCATCACGCTACGCTCGAGCACGGTGAGCGCGTGCGCCGAGACCCTGGTCACGGCGTGCAGCACGGTGAAATCCGGTGGTTCGGCATTGGCGCCGAAGTTACGGATCAGGAAGTCGAGCATGCGGCGGGTATAAACGCTGCCGTCGACGGCGATCAGCACCTTCATTGCCCTGCGCTGCGTCGGCGCCCCGGTTCGGAACGATTTGACTTTGGTCGCGACCTGCGCGGCTTCGGCGCGGACAGGCCTGGCTTTCGTCAGGACCGGCTTGGCTCTAGCGCGCGGCATGTGGTGTCTCCAGCAGGAAGTGTGAGAGTGCGGGAATCAGCAGCAGTGCACCGATCATGTTCCAGATGAACATGAAGGCGAGCAGGATACCCATGTCGGCCTGGAACTTGATCGGCGACCACGCCCAGGTGACCACGCCGGCCCCCATAGTGATGCCGACAAGGCAGACCACGCGCCCGGTGAAGTTCAGCGCATCGCGGTAGGCCTGCTCCAGCGAGCGTCCGCTGCGCTGCGCGGCGAGCTGCACCGAGACCAGGTAGAGCGCGTAGTCGACGCCGCAGCCGACGCCGAGCGCGATGACCGGCAGTGTCGCGACCTTGATCCCGATGCCGAGCGCCACCATCAGCGCCTCGCAGAGGAACGAGGTGATCGCGAGCGGCACCAGCGCCACGATCACGGCGCGCCAGTTGCGGAAGGTGATGTAGCACAGCAGCACCACCGAGGCGTATACCAGCGCGAGCATGCGGTAGTTGGCGACGGCGACCACCTCGTTGGTGGCCGCGTCGATGCCCGCCGAGCCGGCGGCGAGCAGGAACTGGCGCTGCTCCGAGCCGTGCGCGTCGGAAAAATCCTGCGCCGTCTTTGCAACCCGCGCGAGCGTCTCCGCCTTGTGGTCGCGCAGGTAGGCGACCACCGGCGCCACCGCGGCGTCGCCGCTCAGCAGCTCGGGCGAGTTGGTCGTGGCCGTGTTCACCGCGAGGCTCGCCACCTGCCTGCTGCGCGGAATGTCCATCCACTTGGGGTTGCCTTCATTCGTGCCCATGGTTATCAGCGGAACGCTGCTGCCGAGGGACTCCACGGCGATCACTTCCGGCAGTTGCTGCAGGGTCCAGGCGAGGCGGTCCTGCTCGACCAGTGTCGCGTAGTCGCGTATCCCCTCGGGCCCCGTCACGGTGATCACGGCGAACTGGTCGCCGGAGATGCGGTAGTGCGCGTTGATGTACGCAACGTCCTTGTTGTAGCGCGAATCGGGTCGAAGTTCGGGAGCGCCGGGGTCGAGATCGCCGATCTGCAGATATGCATGGCTGGTCGCGAAGGATGCAATCCCGAGCCCGATCGCCGCGATGACCAGCGGTATCGCGTAACTGGGCTCGGAGCAATGGCCGATCTTTTCCCAAGCCGTGCCCAGCAGGCCCTTGTCGCCCGTGGTCGATCCCGTCTCCAGGCTCCGCTTCGCGGCCTTCTCGCCGACGCCGATGTAGGAGAGTGCAACCGGGATCAGGATCAGCTTGGTGAAGATCAGGATCAATACGCCGATGCTTGTCGTGATCGCCAGGTCGCGGATTGCGGGGATGTCGATCAGCAGCATCACTGCGAAGGCGAAGGCATTGGTGAGCAGCGCGGTGAGCCCCGCCACGAACAGCCGGCGGAAGGTGTAGCGCGCCGCCACGTAGCGGTGCGTACCGCGTCCGACGTCCTGCATGATGCCGTTCATCTTCTGGGCGCCGTGTGACAGTCCGATTGCGAACACGAGGAAGGGCACCAGCACGGAATACGGGTTGAGCACGTAGCCGCAGAGCTTCAGCATGCCCAGCAGCCACAGCACGCCAAGCAGCGCGGCGCCGACCAGCAACGCCGTGCTGCGCGCATCGCGCGTGTAGAGGTAGAGGATCAGCGTGGCGATCAGGGCGGAGATCGCGAAGAAAACCGACACCACCTCGATGCCGTCGATGAGATCGCCGACCAGCTTCGCGAAGCCGATGATGCGGATCGGGTAGCGGTCGCTCTGCAGGCTGCGCACCTCGTCCTCGAGGAAGTCCGACAGTTGGGCATAGTCGATCGGCTCGTTGGTCTCGGGATTGCGCTCCAGCAGCGGGACCACGATCATGCTCGACTTGTAGTCCGAACCCACCAGCCGGCCGATGAGACCCGCGCGCAGCACGTTGACGCGAAACTGGGTCACCGACTCCGGCGATGCGTCGTAGTCGAAGGGCATCACCGGGCCGCCGCGGTAGCCCTCCTCGGTGATCTCGGTCCAGCGCGTGGCCGGTGTCCAGACGGACTTCATCCACGCGCGATCGACGCCTGGGCGCAGGTAGATCCTGTCGTTGACCTCGCGCACTACCTCGAGATAGTCCTTGTCGAAGATGTCTCCATCCCTGCTCTCGACCACGATGCGCAGCGAATTGCCCAGTCCGCTGATACTGTCGCGATACGCGAAGAAGTTTTTGATGAAGGGATGCGACTGCGGGATCATGTCCTCGAAGCTCGCGTTGATCTTGAGCCTGGTGGCCTGGAAGCCCAGCACCAGCGTGACCAGTGCGACCAGCAGCAGCACCAGGGGGCGGTGGTTGAAGATCAGCCGCTCCAGCGCGTCGCCCGACTGGTCGTCGAAGTCGGCGGGATTCTTGATGACCGGCAGGTCGATGCGTTCTATATTGGCGCTCATGGAGTCGTGAATCCTGTTGTTGTCATGATCGGATCCGGCAGCATGCCTCGCGACTCACTGCCCTGCGCGCCAGATGCCTCGCATCCCGACGCCGATCGGCTGGTCGTCGGCGCCGAGGGCGATGCCCGCCAGCGGCCAGGGCGCGCCGTTCTGCGGCATGGCGCCGGGACCGTTGGCATCCAGTGTGACCGCGACCACGTGCCCCGATGCCGCGGCGAGCAGGAAGCGACCGTCAGCGCCGCGTACGCAGGCGGTCAGCGCGACGGGGATCGCCGGCGGCAGTGCCGACCAGTTCGCGCCCTGGTCGGTGCTCGCGTAGACGGTTCCGCGCAGCCCGTAGGCGAGCAGTACGCGCTCGTCGCCGCAGATGCCAAAGAAGCTCCCCGTATACGCGGTCTGCAGCGCTCTGAAGCGCTCCTCGCCCTCGCGCATCCGGAACACCACGCCCCGCTCAGATGGCATGTAGAGCGCGGAACCGATTTTCTCGATCGCATTGAGATGCAGCGCGTCCGGGTTGTCGACGCGATGCGTCCACGGGGTCCAGCTCCGGCCGCCGTCGCGCGTCTCGAGCATCAGGTTGAACGCGCCACCGACGAATCCCTGCTGCTCGTCTGCGAACCACACGCCCAGCCAAGGCTGCTCCGGGCCGTCCTGCCAGTTGATCGGCAACTCCTGCGCGAGCCGTGCCGCGGCCTCGTCACCGCCGCCCGCCAGGCCCTTGTAAAAGGCGATCATGTCCGTGGCCGTGCGGCGCCCGTCGAGCTGCAGTTCCCAGCTCTGGCCGCCATCGCCGGAGTGCAGCACCACGCCACTGTGACCTGCAGCCCATCCCTGCTCCGGCGTGGGGAAGGAAAGGGCGGTCAGCGCCACGCTGACGGGCACTTTGGCCTGGGTCCAGGTGCGGCCGTCGTCGTCCGAATACAGGATGTGCCCGCGCATGCCCGCCGCTACCAGCCTGCTGCCCGCGCGCGTTATCGCGAGCAGCTGGCTGTGCTGCGCGAGCGGGCTCGCTTCGGCCGGCGCGTCGAGGGGGTCAACGAACGCACCCTGCGCCGCTGCCGTGGTTGCCTGCATCAGCGAAACCACGCACGCCGCGAAGGTGCTGCAGATGATCGACTTCATATTATGCTCTTGCGCCCTTGTTGTCGGTTCCGGGTTCCTGTCGTACGCGCTACTCTCCCTCGACGTAGATCAGAAAGCTACCTTGTAGGTGATGCTGACGCGGCCGCGGTCGGTGGTGGCGTAGCTGCCGCCGTTGCCGCTGACGGCCACGTCGTTCACCGTGTGCCGCGTGCTGAAGAAGTCGTCGTACTGCAGCGTCAGGCGATGAATCACCTTGTAATCGAGCTGCACGCCGATCGACAGCGTGGTCGCCTTCTCGTTGACGCCGTAGGCAGAGATCGCGGAGTTGCCGTCCAGTCCCGTCTGGTAACTGATCGGCATCTGGACGTCGAGACTCGGCAGCACCTGCAGCCATTGCGGGGATAAGCGGATGCTCAGGCCCCACGCGTCCTTGGTCGCGCAGTTGTCCTTCCAGCTGCCGGGCGGGCCACCGCGCCCTATGGTGCAGGTGTCGCCGTGATCGACGCGCACAAACAGGTCCTCGTTCTCGGTAACGTGGTCGAGGCGGTCGTAGCTCAGTTCGAACACGAGGTTGCCGGTGTCCCACAGTGCGCCGCGGTCGAGCAGATAGATTCCGTTAACCAATGCGTGCCAGGTGTCGCCGCGCGCACCGTCCTCGGCGAACGCGAAGCCCGTGGACTTGAGGCCCGTGTCCATGTGGTAGCCCACTTCTCCGCCGACCGCCCACTGGCCGATCTGACCATCGAAGCTGACGCCAGCGACCTTGGTGTTCTCGGCGTACACCGCCCGGTAACCGAACGGCTTGGGGTTGTCCATCGTCGGCAGGGCGAGGAACACCCAGGGGATTTTTTCGTCGAATTCCCGGTAGTACAGGCCCAGCGTCTGCCCGCGCAGGAAATCGGGGTTGAACTTGAAGTTCACGCCCCAGTTGCCCTCCTGGTGCTCCGGTTCCAGCGGCGCGCGGCGCTGCAGGTTGGCCCCCACGAGCGGGTCTCCGCCGAGTTGCTGCGGCCCCTGGAGCGTGAGGTCGGCCGGCGCGAGGAAGGTGCCGCCCTCGGGCGAACGCGTATTGGCCCAGTCGAAGTAGTACTGCACCTCGGCCGCTATCGTCGGCGTGAACTGCGCCTGGAGGTTGATCTGCGTCAGCGGCAGGAACAGTTCCTTGACCTCGCTTCCCGGGTTCGCGGCGCCCTTGCGCCCGTCGATCGGGTGCTGGCTCTGCGCGATGCCGCCGGAGTAGAACAGCGACATGCCCCAGTACGTGGTGAACTGTCCTGCCTTCAACGATAGCGGAACCTCGCCAACGGTGTGGTTCGCGAACAGGAAGGCGTCGAGCACCTCGCCGTAGGGTCCGTAATAGAAGTCCTCGGTCAGGTCCGAATACTCCTTGCCGATGTAGCTGCCCGGCAGGTTCGCCAGCGCGGGGTTCTGTTCGATGTCGCTGTCGTGGTAGGCGTAGTCGTACCAGCCGGCGACGGCCACCCGCGCGCCGTAGTCGCGGCGCCAGATGATATCGAGCTCCGAATACAGGTCCAGGCGCTGCGCGATCATGTCGCCCTGCTCGAACTTGTAGTCGCTCTCGTCGTACTGGAAGTTGTCGCCCAAGGCATCGTCGATTTCCTCGACGCGCCATCCCGCGCTGAGGCGCACCGTATTGTCCCACTTCACCGCCAGGTCCGGGTTCCCGGTGGCGATGTCCAGCGCCCAGGCGCCGCTGCCGATACCCGCGGCGGCGATGCCCAGCGCCAGTGCAGTGCGGCGAAGCGCCCTGGCGGGCGCGCGACTGAAGTGCTTGTCAGTATCCACGGCAACCCCCTTGGTTTCTTGCTTCGAATAATGGCTTTGCCCTGGCGTCGGTCGCCGCGCTGCGCGGGCGACCGGCACACGGGCAATGTGCTTGTGGAATCTATTCCGTCGTCTCGTGCATCTACCTTGATCCATCGCAAAGGTTGTTGCAGAAATTCGCTTAATGTCACAAGAGAGCGTGTCCCCCGGGCAGAAAAAGAGAGTACTCGCGGGGCCGCGATCCGTGGCGGACGAACGGGGCCGTCAAATGTGGATCGACTTCCATTCGTTACTGGACAGCGGGAACATACGCCATGATTACGAGAAAGATCGGTGCTTGCCTGGCCGGAATCGCGCTGGGGTTGATCTGCGCGGCATCGCACGCTGCGGTGACCGAGGAGGAGTTCAGGTTGCTGGGTACGACGCTGACCCCATGGGGCACGGAGAAGGCCGGCAGCCCGGACGGCAGCTACCCCGCCTATGCGGGCGACGCCAAGGCGCCGCCGGAATTCGACCCGGACAAGGGGGTGTGGCCGGATCTCTATCCCGACGAAAAGCCGCTGTTCTCCATCGACGCCAAGAACATGGAGCAGCACAAGGACAAACTGATGGAAGGGCAGATGGAGCTGATGCGCCGTTACCCTACCTACCGCATCGACGTCTACCCCACGCACCGCGACGTGTGGTTTCCGGACTACTGGATCAAGGGCGCGCTGGCAAATGCGCGCAATCCCGAGTGCAAGACCAGCCCCGACGGGGTGGGCGTCTACGGCTGCTGGAACGGCACGCCGTTCCCGATCCCGCGCAACGCCTACGAGGCTATGTGGAACCACGCGCTGCGCAGCAACAAGAACGCCGATTACGTCTCCACGGGCTACCTGGTCAATGCCAACGGCGCGATCACGCTGCTGGTCCAGACGCGAACCTACAACGAGTTCTGCTACAACAACCCGGATATCACCCCATACGAGGGAGCCGGCAAGTATTACCAGCGCGTGCACAACCTCAACCTGCTACCGGCGCGCGACGTCGGCGGGCAGACGATGCTGTGGTATCCGCTACAGTTCGACAAGGAAGACCAGCGTGCCTGGAGTTACACGCCGGGGCAGCGCCGCGTGCGCCTCGCGCCGGAGTTCGCCTACGACACGCCCTCGGCGCAGATGGGCGGCACGATGTTCTTCGACGAGATCAGCATCTTCCAGGGTCGCATGGACCGCTTCAAGTTCGAGCTCAAGGGCAAGCAGCTGATGTACCTTCCCTACCACAACTGGCGCATGCACCTCGTGCGCGGCGACCCTGCGCAGTTGCTGGATCCGCACCACTACAAGCCGGAGATGGTGCGCCATGAGCTGCGCCGCGTGTGGGTGGTGGAGGCGACGCCCTACCCCGGCGTGCGGCACATGGCCTCGAAGAAGCGCTTCTATCTCGATGAGGACACCTGGGCGGCCATCGCCTACGAGGGCTGGGACCACTCGAACAAGCTCTTCCGCGTGATGTTCAGCAATGGCGCCATCAACTACCACAACGGCGGCTTCTTGAGCTTCGCTTCGTCGATGCAGTCCTATGACATCAGCCGCGGGCAGTACACCGCGCTGCAGACGCAGCTCTACCCCGGCTCCTACATCCGGATGGACGTGCCGTGGTGGTCCGAAACCGAGCTGGCGCCGGCAAGCATGACCCATCGCGGCCTGCGTTGACGGGGGCACGCCCGCAATGGCGGTTGCGGCAATCGTTTATCGAGGGGAACAAGAAAACGAGACGGGGATAAAGATGATATGAGCTTCCACAGGATTCTGCGGGCTGTTGGCGCGAGCGTGACACTGGGCTTGGCGTGTGCCATGACGCACGCGGCCGTGAGCGAGCAGGAACTCGCGCAACTCGGCACGACACTGACGCCTTGGGGCGCCGAGATTGCCGGCACGCCGGACGGGAGCTACCCCGCCTATACCGGCGGCATCAAGGCGCCACCCGGTTTCGACCCGAAGAGCGGGATCTGGCCCGATCCCTATCCCGAGGACAAACCGCTGTTCTCCATCGACGCGAAGAACATGGAGCAGTACAAGGACAAGCTCATGGAGGCGCAGATGGAGCTCATGCGCCGCTATCCGAGTTTCCGCATGGATATCTACCCCACGCGCCGCAGTGCGTGGGTTCCCGAGTACATCAGCAACAACTCGCTTGCCAACGCCCGCAACCCCGAGTGCAAGACCAGCGCCAACGGTGTCGGCGTCTACGGCTGCTGGGGTGGCACGCCGTTTCCGATCCCGAAGAACGGCTACGAGGCCATGTGGAACCACCTGCTGTTCTACACCACGCCGGGTGAGTTCAATTCCTCGGCCTTCCTGGTCAACTCCAATGGCGCGACCACGATGCTGCTCCAGACGGTAACGATCGGGGACTACCCCTACTTCAATCCGGAGCAGAAACCCTACGAGGGGGCGGGCATCTATTACCTGCGCCCCCTCTCCACGACCATCCAGCCCACGCGCGAGGCCGGCACGCAGACGCTGCTCTGGTACGCATTGCGCTACGACATCGACGACCAGCGCGCCTGGAGCTATCAGGCCGGGCAGCGCCGCGTGCGCCTGGCACCGGAGTTCGCCTACGACACCCCGGTGGCGCAGATGGGCGGCGTGATGTTCTTCGACGAGATCAACCTGTTTGCCGGACGCATGGACCGCTTCGACTTCCAACTCAAGGGCAGGAAGTTCATGTACATGCCGTACAACAACTACCGCATGCACCTGCTGCGCGGCGAGCCGTCGCAGTTGCTGGGTCCGCACCACTTCGATCCCGACAAGATGCGTTACGAACTGCGCCGCGTCTGGGAAGTCGAGGCGACGCCAGTGCCCGGTGCACGGCACATGGCCAAGAAGAAGCGCTTCTATCTCGACGAGGACACCTGGCTCGCGCTCGCATACGAGGGCTGGGACCATTCCGACAAGCTGTTCCGCCTGCTGCTCAGCAATGGCCTGCCCGACTACGCCCATGGCGGCGTCGTCGTGGGCTCATCCGCGCAGGTCTACGACTTCAGCAAGGGCCAGTACGCCGCCGTGCAGTTGATGCTGAAGGACGGCTACGCGCGCTACGGTCAGCCTTTCCTGTCCGACTCAGAGATGGCTCCGGCGCGGATGGGTGCACGCGGTATTCGCTGACAGGATCGGTGCGAACCCCGAGTCGGGGATCGCTCGTTCGCCGCAGGGCGCTTTCGCAACATCCAGCTAGAAATTGACCCAGGCGCCCCGTCCACCAGCAGGCCGGCGCCCGAGACGAAGCGCGTGTCCTCGGTGGCGAGGAAAAGCGCGGCGCGCGCGACGTCTTGCGCCTCGCCCAGCCGGCCCATCGGTGCCTTCTTGTCCCAGAATTCGCGGAACGACGGATCGTCCAGGAAGGCCTCGCCGAGCCCGTGACGCGGAAGCTCCACGGCCAGCACGCGGCATCCGTTCACGGCGAACAATTCAGCGGTCGCGCGGCCGATGCGTATTCCGGTGAAACTGGAAAACTCGCCATGGCCCGGGAGTTGCCGCCGCGACTCTGAGGTGGGCGGCGCACACTGTGGGGCGCGGCGCGGAATTCAATCCGGCCTCTGAAGCACGCCGACAATCGGTCTTCAGCCGCATCGCGCGAATGGCGGGAACCGACCGCGGCCCATTACAATGCCGCCCTTTGACCAGCCATTCGGGATACCGCAGGACGTGAGCCAGGCGCCAGCCGAACAATCCGCTCCTACCCCCATGATGCAGCAGTTCCTGCGCATCAAGGCGCAGCACCCGCACGAGCTGCTGTTCTACCGCATGGGCGATTTCTACGAGCTGTTCCATGACGACGCCAGGCGTGCCGCGGAGCTGCTCGACATCACGCTGACCAGCCGCGGCTCCTCGAATGGCGTGCCGATCCCGATGGCCGGAGTTCCGTACCACGCGGTCGATGGTTATCTCGCGCGCCTGGTGCGCGCCGGGGTGTCGGTGGCGATCTGCGAGCAGGTGGGTGACCCGGCGACCAGCAAGGGCCCGGTGGAGCGCGAGGTCACGCGCATCGTCACGCCGGGCACGCTGACCGACGAATCGCTGCTCGACGCCCACCGCGACACGTTGCTGGTGGCGGTGGCGGAAGCCGCCGAGCGCTTCGGTATCGCCTCGCTCGATCTCTCGAGTGGCCGTTTCATGGTGCTCGAAGTCAACGGCGAGGACGCGCTGGCGAGCGAGTTGCGCCGCCTGCAGCCGGCCGAGTTGCTGGCCAGCGAGGACACCGCGCGGCGCGCGGCGCTGCGCGGCGGCAACGGCCTGCGTACCCGCCCACCGTGGGAGTTCGATCCGCAGAGCGCGACGCAATTGTTGAACCAGCAGTTCGGCACCCGCGATCTCGAGGGCTTTGGCTGCGCCCAGCTCGGGCTGGCGATTGCCGCGGCCGGCTGCCTGCTGCGCTATGCGCAGGAAACCCAGCGCGGCGCCCTGCCCCATATCAATGCCCTGGTTGCCGATGCGCGCGAGGATTCGGTCGCGCTCGATGCGGCGTCGTTGCGCAACCTCGAGATCGACACCAATTTCAGCGGTGGTGACGACCACACCCTGGCCTCGGTGCTCGATACCACGCGTACCGCGATGGGCAGTCGCTGGCTGCGGCGCTGGTTGCGGCGCCCATTGCGCCGGCTCGATGTGCTGAACGCGCGCCAGGCGGCGATCGCGGAACTGCATGACGATGCGCGTTTTCGCGCCCCGCGCGAACTGCTCGCCGCGATCGGCGACATGGAGCGCATCCTGGCGCGGGTCGCGCTGCGTTCCGCGCGCCCGCGCGATCTGGGCCGGCTGTGCGGCGCGCTCGTCAGCCTGCCCGCGCTGCGCGATGCCTGTGCTGGCTTCGAATCCACCTTGCTGGCGGAACTCGGGGCGCGTGCCCGCGAATTTCCCGACCTTGTCGCACGCCTGCAGCGCGCGCTGGTCGAGAACCCGCCGATGGTGATTCGCGACGGCGGGGTAATCGCCGCCGGTTATGACGCGGAACTCGACGAGCTGCGCCAGCTCGCGACCGGCGCCAGCGACTATCTGCTCGCACTCGAGCAGCGCGAGCAGCAGCGCACCGGGCTGGCGAACCTGAAAGTGGGCTACAACCGCGTGCACGGCTATTACATCGAGATCAGCCGCGCCCAGGCCGAGCGCGCACCGGCCGACTACATTCGCCGCCAGACGCTGAAGAATGCCGAGCGTTTCATCACGCCCGAGCTGAAGGGCTTCGAGGACAAGGCACTCAGTGCCAAGGCGCGCGCGCTGAGCCGCGAGAAAGGACTCTACGAGGAACTGATCGACACGCTGCTCGAGGAACTCGGCGCGCTGCAGAACTGCGCCGCCGCGCTGGCCGAGCTCGATGTGCTCGCCGCACTCGCCGAACGCGCCCACTCCCTCGACTATTGCCGCCCGCTGCTCGGCGACGAACCGCGCTTGCTGATCACCGGTGGCCGACATCCGGTCGTGGAACGCGTATCGAGCGAGCCGTTCATCGCCAACGATCTCGAACTCGACGACGAGCGGCGCATGCTGATCATCACCGGCCCGAACATGGGTGGCAAGTCCACCTACATGCGCCAGGCCGCGCTGATCGTGCTGCTCGCGCATATCGGCAGTTTCGTGCCGGCCGCAAGCGCGCGCATTCCGTTGGTCGACCGCATCTTCACCCGTATCGGATCCTCCGACGATCTCGCCGGCGGGCGCTCGACCTTCATGGTCGAAATGGCGGAGACCGCAACCATCCTGCACAACGCCACCGCCCGCAGCCTGGTGCTGATGGACGAGATCGGCCGCGGCACCGGCACCTTCGACGGGCTGTCGTTGGCCTGGGCAGCGGCCGCGCGCCTGGCGCGCCAGCAGCGCGCGTTCACGCTGTTCGCGACCCATTATTTCGAACTGACCGCAATGCCCGAGACCATCCCGTCCATTGCGAATGTGCATCTCGATGCCACCGAGCATGCCGACCGGATCGTGTTCCTGCATGCGGTTCGACCGGGGCCGGCGAGCCGCAGCTACGGCCTGCAGGTGGCGGCACTGGCCGGTGTGCCGCAAGCGGTGATCGGGGAAGCGCGGCGCAAACTGCAGGAGCTCGAAAGCGGCGCCGCCGCGATCGTCGCAGTCCCCGCCGCCGGCAGCCCCGCCCAGGGCCAGTTGTTCGGCAGCCAGGACCCGCGTCGCGAAGCGCTGCTCGGCAGGCTGGCGGAGCTCGAACCGGACCGGCTCAGCCCCCGGGAGGCTCTTGAAATACTCTATGAAATCAGTGCGCTGGCCCGCACAATTTACTGAATATTCATGAGCCTGCGGCGCTCGCAGCGAAGCTTGTCATGCTAGACTTGCGGCCCTTGAATTCCATCCCAAACCGTCAGCGAGAGGCGCACCCGACATGACCTTCGTCGTTGGAGACAACTGTATCAAGTGCAAGCATACCGATTGTGTCGAGGTATGCCCGGTCGATTGCTTTTATGAAGGCCCGAATTTCCTGGTGATACACCCGGACGAGTGTATCGACTGCGCCCTGTGCGAACCGGAATGCCCGGTGGATGCGATCTTCTCGGAAGACGAGCTGCCCGCGGACCAATCCGCGTATCTGGAGCTGAACGCGGAACTGGCCCAGGTATGGCCGAACATCACCGAGAAGAAAGACGGGTTACCGGACGCCGACGAATGGAACGGCGTGCCAGACAAGCTGAAATACCTGGAACGCTGATCACAACGGGGCCGACGCCCGGCCCCCCTTGCCTCAGCTGAAGACTGCCTCGCCGCTCAGCCCCTGACGCTCGAGTATCTCGCGCAGACGCCGCAAGGCCTCGACCTGGATCTGCCGTACCCGCTCGCGGGTCAGCCCGATCTCGCGTCCCACTTCCTCCAGCGTCGCGCCCTCGTAGCCGGCCAGCCCGAAGCGCCGCGCGATCACCTCACGCTGCTTGTCGCTCAGTTCCTCCAGCCACGAGGCGATGCTCTCGCGCATGTCTTCGTCCTGCAGCAGTTCGGCCGGATCGGATACCTGCTGGTCGGCGATGGTGTCGAGCAGGGAGCGATCGGAATCGGGACCGAGCGGCACGTCGACCGAGGTCACGCGCTCGTTCAGGCCAAGCATGCGCTTGACGTCCTCGACCGGTTTGTCCACCAGCTCCGCAATTTCCTCGGCGGTCGGTTCATGATCGAGCTTCTGCGTCAACTCGCGCGCTGCCCGCAGATAAACGTTCAGTTCCTTGACCACGTGTATCGGCAGCCGGATGGTGCGGGTCTGGTTCATGATCGCCCGCTCGATGGTCTGGCGAATCCACCAGGTCGCGTAGGTCGAGAAACGGAAGCCGCGCTCGGGATCGAATTTCTCGACCGCCCGGATCAGACCGAGATTGCCTTCCTCGATCAGGTCGAGCAACGACAATCCGCGATTGAGATAGCGGCGTGAAATCTTGACCACCAGGCGCAAGTTGCTCTCGATCATGCGCTTGCGCCCCGCCGCATCGCCTTTCAGCGCGAGCCGCGCAAAGTGGCGCTCCTCTTCGGCACTGAGCAACGGCGAGAAACCGATCTCGCTGAGGTACATCTGGGTTGCATCGAGGGTTCGCTGGACACTGAGCTCCTCGCGCCGCGTCGCCAGCGCATCGTCCTCGCGCTCGCTGTCCGCACTCTCCGTTTCGTTATCCGCTTGCTCGACGAGTTCAGCCTCGAATTCGCCATCGGCCGCGATTCGGGGGTCGTCTTCGAACTGTACGCTGGCCTCGAGTCCCATGGGTCTGTCTCCCTTCGTGGTTGTTTTTGTTGCGCCGTTCATCGACGGGGCAAAATCGTCAGGGGGTCAATCGGATTCCCCTGTTTACGTACTTCGAAATGCAACTTGAAACGATCGGTACCGCTGTCGCCGATTTCGGCAATCTTCTGCCCGCCGTTAACCACATCGCCTTCCTTGACCAGCAGCCTGCTGTTGTGCGCATAGGCGCTGAGAAACGTTGCATCGTGCTTCAGGATCAGCAGGTTGCCGTAACCGCGTACCCCGTCGCCCGCATACACCACGCTGCCGCTGTTTGCCGCCAGCACCGGATCGCCGGACTTGCCTTCGATATCCACACCCTTGTGCGGTTGCGCGCCACCCGAAAAGCCGCGAATCATGCGTCCCGCACTCGGCCACTGCCAGGCCCCCGGGCGCGGTGGCGGCGCGGCCAGCGCAATCACGGGAGCGCTGGCCGAGGGTGGTGGAGCAGGAGTCGGAGGCGCCGGGACGGACGGCAGCGAGCCCGCAGGCGCGGCGCTGACGGGCCCACCCGCATCGGGGGCCGCAATCGTGCGTGCCACCGGCACTGCCGCGCTCGATTGCTGCGGGGCAGGTGCCACGGCGCCAAGACGCAGGGTCTGCCCAGGGTAGATCGTGTATGGGGGTGCGATGCTGTTCAGTGCTGCCAGTTCGCGCCAGTCCGAACCGGTCGAGAACGAGATCGAGTACAACGAGTCGCCCGGCTTGACGGTGTATCCGCCCGCCGCCGAGGCATTCCTGGTCTGCGCGGGACTTGCCTTGGGCTCCGGCACGTCCGAGTAATAGTTTCGACCCGCGCACCCACCCAGCCCTGCAAGCAGGCTGACGGTAAGCAATGCGACTCGAATCAGGATTCCGAACATTCATTTCAGCAACAGCTAGTGTGTCTCGGCGTAGTCATATCAACGCCCCGCATTTTTGTTAAGTTGCGCGCCTTAGGTGCGCGTTCTGTTTAAGAACCTATTTTATCGGTATGATTTTGTTGAACTTTGCTGAAAGCGAATTTGCGCCGATCCGAAGGCTTTGTCAACCCAATTTAGGTGATAAATTGGTACTAATTCACAAAAACCTGGAATTATCGGCATTGCCGAGCAGGCCTGGCTGCCCATAAAGCGGTTCAGGATGCGTGTTTTCGGCCCAGATACTCGAGCAACAGGACGATCGTGAAACCGGAGACCATGAGCAACACGCAGGCCAGGATCTGGGGGTCACGGCCGCTGGCGGCGAGGTAGCCGGCAGGAAGCAGCATTTCCCGGCCGAGTTGTCCGTTGTCTGCCTGCCAGGGCCACAGCAACGGCAACGATCCCAGCAGAAAACCGGTCAAATGCGCCATGATGAGCGCGTGATAGCGCGCCAGCGCCCAGCGCAGCAGGTGCGTGAACAACATCAGTCCGCTGGCACAGCCGATCGCAAACAATGCCAGTGTAGACAGTTCGAACTCGTGTATCGCGCCGATGATGTGCTCGTACATGCCGAGCACCAGCAACACGAAGCTTCCCGAGATACCCGGCAGAATCCAGGCACAGATGGCGATCATGCCGCAGAACACGACCCACAGCCGCGAATCGCTCGGCTCCATCACTCCGAGATGGGTAATCCACCATGCCAGCGCCGCACCCGCGGCGAGCGCCAACAGCAGGGTCGGCCGCCACCTCCCGACGATCCGCGCCAAGTGCAGGATCGAGGCAGCGATCAACCCGAAAAACAGCGCCCATACCAGTTGCGGCACCTGTTCCAGCAAGCGTCCCAGCACCCCCGCCAACGACAGCACGCTGCTCGCGACACCGGCCACCAGCACCAGCAGAAAGGTCCCGTCGATCGCAGTCCAGAACGCGCGGATTTCTCCGCGCAACAGCAACCGCAGACTGGGCAGTCCGAAGGCCGCGATCGCACCGACCAGGCGATCGTAGATGCCGGTCACCAGCGCGACGGTGCCGCCCGAGACCCCCGGGATCAGGTCGGCGATCCCCATTGCCATGCCGCGCAGATAAACGGCAAACATGGCCTTGCCCGAATTCGCGCTCATCTTACGGTTCCTCCCAGCAGCGGTACAAAACGCGCAGGCTCGACCACGCGCGTCTCGAACCCGTCTTCGGTGCGGGTCACGACGCTCAGTTGCTGCGCATCATCCTTGCCGACCGGAATCACCAGGCGGCCACCGACACGTAACTGTGCAACCAGCCCGGGCGGCACCGCCAACGGCGCGGCAGTGGTCAGAATGCCATCGAAGGGCGCCTTTTCCGCCCATCCGGAAAAGCCATCCGCGTGGCGCAACGTGATATTGCGCAATTTCAGTTCGCGCAGCCGCGTGCGCGCACGCTCCAGCAGGTCGCGTATCCGCTCGACGCTGTAGACCTCGTCCACGAGCTGCGCCAGCACCGCCGTCTGGTAACCCGAGCCGGTGCCGATCTCCAGCACCCGCCTGATGCCGCCACCGGCCAGCAGCAACTCCGTCATCCGCGCGACGGTATAGGGCTGCGACAGCGTTTGATTGAAGCCGATCGGCAGCGAGGCGTCTTCGTAGGCGCGATGCGCGAGCGCCTCGTCGAGAAACAGATGCCGTGGCGTGGTGCGCATCATCTCGATCACCCGAATGTCACTGATGCCCTGTTCGAACAGCCGCTCCACCAGGCGCTCGCGGGTGCGCTGCGAGGTCATCCCGATGCCACGGATATTCACGCGTCCGCCTCGTCGGCCCGACACAACAGCACCACCGCGTGGGCCGCAATCCCTTCACCGCGACCGCAAAAACCCAGCCCCTCGCTCGTGGTTGCCTTGACGCTGATTGCCGCCAGCGGGCTGTCGAGATCCGCCGCGATGTGGGCACGCATCGCCCCCACGTGCGACGCGATGCGCGGACGCTCCGCCACGATGGTGATATCGGCATTGGCGAGCGCAAAACCCGCCGCGCCAACCATCGCGAAGCAGGCACGCAACAGGGTGCGACTGTCGGCGCCGCGGTAACGCGCATCGGTGTCGGGAAAATGGTGTCCGATATCACCCGCGGCGATCGCCCCGAGCAAGGCATCGCACAGGGCATGCAGCGCGACATCGCCGTCCGAGTGGGCCAGCACGCCGTGCGTATGCGGGATGCGCACGCCGCACAGCACCACCGCCTCACCCGGTCCGAAGCGGTGCACATCGTAGCCGTGGCCGATTCTCATGCGCCGCCCTTCAGATGGTATTCGGCCAATGCCAGGTCCTCCGCGATCGTCACCTTGATATTATCGGTGCTGCCCATGACCAGGCGCGGGGCGTAGCCCAGACGCTCGATGGCCATCGACTCGTCGGTAACGCCGACGCCCGCATCGCGCGCGGCGCCGAGTGCGCGCCGCAGCAGGCCGAAGCGAAACATCTGTGGTGTCTGCGCCCGCCACAAGCCCTCACGCGCAACACTCGCCTCCACTCTCTGTCCGGCAGTGGCGCGCTTCAGGGTATCGACCACCGGAATTGCCAGCAGGCCGCCAACCGCGTCGTTCTCGAGCGTGGCGATCAGCGCCTCGACCTGCGTCGTGCGCACGCAGGGGCGCGCCATGTCGTGCACCAGCACCCAGTCCTCATCATCGGGCAGGCGCGAAAAACCGCCCAGCGCGCCGAGCACCGACCCCGCGCGATCCGCACCGCCCGCAACCACCCGCACCCGTTCGCGCAGGCTCGCGGGCAGTGTGGCCCAACGGGTGTCTCCCGGCGCAATGGCCACCACGAGTTCGCGAATCCGCGCAACCGCAAGCAGCGCCTCGAGCGTGTGCTCGGCGAGCATGCGCCCGGCGATACGGAGATATTGCTTGGGTAGCGCGGCGTCGATACGCGAACCGGTGCCGGCGGCAGGCACCACCGCCCAAATACTGCGCGGCGTATCAACGCGCATGGAACGAAGCGACGAGAACGCAAATGTTCATCGCCGGCCCACGCTCAGTGCTTGACTACAACATAGAACGTCTCGCCCTGCCTGACCATGCCGAGTTCCTCACGCGCCATCTCTTCCACGCTGTCGAGCCCGTTCCTGAACTCCGCCACCTCCACCTCGAGGCGCTCGTTGCGCGCACGCAGCTCTTCATTGGTGGCGGACATGCTGCCCAGCTGACGCTCGAGCGCGACCACCTCGGCAATGCTTCCCTGCCCGATCCACAGGCTCGCCTGCAGTACCGTCAGCAGCACTGCCAGCGACAAGGCTATCCACTTCCAGGAAATCATCAGGCGAGTCTAGTCCATGATGCGGCAATTGCCGCGGTGTTTTTCCGGCAGCGCTCAGCCACGTGCAAACTCCGCGCGCCCGCGATAGGGCGCGGCGCTGCCGAGTTCGGCCTCGATGCGCAACAGGCGGTTGTACTTGGCAACGCGATCCGAGCGGCACAGGGAACCGGTCTTGATCTGGCCGGCCGCCGTACCGACCGCGAGATCGGCGATCGTGGTGTCCTCGGTTTCCCCGAGCGGTGCGAGATGACCGAGGTATAGCCGGCCTTGCGTGCCATCGCGATCGCATCGAGAGTTTCGCTCAGCGTGCCGATCTGGTTGAACTTGATCAGAATCGAATTGGCGATACCGCGCTGAATACCGGTCGCGAGTATGCGCGTGTTGGTGACGAACAGGTCGTCACCCACGAGCTGAACCCGCGAGCCACTGAGCCTGGTCAGCTCCGCCCAACCATCCCAGTCGCTCTCGTCCATGCCGTCCTCGATCGACAGGATCGGATAACGGCGCGCGAGCTCGTCGAGATACCCGGCGAATCCGGGTGCATCGAACTCGCGGTTTTCGCCGCTCAGCCGATAACGCCCCTCGCGATAGAATTCGGAAGCCGCGCAATCGAGCGCCAGCGTCACGTCCTCGCCCATCCGGTAGCCGGCAGCCGTGGTCGCCTCGATGATCGCCTGCAGCGCGGCCTCGTTGGACGGCAGGTCGGGAGCAAAGCCACCCTCGTCCCCCACCGCCGTGCTGAGCCCGCGACCGTGCAGAACCTTCTTCAGCGCATGAAAGATCTCGGCACCGCAGCGCAGCGCCTCGGCGAAACTGCTCACCCCGACCGGCTGCACCATGAATTCCTGGATATCGACATTGTTGTCGGCGTGCTCGCCACCGTTGATGATGTTCATCATCGGTACCGGCATCGAAAACCTGCCCGGTGTGCCGTTCAGTTCCGCGATATGCGCGTAGAGCGGTACCCCGCGGGCAATGGCCGCGGCCTTTGCAGCGGCCAGCGATACCGCGAGGATCGCATTCGCGCCGAGCCGCGCCTTGTTCTCGGTGCCATCGCTCGCGATCATCGCCTCGTCGAGACCGCGCTGGTCGATCGCGTCCCGGCCACGCAGCAGCGCACGGATCTCGCCATTGACCGCGGCTATCGCTTTCAGCACACCCTTGCCGTTGTACCGCGCGGCGTCCCCGTCGCGCAGTTCCAGCGCCTCGCGCGAACCAGTGGATGCTCCCGACGGGGCGCAGGCACTGGCCTCGGCACCGGATTGCAGCCGCACGCGCGCTTCAATCGTCGGGTTGCCCCGCGAATCAAGGATTTCCATGGCGCTGATTTCAGCGATTAGCGACATCGTCACACTCTCCAATTGCAGAAATTCCGGGGCAAGCTCGGCGCTTCAGCGAATCTCCAGCAGCGGCAGGCTCTTGACCAGTTCATCCATTGCCTTCATCTGGGCCAGGAAATCACCGAGGCGATCGAGCGGCAGGGCGCAAGGGCCATCGCAGCGGGCATTGTCGGGATCGGGATGCGCCTCGAGAAACAGTGCCGCCAGCCCCTGCGACATACCCGCCTTGCCGAGCTCCACCACCTGCTGGCGCCGCCCGCCGGCCGAGTCCGCGCGCCCGCCCGGCATCTGCAGCGCATGGGTGACGTCGAACATCACCGGATAGCCGAAGCGCTTCATTATGCCAAAACCCAGCATGTCGACCACGAGGTTGTTGTAGCCGAAGGAACTGCCACGCTC
Source organism: Gammaproteobacteria bacterium (assembly GCA_016705365.1). Classification (NCBI taxonomy): domain Bacteria; kingdom Pseudomonadati; phylum Pseudomonadota; class Gammaproteobacteria; species Gammaproteobacteria bacterium. The sequence continues at coordinate 220,529 of JADIYI010000005.1, read as the reverse complement.
GCACAGCATCAGCCGGGTATTGCCGGCTTCTTCGCATTTCCGGAGTATGTGGCCCATTTCCTGCGGCGCAAGGAACTGCGCTTTCTTGATGTTTATCGCCGCACCGGTTTTCGCCATCGCGACCACCAGGTCGGTCTGGCGCGACAGGAATGCCGGCAACTGGATCACGTCCGCCACCTCCGCCACCGGCGCTGCCTGGTGCGCCTCGTGCACATCGGTGATCACCGGCACGCCGAAAGTGCTTTTGATTTCCTGGAAAATCTTCAGACCTTCCTCGAGACCCGGGCCGCGAAACGAGGCAATCGAGGAGCGATTGGCCTTGTCGAACGAGGCCTTGAACACATAGGGAATGGCCAGTCGCGCGCAGTTCTCGACATAACTTTCCGCAACCCGCAGCGCCAGATCGCGCGACTCCAGCACATTCATGCCGCCGAACAACACGAACGGCCGGTCATTGGCGATCTCGATCGCTCCGACCCTGACGACCCGGTTCAATTGCTCAGCTGCCACGTCCGTTCTCCTCTGCACAGCGGGCAGCGGCCTCGACAAAGCCGCTGAACAGCGGATGTCCATCTCGCGGCGTGGAGGTGAATTCGGGATGAAACTGGCAGGCCACGAACCACGGATGATCCGGCAGCTCGATCACCTCGACAAGCGAGCGGTCGGTGGACCAGCCCGATACCTGCAGGCCCTTCTCCTGCAGGCGCGCCAGGTAATTGCCATTCACCTCGTAACGATGCCGGTGACGCTCCATGATTTGCGCCTTGCCGTACATCGCACGCGTCGCGGTGCCCTCCTCGAGATGGCAGAGTTGCGCGCCGAGACGCATGGTCCCGCCGAGATCGGAACTCTCGCTGCGCCGCTCGGTGCTGCCATCCACATTCTGCCATTCGGTGATCAGCGCCACCACCGGATGCGGCGTCGCGGGATTGAACTCGGTGCTGTTGGCCGCGGTGAGCCCGGCGATGTTGCGTGCGAATTCGATCACCGCCACCTGCAGCCCGAGGCAGATGCCGAGGTACGGAATACGCTGCTCGCGGGCATAGCGAACGGTTGCAATCTTGCCTTCCACGCCGCGCTCGCCAAAACCGCCGGGCACCAGGATCGCGTCCACGCCCTCGAGCAGCGCGGTGCCTTCACGCGAGATCTGCTCGGAATCGATATAACGCATATCGAGCTTCGTTCCGGTATGGATGCCGGCGTGCAGCAGCGCCTCGTTCAGCGACTTGTAGGCATCGAGCAACTCCATGTACTTGCCCACCATCGCCACCGTGGCGCGGCGCGTGGCATTGCGCTTGCGATCGACCACGCTCTGCCATTCGGAAAGATCGGCGCGCGGGCACTCGATTCCGAATTTCTCGACCACGATATCGTCCAGGTGTTCCTCGTGCAGCAACAACGGCAGGCGGTAGATCATGTCGACGTCGGGCACCGATATCACCGCGCGCTCCTGCACATCGGTGAACAGCGCGATCTTGCGCCGCGAGGAGACGTCGATATGCACCTCCGAGCGGCACAGCAGGATGTCCGGCTGCAGGCCCATCGAGCGCATTTCCTTGACCGAGTGCTGGGTCGGCTTGGTCTTGGTCTCACCCGCGGAGCGGATATAGGGCACCAGCGTGAGATGGATGAACAGGGTGTGGCCCGCACCGAGCTCGCCGCGCAACTGCCTGCTCGCCTCCAGGAACGGTTGCGATTCGATATCGCCCACCGTACCCCCGATTTCGACCAGCGCGATATCGAAACCCTCGGCACCGGCCAGGATACGCCGCTTGATCTCGTCGGTGATGTGCGGGATTACCTGTACCGTGCCACCGAGATAATCGCCACGACGCTCGCGCCGCAGCACCTCCTCGTAGACCTTGCCGGTGGTGAAGTTGTTGCGACACGTCATGCGGGTGCGCACGAAACGCTCGTAATGCCCGAGATCGAGGTCGGTTTCGGTGCCGTCCTCGGTCACGAACACCTCCCCGTGCTGGAACGGGCTCATGGTGCCGGGGTCGACATTGATGTAGGGGTCGAGCTTGAGCAGCGTCACGCGCAAACCGCGCGCTTCGAGAATCGCCGCCAGCGAGGCCGAGGCAAGGCCCTTGCCCAACGAGGAAACCACACCACCCGTGACGAAGATCAAGCGCGTCATGCGAAGCCTTGCAAATATCGGTATAAGCCGGGGCTAAAAACGCAGAGCGACGCTCCACGAGGATGGGAGGCGACCTTATCAGAAACCCATCCGCAGCTCAATCGCAAGCGGCGCATTCGCCGGCCCGCAACAGCCGCCATGCTATTCTCGACGCCATGAAACTTTCGGTTGCCATTCTCGGTGCCGGCTCCTGGGGCACGACCTTCGCGGTACTGGCGAGCCGCAATGCCCGGGTATCGCTGTGGTCGCGCGATCCGCGGATCGCCGCGCAGATCAATTCCGGGCGGGCCAACGAGCGCTATCTGCCGGGCATAAAGCTCCCGCCACGACTGCGCGCGGACGCCTCCCTCGAAACGGTGGTCGCGCAGGCCGACGTGATCGTGATGGCAGTGCCTTCCCACGGCTTTCGTACGGTTCTCGGACAACTGAATCACCACCTGCGTCCATGGGTACCGGTGATCAGCCTGAGCAAGGGCCTGGAGCAGCAGACTCACCTGCGCATGAGCCAGCTCGTCCAGGAGCTTCTGCCGGGACATCCGGTGGGTGTGCTGAGCGGACCCAACCTCGCGGGCGAGATCCTGGCCGGACGTGCCGCAGCGAGCGTGCTCGCGATGAACGACCCGGCGATCGTGCGTCAGCTCCAGCCGCTGTTCAGTTCCGGGCTGTTCCGGGTCTATACCAATACCGACATCGTCGGCTGCGAACTCGGTGGAGTACTCAAGAACGTGATCGCGATTGCCTGCGGCATGGGCGACGGGATGGGTGCCGGTGACAACACGCGCGCGGCGATGATCACCCGCGGCCTGGCCGAGATTACCCGCCTCGGGGTAGCACTTGGCGGCTCCGCGGAGACCTTTGCGGGGCTTGCCGGTCTCGGCGATCTGGTCGCCACCTGCACCAGTCCGCTCAGCCGCAACCGGCATGTGGGAGAGCAACTCGGACGCGGGCGCAGCATCGGGGAGATCCTCGACGAAATGTCGATGGTGGCCGAGGGCGTACGCAGCACGCCGGTGGCACTCGCACTCGCCGAGGCGCATGGCGTCGCGGTACCGATGATCCGGGAGGTGGACCGCGTACTTGCCGGTGGCAGCGCGCGCCAGGCGTTCCGCGCGCTGCTGAAAATCAGCGCCGGAGCGGAAGCCGACCCGGGCTAGCCGCGGGCGAACACACAAGGTTGGCGCGCTTCCCTCAACCCCACTGCCCCATGATGCGCAGCAGATCGCAGACGCGGTTCGAATAGCCCCACTCGTTGTCGTACCAGCTCAGGCACTTCAGGAAGCGACCGCCCTGCACCTGGGTGAAGCCGGCATCGAATATCGACGAGTGCGGGTTACCGATGATGTCCGAAGAAACCACCGGCTGCTCCGTGTATTGCAGGATCCCCTTCAGTGCGGGTGTTTCGGCGGCTGCCGCGATCGCGGCGTGAACCTCGGCACGCGTCACTGTCCGCGCGAGTTCGACAAACAGATCGACCACCGAGCCATTGGGAACCGGCACCCGCGAGGCAATACCATCGAGCTTGCCCTTCAGTGCCGGCAGCACCTGGCCTACTGCCTTGGCCGCGCCGGTCGAGGTGGGAATGATGTTCTCGGCCGCGGCGCGGCTGCGCCGCAAATCGCTGTGTGGCACATCTGCCAGCCGCTGGTCATTGGTGTAGGCATGCACGGTGTTGATCACGCCCTCGACGATACCGAAATGATCGCTCAGCACCTTGGCCACCGGTGCCAGGCAGTTGGTGGTGCAGCTGGCTGCGGAAATGATGCGGTGCCCGGGATCGAGACCGGCGTCGTTCACGCCGGGTACCACGGTGTAATCGATCTCATCCTTGGCCGGCACCGTGAGCACGACCCGCGTGGCGCCCGCCACGATGTGCTGAGCAATCTGTTCACGACGCCTGAACTTGCCAGTCGCCTCGATCACCACCTCCACACCGAGCGCCTTCCACGGCAGCGCGGTCGGGTCCTTCTCGCACAGCATCCGGGTGCGGCCGTTGGCAGTCACGAGACAGCCGTCTTCCAGCGCCAGCGGCCCGGGAAACGGACCCATCACCGTGTCGTAGCGCAACAGGTACAACAAGCCGTCATCATCGAACAGGTCGTTGATCGCGACGACGTCGATATCGGCGCGCTGATCCAGAATGCGGAAAACCGAACGGCCGATACGGCCGAAACCATTGATCGCGACTTTCATTGCGGGTCTCCCGAAGACAGTGCCCCGTACAGGCGCGCCACGTCGAGCACGCGCCAGGCATGCCCGAGAGTTTCATACCAGCCAAGCGTTTTCGCCATGCGGGCGCCCGCCCGCTGGGTGGCTATCAGATCGAAGAGCAGCGAATGGCGGCAACCGATCACGTCGGAGGACACGATCGGATCCTCGGCCACGGCGATCAGTTCGGGTCGCGCTGCAGCCGCGGCACGCATGGCATCGTTGATCGCAGCGACTTCCACACCTCCCTTGCGCAGCACGCAGTTCAGGTCGAGCAGCGAACCGCGCTGTACCGGCACATTCAGTGCATATCCGGACAGCCGCCCCGCAAAACGCGGCAGCAGATGCTCGACCCATGCAGCCGATTCGTTGGCATTGGGAATGATGTTCTGAGCGGCCGAGCGGCTGCGCCGCTGATCGTCCTGGGCATAATCCTGCAGCGACTGGTCGCTGGTATAAGCGTGGATGGTGGTCATCGTGGCGTATTCCACGCCCACTGCCGCATCGAGCGCATCGAGCAGCAGCGCCAGCGCATTGGTGGTCGGCGAACCCGCCGAGATCATGCGGTCATCGGCACTGGCTGCGGCCTCATTGATTCCCGGTACCAGCAGGCGATCGGGCGCATCCACGGGCAGCGTCGCCATGATCAGGCGTCCAGCGCCCGCAGCGAGCTGACGCTCGGCATGTTCGCGACGGCGATAACGACCGGTGGCATCGATCACGCAATCGACCCCGAAGGCATCCCACGGCACGTCTCCTGGCGCTACCAGTTGCAGCATCCGCGAACAGGAGCCCTCGCCGCGCAGGAAATTACCCTCGATCCGGCAGCGAAACGTCTTGTCGCCACCCGTTTCGAGCAGGTATTGCAGAACTTCCGGCCTGCCGATATCGGCGACCGCGACGATCTCGATGTCCTCGCTGGCAGCCGCTTGCCGGTAGATCTGGCGGCCAATCTGGCCGAGTCCCATCAGCCCGATACGCAAGCCACGATTTGTCTCAGCCATATCCCGAGCACTCCGCTGGTAAATGAAGCACCGCTCCCGGGGCGTCCTTGCGCCTGCGCCGAGCGGCGCGATGGATCAGTCGATATTCAGCTTGCGTGCGCCGGCATTCTCGATTTTCGGTAATACCAGCTCGAGCACCCCGTTGTTGAAGCTGGCCTTGGCCTGATCGCCCGCAACCGCCGAGGGCAGCGCCAGGGTACGCTGGAAACTGCCGCTGGAAATCTCGCGGCGGAAATAATCGCCCTTCTCTTCCTTCGTCTCCTTGCGGGTCTCGCCACGAATGGTAACCGTCTGGTCACCGAGCGAGATGCTGAGATCTTCCTTGCTGATACCGGGAATCTCCGCCCGCACCAGCAGATCCTTGCCACGGTCGATTACATCGACCTTGGGCGCGTGCGCCTGGAACGGCCAGCCGGCCTCGCCGAGCGCCGGGAAACCCATGCGCGACATCAATCCGCGCGACAGGCGATCGAACAACACGTCCATTTCCTCGAACGGCGTCAGTGCCCGCGACACCGATGTCGACTTCTTTCCCGCTGGTGCAGGCGTCTTGCCGCGTGTGCCCGCTTTCTTTTTTGCCTTGAGTGCCATGACAAATCCCTCCAGGGAACAGTGGTTGAAAAATTCAGGCGCCCGGCTCGTCGTCGGTCGCCTGCTCCAGCGCGGTGACCGTATGCGCATCGACCAGCGAAGCCATCACAAGCGTCGATACACTATCCGCATCATCGATTTCCAGCCCCACACCTACAATCGTGCGCCTCAACACATGCGCCGTAACCCGGTGCCGTATATCGGTGCTCTCGCCACTGCGCCGAAACTCGAGCTGCACAGGCTGGTGACGATGGAGTTCCTGGCATTCGGTCTCGAGCAACACGCCAAAACGGGAGGCATTACGGATCAGACCGGTGGCAACAGGCAAACCACTACAGTAGATCAGTGTCTCGATATCGATCGGCACACGCAAATGATGGCGGCGTTCCACGCTCTCACCTCTCTCAGCAAGGCGAAAAAGTATCGTCGCTCGCACATGATACTGCCATGACGCACGTCAATGATAAGCGGCTGCCGGCAAGGTTCTTCAGAAATCCCCTCGCGCACCGTCTCAGCCAGGCACCGGCACCACGGCAAGCCGTCCGTAGCGGTCCAGCAGCGCACGCACCCGCACCGCGAGCGCCGCATCCAGGTGCCCATCCCGGAATTGCCAGCGCCAGTTTCCATCCGCGATCCCGGGCCGGTTCATGCGGTGGCTGGAGTCGAGTTCCAGCAGATCCTGCAACGGCAGGATCGCGAGACAGGCGACTGAGCACAGCGCGCTGCGAATCAGCGGCCAGGGCATTCGCTCGCCCGGCAAGCCGAGGTAGTCGAGCACCCTGTCACGGGTGTCCGCATCCAGCGATTTGAACCAGCCGCGCGTGGTGTCGTTATCGTGGGTGCCGGTATAGACCACGTTGAACGCTTCGTGGTTGTGCGGCAGGTAGGGATTGGCGCAGTCGCCATCGAAGGCAAACTGCAGGATCAGCATCCCCGGCAAGCCGTACGCGTGGCGCAATTTTTCCACCTCGGGCGTGATGATGCCGAGATTCTCCGCAACCAGGGTACCCGCACCGCTGTGTTCGACCAGGGCGCCAAGCACAGCCTCGCCCGGTGCCCTGGCCCATGCCCCGGTTACCGCATCAGGCGCATCGCGCGGGACTTCCCAGCATGCCTCGAACCCCCGGAAATGATCGATGCGCACCAGGTCGAAGCGTTCACGCGCACTGGCGATGCGCCGGCGCCACCAGTCGAATCCATCGCCTGCCATCGCCGCCCAGTCGTAGTGCGGATTGCCCCAGCGCTGGCCCTGCGCGCTGAAATAATCAGGCGGCACACCGGTCACCACCGTCGGCATGCCATCGGCGTCGAGCCGGAAAAGATTGCGCGAGCCCCAGACATCGGCGCTGTCATGGGCAACGAAGATCGGCACATCACCGAATAGGTAAACGCCGCGGGCGCGGGCGTATTCACGCAATGCCTGCCATTGCTCGGCGAATACGAATTGCTCGAAACGCAGTGCCGCGAGCCGCGTCTGCATCGCGGCGCTGGCGCCGCGCAGGGCGTCCGGCGAGCGATCGCGCAGCGCGCGGGGCCACTGATGCCACGGGTGCCCGCCGTGGGCCTCGCGCAGCGCCACGAACCGCGCATACGGTTCCAGCCAATGCGCATGCGCCGCACAGTACTCATGATAGCGTCCGGCGAGCACGGGATCGGTCGCGGTACGCGTGGCAAAACGCGCGGCCGCCGATGCCAGTACCGCATCGCGGTCGCCCGGCTCGCGCACCAGGGAATCGAGATGTGCGCGATCCAGCAACCCGCGATCGTACAGCCAGTCGACGCTGATCAGGCGTGGATTCCCGGCATGCACCGACAGCGCGTTGTACGGCGATCGATCCTCGTGGGTGGGGCCAAGCGGCAGGGTCTGCCACACGCTGAAACCCGCGGCCTGCAGAAATTCGACGAAACGATAGGCCGCATGGCCAAGATCGCCGTCACCGTAGGGCGACGGCAATGAACTCGGATGCAGCAGCACGCCTGCCCGCCGTACGGCCAGAAGACCGCCGGCAGCGCTCACGCAGGCTTGTCGCTGGCAATGCGCATGACGCCACCGCGCTGCGGTGCGCCATTGCCATGGGTAAACGACTCGGACAGATAGGCGGGCGGTTCGACGCCCAGCAAATGGTACAGATTGGCGAGATGCTGGCGATAGAGCCGCTCGAAATCGCTGACCGATTGCGCCGGATTGTAATCACCAAACCACCAGAACCAGTCCGAGCCCTCGCAGACGGCAAGCTGCATCCGTGCCCGTTCCAGCTGCTCCGGATCGAGCGCTCCGGCCGCAAGCACGCTGTCATAACAGCGCTTGACATCGACCAGCATCTCCCAGCCGCGGTTCTTTTCGGCACTGCCGATCCAGGTTGACAGCGTGCCATGGACCCAGCTTCCCGCAACCAGCCTCGGCAGTTGCACCGGCTGCGGCCTGTTGCGCTCGAGAAATTCACTGAAGGTGCCGAGTTCCAGCGTGGCATGCGCGGCCAGCTCGCGGTACAGCGCACTCAGAAAATGATAGGCATTCTCGGGGTAGTATTCCCACGCGTTCTCGCCATCCAGTATCACCACGATCGCGCAGTTGCGACAATCCGGGCAGGAGCCGGCGATATTTTCCATATGGTGAACCAGGTTCGCGACCGCATCCTCGGCGTGCCAGCCGGAATACTCGAAACCGATCAGGTCCGACAGCCCGTCATCGCGGAAAAAGCAGTCGATCGGCTGCCCCGCCACGCGATAGACACGGTGCCTGCAGCTGGCATCCGCACCGTGGCGCTGCAGCTCGCTGCCGGCGCCGATGCTGTTGCGCAGCACGCTCTCGCCGCTCGCGGTCCACGCAAAGCCCTCTTCCGCCAGCAGGCAGAGCGTCTCGGTACTGAGCGCACCCTCGGACGGCCAGCAACCGCCCGCGCGCATGCCGAAATGACGCTCGAACACCTCGCGGCCATGGCGCAGGTGCCAGCGCGCGCTTTCCCGGCCACCCGGGTAGGCATCGACCGCGGGCCGCAGCGCATCGGGCTGCGCCTGCTGGCCGGCCGATATATCGAGCAGCAGCGGCAGTATCGGATGCGCGTAGGGGCTCATCGCCAGTTCCACCCGCCCCTGCTTGGCGAGACGGCTGAAACGCGGTATGACCGACTGCAGCTGCTCGAGAATCACCTGCAGCAATTCGCGTCGTTCGTGCACCGTGAAACCCTGCGCCTTGTCCTGCAGTGCGCGCACCCGCTGGTCACCGCGGCGCACGGTCTCCGCCATCCAGCCGAGGTGATACCACACCACCAGATCGATCAGGTACTGATCGGAGACGTAGAGCTGGCTGCCGGGGTTGCTGTCGATCCAGGCGGCCATTTCAGCGAGCTTTTGGTAGGCCGGGAAGCGCTGGATGATGCGCTTCTCGTTGGCGCGCAGGCACTGCTTCATCAGCGCATGACGCAGATCCGGATTGGCGGGGACCGGCGGCTCGGCAAGGGCCGCGAGCAGGGGATCGCCGAGCGCCGCTCCGCGGTGCATCCACGCCTCGAGCTGGCTCGCGTAATCGGCGATCTGATCGAGCAGCACCGGTGCGAAATTCACCACCGCGCGCGCCGCGGGCTCGGCTTCGAGGTGCGCCGCCATGTCAACATAGTCTTTCAGCGCATGCAGATAAGTCCAAGGGAACTGGTAGCTGCCATTGCGCAGATCGCGATATTCGGGCTGGTGCATATGCCAGCAAAGGATCACCTGCATGTGCGCGTTCTCAGGCATGGTGCACCTTCTGGCCCAGCATTTCCGGGGTCACCAGCACCACCCCCTTGGAGGAGACGTTGAAACGACGCACATCCTCGGCATGGTCGTAGCCTATTACGGTGCCAGGCGGAACCATGCAGCGCCGGTCGATCACCGCGCGGCGGATCCGGCAATGGCGCCCGATATCGACCTGCGGAAACACCACCGAGTCGTCGATCCTGCAGTATGAGTGCACGTGCACGTCGGTAAACAGCAGCGAGCGGCGCACCCGCGAGCCCGACACGATACAACCACCGGCCACCATCGAATCCACAGCCATGCCGCGCCGGCCTTCGTCGTCGAACACGAATTTCGCGGGTGGTGTCTGTTCCTGGTACGTCCAGATCGGCCACTTGGCGTCGTAGAGATTGAGTTCCGGCGTAACGCCGATCAGTTCCATGTTCGCCTCCCAGAATGAATCGATGGTGCCCACATCGCGCCAATAGGCCTGCATGCCGGTGAGCGGGTCGCGAAACGGGTAGGCCATCACCCTGCTGCGGTGAATGATGGACGGAATGATATCGCGTCCGAAATCGTGCGAGGAATCGGCTGCGACACAATCGCGCAGAAGTTCCTCGTAGAGAAAGCCGGTGCTGAACACGTAGATACCCATCGATGCCAGCGCGCGTCCGGGGTTCCCCGGCAGCGATTGGGGATGATCGGGCTTTTCGACGAACTCGGTGATGCGGTACTGCTCGTCGACCGCCATCACCCCAAAGGCACCGGCCTGCTCGAGCGGCACCTCGATGCAACCCACCGTGACATCCGCCTCGCTCTCGGCGTGCGCGGCCAGCATGCTGCCGTAATCCATCTTGTAGACATGATCGCCGGCGAGGATCAGCACGAACGCGGGATCGTGCTGACGGATGGTGTCGAGATTCTGCAGCACCGCGTTGGCGGTGCCCTCGTACCACGAGGTCTCGATGCGCTGCTGGGCCGGCAGCAATTCCACGAATTCACCCAGCTCGGCGCGCAGGAACCCCCAGCCGTGCTGGATGTGGCGCAGCAGTGAATGCGATTTGTACTGCGTGAGCACCGCCACGCGGCGGATTCCCGAGTTGATGCAGTTCGACAACGGAAAATCGATGATGCGGAACTTGCCGCCGAAGGGAACGGCGGGCTTGGCGCGCCAGTCCGTCAGCTGCTTCAGTCGCGACCCGCGCCCACCGGCCAGTATCAGCGCCAGCGTGTCGCGGGTCAGGCGGCTGACGAAGCGCCCACTGCCCTTCGCATTGATCATAAAAGACTCCGTACGCTGACGCGGTATTTGTAAGCCCGCCGATAATCCTTTTTAATCATGACATCTCTCAGCGCCAGGCAATACACCTGCATTATGCCGATACAATCAAGCCTTGACGTGGATCACAAGCGTACAGCCGCCAGATTGCTCGCCAGCGAGGAGCTGCGCCGCCTGCTCGGGGCGCGGCTGCATGACCCGTTCACGGTACTCGGCAGGCACGGGAACAGCCTGCGTATCTGGCGCCCGCACGCGGATCGCGTCTGGCTCGGTGCGCTACGCATCGAGGCGCGCCGTGTCGGCGACACGGCTCTTTTCGTGGCCGACGCCCGCTCCCTCCCCGCGCACCCCAAAGTCAGTTGGCGCGATGAAACCGGCGGCGAACACCGCGAGATCGATCCCTACGAGTTTGCCCCCCAGATCGGCGATCTGGATCTGCACCTGTTCGGCGAGGGGCGTCATTGGCATATCTACCGCGTGCTCGGAGCCCATCCCTGCGAGGTCGACGGCATCAGCGGCACCCGCTTCGCCACCTGGGCGCCCAACGCCGAACGGGTCAGCGTGGTCGGCGATTTCAACCGCTGGGACGGCCGCTGCCACCCGTTGCGCGCACGCGGCGCCAGCGGGGTATGGGAGTTGTTCGTCCCCGGGCTGGGGCCGGGCGTGCTCTACAAGTTCGAAATCCGCGCGCGCCGCGACGGCAGCGTGCATCTCAAGGCCGATCCCTACGCGCAGCAATGCGAGTTCCGTCCCGCGACATCGTCGGTGATCCGCGCGAACGGGACGCCGGCGTGGGGCGATCAACAGTGGATGGACGCGCGGCGCAACTGGAACTGGCTGCACGCCCCGCTCAGCATCTACGAACTGCACCTCGGGTCGTGGCGCCGTGCCGCGGACGGCGGATTCCTCAATTATCGCGAACTGGCGCCGCGGATTGCCGATTACGTGCTCGACCTCGGCTTCAGCCACATCGAGCTGATGCCGGTGACCGAGCATCCGCTGGACGATTCCTGGGGTTACCAGGCCACCGGGTATTTTGCCCCGACCAGCCGCTTCGGCAGCCCCGAGGATTTCCGCTTCTTCGTCGACCATTGTCACCAGCGCGGCCTTGGCGTGCTGCTCGACTGGGTACCCGCGCATTTCCCGCGCGATGACCACGGTATTGCGCGCTATGACGGCACGGCACTCTACGAACATGCCGATCCGCGGCGCGGCGAACATCGCGACTGGGGGACGCTGATCTACGACTATGGCCGCAACGAGGTGCGCAACTTCCTGCTCGCGAGCGCCAATTTCTGGCTCGAGGAATACCACATCGACGGCCTGCGGGTCGATGCGGTCGCCTCGATGCTGTACCTCGATTACTCGCGCGAGGCCGATGACTGGAGCCCCAACGTGCACGGCGGGCGTGAAAACCTCGAAGCGATGCAGTTTCTGCGCGAGTTGAACGAACTGACTCACGGCACGCACCCGGGTACGCTCACGATCGCCGAGGAAAGCACCGCCTGGCCCCAGGTAACGCGGCCGGTATGGCTCGGCGGACTCGGTTTCTCGATGAAATGGAACATGGGCTGGATGCACGACACCCTCGGATACATGGCGCACGACCCCGTACACCGCCACTATCACCACTCCGCGCTGAGTTTCGGGCTGTTGTACGCCTTCAGCGAAAATTTCCTGCTGCCGTTCTCGCATGACGAAGTGGTGCACGGCAAGGGCTCGATGATCGGCAAGATGCCCGGCGACACCTGGCAGCGCTTCGCGAACCTGCGCCTGCTCTACGCCTACCAGTACACCTACCCGGGTGCCAAGCTGATGTTCATGGGCTGCGAATTCGCCCAGCAACGCGAGTGGTCCCATGCCCGCGCCCTCGACTGGCAGGCACTCGACGATCCGCGCGGCCGCGGCGTCCACACCCTGGTGCGCGATCTCAACCGCCTCTATCGCGAGCAGCCGGCGTTGCACGCACGCTGCTTCGAGCAGGACGGTTTCGAATGGATCGACTGCCACGATGCCACGCAGTCGGTGCTCGCCTACCTGCGCCGGGCGGCTGGCGAGGTCTGCGTGGTGCTGCTCAACTTCACGCCGGTACCACGCCACGGCTATCGCATCGGCGTGCCGCAGGGTGGTGCCTGGCGCGAGCTTCTGAACAGCGACTCGCGCTATTATGGCGGCTCCGACAGCGGCAACGCCGAGCAGCTGCACAGCGAGCCGCGCTCTCATATGGGCCGCCCGTTCTCGCTGACCCTGACGCTGCCGCCATTGGCCGCGATCGTGCTGAAACCGGCCTGAAGGCAATCCGCGCATGCGCATACTGTTTGTCAGTTCCGAGGTGTATCCACTGATCAAGACCGGCGGTCTCGCCGATGTTTCGGCGAGCCTGCCGCGGGCGCTGCAGTCACTCGGCCACCAGGCCCACGTATTGCTGCCCGGCTATCGCGATGCGCTTGCGGCCGCCGCGGCGCTGGGCCTGAAGCCGGTCGCCGGCGGCGAGATCGACGGACACGCCGTTCGCCTGCTCGAGACCCATCTGCCGAACAGCCGCAACAAGGCCTGGCTGCTCGACTGCCCGCCGCTGTATGACCGTCCGGGCAATCCCTACCATGACGGCGCCGGCCATCCCTATCCCGACAATGCCGAGCGTTTCATGCTGCTGTGCCGCGCCGCGGCGGGGCTCGCCAGCGGCGACTTCGGCATCGACTGGCAACCCGACGTGGTGCATTGCAACGACTGGCAGAGCGCGCTGGTGCCGCTGCTGCTGCAGAGCCGCCGCCCGCGCCCGGCACTGGTGTTCACGATTCACAACCTGGCCTACCAGGGGATGTTCGGCGAGGACAAGTTCGATGCGCTGCGCATACCGCGCAGGTACTGGCACCCCGATGCCCTCGAATTTCATGGGCAATGGAGTTTCATCAAGGCCGGCCTGATCCTTGCCGATCGCATCACCACGGTGAGCCCGAGCTACGCCCGCGAGATCCAGACTACCCGGTTCGGTCACGGCCTGGAGGGCTTGCTGCGCCATCGCAGCGCGGTGCTGAGCGGTATTCTCAATGGCATCGACACCCTCGCCTGGAACCCGATGAGCGATCCGGCGCTGGCGGTGCACTACGGCGCCACCAGCCTGGGGCGCAAACGCGCCAACAAGATCGCCCTGCAAGCCGAAACCGGGCTGGATGCGGATCCGGAACAGACCCTGCTCGCATTCATCGGCCGGCTGGCCGAACAAAAAGGCATCGACCTGCTGCTCGAGGCCCTGCCGGAGTTGCTGTCGAACCAGGTACAGGCCGTTCTGCTCGGCAGCGGGGAGCCGCGGTATCAGGCCGCACTGGAGCGGGTGGCCGGCAGGTATCCGGGCCAGGTTGCGTTGCGCATCGGCTATGACGAGGCGCTGGCGCACCGTATCGAGGCGGCCGCGGACATCTTCCTGATGCCCTCGCGATTCGAGCCCTGCGGTCTGAACCAGATGTACAGCATGCGCTACGGCACGATCCCGGTGGTGAGTGCCGTGGGCGGGCTTGCCGACACCGTGACCGATGCCAACGCCGCGACACTGGCCGACGGCAGCGCCACGGGCTTCGTGATGGCCGGCGAGGACGCGACGGCATTGACCGCGGCCACGCGCCGCGCGCTGACGCTGCGCGCCGACCCCCGCGCCTGGCAGCAACTGCAGATTGCCGGGATGAACCGCGATTTCTCCTGGCGCCACAGCGCCCGCGCCTACGAGAGTCTCTACCAGGAAATCATTGCGGAAATGGCAGCCGATGCCTGATCCGACCCTGACGGATCCGCCACGTCATGCGGGTATACTGTGCACAATTCCAGAAGAGTAACGTGATCATGCCCGGCAGCCGTTTCAGTCTCGAGGTACAACCGCGCACACCGGCCGCACTGGTGCGCCTGGAGGAACTCGCCGATGACCTGATATACAGCTGGGACCGGCGCGTGCGCGCCCTCTTCGCGCGCCTCGATCGTCCGCTGTGGGCAGCCTGCGGGGCAAATCCGCACGTGTTCCTGCGCCGCGTCTCGCAGGCGATTCTCGACGACGCCGCACAGGACCGTACCTATGTCGAGGAATACCGGCGCGTGCTCAGCAGTTATGACGCGTATATCGAGCGCAGCATCCGCCCGGAATGTCGCGCCTACCTCGACCCGCAGGATGACCTCGTCGCCTATTTCTGCGCCGAGTTCGGCCTGCACGAGAGCTTTCCGATCTACTCCGGCGGCCTCGGCATCCTTGCCGGCGATCACTGCAAGGCAGCCAGCGACCTCGGTATTCCGTTCATCGCCGTGGGCCTGCTGTATCACAACGGCTACTTCACCCAGACCATCGACGGCCACGGCAACCAGGTCTCGCAGATCGTGCCTTCAGATTTTCGCGACTTGCCGATACGCCCGGTGCTCGAAGGCGAGCAGCGGTTGCGCATCGATCTCGATTTTCCGGGGCGGGTGGTCGCGGCGCACGTCTGGGAAGCCAAGATCGGCCATATCCGCCTCTACCTGCTCGATACCGATCTGCCCGAGAACCGCGACGCCGACCGCAGCATCACCCGGCAACTCTACGGCGGCGGACGCGAAACGCGCATCGAACAGGAAATCGTGCTCGGCATCGGCGGCGTACGCGCGCTGCGGCGCATGGGGCTCAAGCCGACCGCATGGCATATCAACGAGGGGCACGCGGCCTTCATGGTACTCGAGCGTTGCCGCGAGCATGTCGAACAGGGGCACGAACTGGCCACGGCACTGGAAATCGTGGCCGCGGGCACGGTGTTCACGACCCACACCCCGGTGGCAGCCGGCCATGATATTTTCGACAGCAGCCTGTTCGAGACCTATTTCCGCGACTACGCGAGCGGTCTCGGCGTCGGCATCCGCGATCTGCTGGCTCTCGGCAGCGTGCCCGAACCGAACGGCAGCTTCAACATGACCACGCTGGCGCTGCATGGCTCGCGCTTCCACAACGGCGTGAGCCGCATCCACGGCGGCATCGCCTCCGAGATGGAGCACGCGATCTGGCCGCAGATTCCACCCGAGGAAAACCCGATCACCTACGTCACCAACGGCGTGCACGTCCCGACCTTCCTGTCCGGGGAATGGTTCAACCTGTTCGACCTGCGCTTCGACGAGTGGCACGGCGAGCTGCTGAATCCCGATTACTGGGAACGCATCGAGGAAATTTCCGACTACCAGTTCTGGAGCGTACGCAAGCAGCTCAAGGAATGGATGCTGGAGGAACTGCATCGCCGCGTAGTGGTGCAATGCCGCAGAAACGGGGAGAGCGAATCGACCATCGCGCGCATCACGCGCTTCATCAGCAACCCCGACAGCGATACCCTGGTGATGGGTTTCGCGCGCCGCTTCGCGACCTACAAGCGCGCGACCCTGCTGTTCTCCGATCCGGCACGCCTGGCACGCATACTGAATGATCCCGCGCGGCCCACGGTGATCGTTTTCGGTGGCAAGGCGCACCCGAGCGACGCCCCCGGTCAGCACCTGATCAAGGTGATCCACGAGTTCTCGCAGCAGCCCGAATTCCAGGGCCACATCATCCTGCTCGAAGGCTATGACTTCCGTCTCGCGCGGCACCTGGTATCAGGCGTCGATCTGTGGCTGAACACGCCCGAGTACCCGCTCGAGGCAAGCGGCACCTCGGGGCAGAAAGCGGCCATCAATGGCGTCCTCAATCTCAGCGTGCTCGATGGCTGGTGGGGCGAGGGATTCAACGGCGAGAACGGTTGGGGCATCGTGCCGCGCGACCCGCGTCTCGACCTCGAGCAGCGCAACCGCGACGAGGCCAAGGATCTGCTCGACCTGCTGGAACACGAGGTGTTGCCGTTGTACTTCGCTCGCGACGGGCGCGGCTTCTCGGCCGGCTGGGTCGCGAAGGCAAAGGCTTCGATGAAGTCGATCATCCCGCGCTTCAATTCGCTGCGCATGGTGATGGACTACGTAACGCGGCTCTATTGCCCGGCGCGCGAGCAACACAAACGCCTGCTCGCCGACAACTGCCGCGCGGCACGCGAACTCGCCGGCTGGAAACAGCGGGTGCGCGCCCAGTGGCCGGGAGTGAGCGTGCGGCTCGCCAGCGAGCCACCGAGCGCCGTACGCCATGACGAGCGGGTGCCGTTGCGCGTGAGTGTCGGTCTGAACGGGTTGCAGGCGAGCGAAGTGGTGGTGGAATGCCTGATCGATCCCGCACCCGAAAATGCCGAAGGCAAGGCGCAGCGCGTGGTGCTGGAGGCGCGTGAAGCCGCCGATGGCGCGCACATTTATGCCACCGATCTGCAACCGGTCAATTCCGGTCTGCAGGAAATGCGCATCCGGCTGTACCCGTTCAACGAACTACTCAGCCATCGCTTCGAACTGGGCCTGATGATCTGGCTGTAGCGGCTGCGGCCGCGCCGGCTCGTTGAGCGGTCTTGCCCTGCAAGGGTCCCATCGTGGTATTCACTGCGGCTGCCGCGCCCGGCGATAGGCATCGATCAACCAGGCAGTCGAGCTGTCGGTGGCCACTTCGGCGCTTGCCTCGGAGCACATCGCGCGATGCACCTCGGTACCGAGCCGCTTGCCGAGTTCCACTCCGAACTGATCAAAGGAATCCAGGTTCCACAGCATGCCCTCGACCGCGGTGCGATGCTCGTACAGCGCAAGCAGGGCGCCGAGCGTCTCCGGGGTGACGGCGCGCAGCAACAGGATATTGCTCGGCCGGTTACCCGGCATCACCAGGTGCGGCGCGAGCGATTCAGCAGATGCCGGCTCGACACCGCGCTCGAGCAACTCCGCGCGCGACTCCCCGAGCGTGCGCCCGATCATCAGCGCCTGGCTCTGCGCGATGCAATTGGCGACCAGGTGCGCGTGCTGCTCATGATTGGGACTGTGGGTCACGAGCGGCAGCACGAAATCCACCGGCACCCGGTCCGTGCCCTGGTGCAGCATCTGGTGGAATGAATGCTGCCCGTTGGTGCCGGGCGCGCCCCAGATCACGCCCGAGCTCGCGCGCGCCAGCGCATGCCCGTCGCGATCGACCGATTTGCCGTTACTTTCCATCACCAGCTGCTGCAGGAATTCCGGCAAGCGTGCCAGGCCCTGGTCGTAGGGGATCACCGCCTGCGACGCGCAGCCCCAGGCATTGCGGTACCAGACCGAGAGCAGCGCCATCAGCACCGGCATGTTCGCGGCCAGGGGTGCATCGCGAAAATGCATATCCATGCGATGGGCGCCGAGCAACAGTGCCTCGAACTGCTCGTTGCCGATGGATAACGCTATCGGCAGCCCGATCGCGGACCACAGCGAATAACGTCCCCCTACCCAATCCCACATCGGCAACACATGCGCGGGCGCGATACCGAAATCCACGGCACCCTTGAGATTCGCCGAGACCGCCACGAAATGGCGCTCGAGCTGTTGCTCCGGACATCCGCATTGCAGCAGCCAGGCCCGCGCCGCACGCGCATTGGCCAGGGTTTCCAGGGTGCCGAAGGTTTTCGATGCAACCACGAACAGCGTGGTCGCGGGGTCGAGTCCGGCCAGCGCGACGTCCAGGTCACGCGGGTCCACGTTGGCCACGAAATGACAGCGCAGTTCCGCCGTGCCCAGCCAGGCGAGTGCCTCGGTGGCAAATTGCGGGCCGAGATGCGAACCACCGATACCGATATTCACCACGTTGCGGATCACGGCGCCGTTCCAGCCCCGCCACTGCCCTTCGCGCACCCGCGTGACCAGTTCCGCCATGCGGCTGCGGGTGGCCCGCACCGCTTCGAATTGCGCCAGCGGCACCCCCGCATCGCTGCCGCGCAACAGGGTATGCAGCACCGCCCGCTGTTCGGTGCCATTGACCGTGGCACCGCCGAGCTGCGCGCGCACCTGCTGCTCGACCTCGCAGGCCGCTGCAAGCCCGAGCAGACAGGCGAGCGCCTGCTCGTCGAACAGGTTTTTCGAATAGTCGAGCGTCAGGCCGGCCGCATCCAAACGATAACGGGCCGCCCGTCCGCGATCGCTGCCAAAGGCCTCGCGCAGACTGAAATTCTCCAGCCGTCGTCGCTGCGTCTCCACAGCCTGCCAGCCGAGCTGGCGTGCTTGCGCGCTCTTTTCCATCACGATTGCCTCTAACCTTGCGATTGACTGCACCAGCCCGGAGAATGCCCCTTACCGGCAATAATGTATAGCGCATCGCGATGAACCGTACCGGCATCACCCTGATCGGCATGCCCGGCGCCGGCAAGAGCACCATCGGGGTGCTGCTGTCGAAACGCCTGGGGCTCGACTTTGTCGATACCGATCTGGTGATCCAGGTACGCGAACAGCGCACCCTGCAGCAGATCCTCGACAGCGAAGGCTATCTCGGGCTGCGTGCCATCGAGGAATCCGTGCTGCTGGCGCTCGATCCGCAGCGGCGGGTCGTCGCGACCGGCGGCTCCGTGATCTACAGCGAGCGCGCCATGCGCCACCTCGCCAGTGCCAGTCGCATCGTGTATCTCGACGTACCGCTCGCGGAACTGCGCGCCCGCATCCGCGATTATGAAACCCGCGGCATCGCACGCCGGCCCGACCAGGAGTTTTCCGCGCTGTTCGCCGAGCGTACCGCGCTCTATCTGCACCATGCCGAACTGCGCATCGATTGCGACCGGCTCGGCATGGAGGATGTGCTGGAGCGAATCCTTGCCGAACTCGCGGCTCAGCCGCGGAAGTAGCGCGGCGCCACGAACGGCATTTTTGCCACCGTGACCGGACGCGGCTTGTCACGGACCCACGCCTGCAGCCGGGTGCCGATCGCGGCATGGGCGCTGTCGACATAGGCCATCGCAATCGGCCCGCCGAAGCTCGGTCCAAAACCACCGCTGCAGACGCGACCGACCGAAACCGCGTTCTCGTCGACGATCACCGTGCCCTCGCGCACCGGCGTCTTGCCATCGCCGACCAGGCCGACACGCTTGCGCGCCGCACCCCCCGCAAGTTGCTCGGCCAGCTTCGCGGCACCGGGATAACCACCGGCGCGCGCCCCTCCCGGGCGACGCACCTTGGCAATCGCCCACTGCAAACCGGCCTCCACCGGTGTGGTGGTCGCGTTCATGTCATGACCGTAAAGGCACAGGCCCGCTTCGAGACGCAGCGAATCTCTCGCCCCCAGCCCGATCGGCCACACGCCGTCGATGGCGAGCAGGCGCCGCGCCAGTTCGGCTGCTGCCGGCGCCGGCACCGAGATCTCGAAGCCGTCCTCTCCGGTGTAGCCGGAGCGCGTCACGAAACATGCGACACCGTCGATATCCACGTGCACTCCGTTCATGAATACCAGTCCGCACGCCGCCGGTACCACGGACCCGAACAGTTCGGCGGCGCGCGGCCCCTGCAAGGCAAGCAGTGCGCGATCCTCGAGTTCAGTCACCTCCTGCCCCGGGAGACCGCCGCGCAGGTGCGCCAGGTCGAGCTCCTTGCAGGCGGCATTGACCACCACGAAGAACTCCTCCTCTCCCCAGCGGGTGATGATCAGATCATCGAGTATCCCGCCGGCCTCGTTGGTGAACAGCGAATACACCTGCCGCCCGACGCCAAGTCCCTCGAGATCCGCGGGTACGAGTCGCTCGAGCGCCGCGGTGACACCGGCTCCGCGCACCAGTACCTGCCCCATGTGCGACACATCGAACAGCCCGGCGTGGGTCCGGGTATGCAGATGCTCGCGCAGCACGCCATTCGGGTACTGCACCGGCATCTCGTAACCCGCGAATGGAACCATCCGCGCACCCAACGCCTGGTGCAATGCATGCAGCGGTGTCTGTTTCATCGCAACCTCCCAAATCGGAACAGTTTACTCAAATCCGGCGGTATTTAAGTACACTGGCTGCTGATTACACCCCCCCGGTCGCGGAGTCAGCATGAAAGTCAGCGCGATACTTGCCGTCGTCGGCGCATCGTTGATCGGCCTGTGGTGGTACCTGTTCGAATACGATGCGCTGCCCGCGCCTGGCAATTACTCGGTGGACTGGGAAGCGGCGCGTGCCCTGGCCGGATCCGGCGGCCCGGGCTCCGTGCATACCGAACTCGTTGCAGAAGGTGAATTTTTCGGCTGGATGCTGATGGCCGGCGGCGGCTGGTCACGCGAGCCGATGGAATTTCGCAGTTATCAGCTGGTCTACGATAACGGGCCGTCGATCATGATCGACGCGGTGCAGGGTCGGGCGTTGCACGAAACCATGCCGCTGATGGGCTCCTACCACGACGCCGCGTGGGAACACCAGCGCGCGGCATTGCGCGAAGCCAGCCGGATCGTGGTGACCCACGAGCATTACGATCATATCGGTGGCCTGGCCTCGGCGATGGGCGAGCCCGGTGTCGTCTCGCGCATGTATATCACCGCGGCACAACGCGGCAGCGGGCGCATGCTCGAAGCGGGCTTCACCGCCGCCGATATCGCGGCTTTGCCACCCGCCGCCTACACGGGCATGCACAGGCTGGCACCGGGCGTGGTGCTGATCGCGGCTCCCGGTCACACACCGGGCAGCCAGATCGTCTATGTGCGGATGCATGATGGTGCCGAGTATGCCTTTCTCGGAGATATCGTCTGGAACGCCCGCAATCTTCACGAGCACCGCGGCAAGGGGGTGCTGATCGGACTGCTGGCGGGTGAGGATCACCTGCAGCTCAATCCCCAGATCGCCTGGTTTGCCACGGAACTGGCTTCCACCACGATTCGCTTCGTGATCGCGCACGATCCGCGATGGAACGCGGCGCTGCTCGAACGCGGCATGCTGGTGCCGGGGTTCGTGCTGCGCAATCCGGACGATGGCCAGCCGGCACCGGTGCCTGGATGAAATCGCCATGCAACACAGTGGCAATGAACGATCCTCACGATCAGCGTTATCATGGCGTCGTCGGCAAGCGTGCCCAGTCGCGTCCCGGCCTCTCGCTCCTGTCAGACATCCACTGCGCCGGCAATCCGGCTGAGACCGAACGAGCATGAAGGAAAGCCCACCCACCGACGAGCCGCACGCCCCGCGCGCGCCGGCCAGCCGTTTTGCGCCACGCAAGCTGCTCAAGCCTCTCATCACATTGCTGATTCTCGGCGCCGCGGGCCTCATGGCCTGGCGCTACTGGCAACATGAACAACTCTTTTGCGTCACCGAAAACGCCTATGTCGGGGCGCACGTGGTACAGATCGCAGCACAGGTTTCCGGGCCCGTGAGCCAGCTCTACGTACAGGACCTGCAGCCGGTGCACACGGGCGACGAGCTGTTCGACATCGACCCCGAGAGTTTCGAGCTGGCGCTCGACGAGGCACGGGCACTGCTCCAGGTCGCGCGCGAGTCAGTCAACCAGGAGAGCGCGAGTGTGCAGGCCGCGGAAGCGGAACTCGTGCAGCGGCGTGCGGAACTGCAGATCGCAAAGTCGAACGAGCGGCGCATTCTCGACCTGGTAAACAGGAAATTTCTGTCCGAACAGGCCGGTGAAACCGCGCAGACACAGGCCGAATCGGCCGCCGCCGCGGTCGATGCCGCCGCCGCGAACCTGCTGAAGACACAGAGCGCGCTCGGTGGCCGCGGCCCCGAGAACGCAACGATCCAGGCAGCGATCGCAAGGGTCGAAAAAGCCACGCTCGATCTGAAGCGCACGCATGTGCTCGCCCCGGGCAATGGACAGATCGCCAACCTGACGCTGCGCGCCGGCAGCACGGTACAGGCGATGGAACCGCTGTTCACGATCATCGACGCTGACGAATTCTGGGTCGATGCGAACTTCCTCGAAACCGAGGTGGAGCGGCTGCATCCCGGCCAGCATGCCAGCATCACCGTGGACATGTATCCACAGCATCCCTTCGATGGCGAGGTGCAGAGCATCAGCGGCGGCAGTGGCGCCGCGTTCTCGCTGCTACCGCCGCAAAACGCCACCGGCAACTGGGTGAAGGTGCGCCAGCGCGTGCCGGTTCGCATCCGCCTGACCACGCTCGATGCACGCTTTCCGCTGCGGATCGGCACCAGCGCGCAGGTATCGGTACGGGTTCAATAACAAGGGAAAAACGCCATGTACAATAAAATCCTGCTTTGCTACGACGCAACCGAGGAAGGACGACGCGCGCTGCGCCAGGGCGCGGATATCGCGGCGGCCATGAACGCCGACACCTTCCTGCTCGCGATCTGCCGCAGCATGCTGTCGACCGCGGTACCCGAGGGAGTCACCCCCGAGTTGATCGGCTGCCAGGAGAGCACTGCCCGAGCGCTCCTCGAGGAAGGCGTGAAATGGTTGAATGAGCGCGGAATCCGCTGCGAGGGCGCGCTGGTGTTCGGCAACCCCTTCGATCATATCCCGCAAACCGCACAGCGCATCGGGGCCGATCTGATCGTGCTCGGGTACCGGCCGCGCAGCGTGTTCGCGCGCTGGTGGAGCCAGTCGGACGAGGAAATCCTGCTGGCCAGGGTCAAGTGCAGCGTGCTGGTAGCCATGGATCCCGCCGCTGCATGAACGCTGTCGCGCGCCCTTCGGCCGGGCGCATATTCATCATTTTTTCCGTCATGTCGGCAACGCTGATGCAGGTGCTCGACACCACGATCGTGAATGTCGCGCTGCCGCATATGCAGGGGCAGCTGAACGCCAATTCGGACCAGATCAGCTGGGTACTCACCAGTTACCTGGTCTCGTCCGCGATCTTCATGCCACTCACCGGATACTTCGCCGACACCCTGGGTCACAAGCGCCTCCTGCTGCTCTGCATCGGAGGCTTCGTGGTGGCCTCGGCACTGTGCGGGATCGCGCAGAACGTGACCGAGATCGTGGGATTCCGTCTGCTGCAGGGCGTGTTCGGTGCCGGCTTGTCACCGCTGTCGCAAGCCATCATGAGCGATGCCTATCCGCCGGAGGAGCGTGGCAAGGCCATGGCGATCTGGGGCATGGGCGTGATGGTCGGGCCGGTGCTGGGTCCGACGCTCGGCGGCTGGCTGACCGATGTGGCCAGCTGGCGCTGGGCGTTCTACATCAACGTGCCGGTCGGCATCCTGTCGCTGGTACTCGCGGCGCGTTTCGTACCCGACACGGCGCGCAAGACGCGCCGCATGGACTGGCCAGGGCTCTTGTATCTGGCCTGCGGCGTCGCCGGCGTGCAATACGTATTCGATCGCGGCACCCAGCAGGACTGGTTCGCGGCTACCGATATCCGCGTGGCCGCCGTGCTCGGCATCATCGGGATTCTCGCGTTCGTGGAGCACAGCCTGCGGCTTGGCACAAAGGCGATATTCGACGTGCGGATTTTCTCCGACTGGAACTTCCTGACGGCGTGCCTGATCATCATGGCGCTCGGTGTGGGGATGTACGGCTCGATGGTGCTGCAGCCCATATTGCTCGAGTCCCTGCTCGGCTATCCGATCATGACCACCGGGATCGTGATGGCCCCGCGCGGCGTGTTCAGCGCGATCAGCATGTTCCTGGCGGGGCGTCTGGTCGGCAAGGTTGATGCGCGGGTGCTGGTCTCGGGCGGCATGCTGTGCGGCGCATTCGGATCCTGGGCGATGAGCTGGTATTCGCTCGAGATCGATACCTGGTGGCTGATCTGGCCCGCATGCGTGCAGGGCATGGGGCTCGGCTTCATGTTCGTGCCGCTGTCGACCATCGCCTACGCCACCCTGGCACGTTCACGGATGGCCGAGGCCGCCGGTATCTACAGCCTGCTGCGCACCCTCGGTTCAGCGCTCGGCATTTCGATCGTGACCAGCGTGCTCAGCCACCAGCGCCAGGTGCTGTGGAACGAACTCGGCGCGCATATCACGCCGTTCAATCCCGCGGTCAGCCGCTACCTCGGGCCGCTGCACCTGACGACCGCCGATCCGAGCGCCATGGCGCTGATCGCGCAGCAGGTCGGACAACAGGCACAGATCGGCGCGATCATCGATGTCTTCATGCTGACGACAGTGAGTTTCGTGGTGATGCTGCCGCTGGTAATGCTGCTCAGAAGCTCGCGCCATTCGGCACCGCCGCTGGACGCGAAGGCACCGGCGGATCCGCAATTCGCCACTGCCGCGCATTAGCCGCCGCCTGGAGCAAGTCATGCACAAGCCGCAATCGCAGGGAAAGATCACGCTGCGGCTCGCCGCGCGCGAGAAGCTGTTCCTTTCGCCGCCAACAGGAATTGGATAAGCTGCCTTGCCGATACCCGTAACCCAGGCAACGAGGCCATTCCATGAAAAAGACCAACGCCATCGGAGAACCCAGAAAATTCTGGGCGGTTCTTCCAGTATTGCCAGCACCTCAACTCGCCGGTCTGGCGCAACAGTATGAAAAGCTCGGCTTCGAGGGCACCTTCGCCACCCAGGTATACGGACCTCCGTTCGTGGCGCTGGCTGCAGCGAGCACCGTCACCAGCAAGCTGATGCTCGGCACCGGTATCGCCATTGCCGCCACCCGCAGCCCCATGGAAACCGCCATGGCGATCATGGATCTGGATCGCATCAGCGAGGGCCGGGCCGTGCTGGGTCTGGGCAGCAGCATTTCCAGCTGGACATCGGGCGTCTTCGGCACGCCCGAGATCAAACCCCTGGCACATCTTCGCGACACCGTGGCTGCCATCCGCCATATCGAGGCGGGCGCGCATCTGGGCCTGGCGCCTTATGCAGGAACCTACTTCGCGGCGGGTTTCGAAGCGATGCTGCAAACCGCCCCGCCCTACCGGGCAAAAATTCCGATCTGGATAGCAGCCCTCAGGGAAAAGCTGGTGCGCCTGGCCGCCGAGATAGCGGATGGTGTGATCGGGCACCCGATGTGGTCCATCGACTGGACCATCGAGCATATGGCACCCGCCTATCTGGACGAACTGCGCAAGCACGGGCGTGAGCGAAAAGATGTCTGTGTCAGCATCTGGCCCTGGGTCGCAATCAACGACAACAAGGCCGAAGCCATTGCGGATGCGCGCTCCACCGTCGCCTATTATGCGAGCGCCGTACAGTACGAATCGTTCTTTGAAATGAACGGTTTCGGAGCCGAGGCCCGCGCCTGCCAGGCAGGCATCGAGGCCAACAAGGATATCTCGTCGTTCAATCATCATGTCAGCGACGAGATGGTCGAGACCTTCGTTGCGACGGGATCCATGAAGGAAGTTGCGGCAAAGCTGGAGCCGCTCTGGAGCGTGGCAAACCACCTCTGCCCCGCCCCGCCGATGTGGAACCTGGCGCCCGCAACCGTACAGAGCTACCTGGAAAGAATAGGCGCGTTCGTTGCAACCGAATCCGGCGCGACCGGGGCTTGAAAACGGCCTTGCGTGGCGGCGCGCCGTCCGTCCTCAGAACCCGGTCTTCTGACCGGGTCTCGAGCGCAGCAACTTGAATCGCTGGAAACCCAGACTCCGCAGGTGATCGAGATCGAAATCGATCATGCCAAGGATATCCCTCGGCTTGATCGACTGCGAGCAGCGCCACAGCGAGGAATCTCCGCTCTTGTTGGCCCGGGAAACGCTGGTGTAACAGATCTTCGACGGGCAGGACAGCGCGCAGCCCGCGTTGGCGAACAGCGTGACGCGGCTCTTGTCCGGTATCGATCGCAGCAGGGCCTCGTCCTCGTTGGCGCTCATCGGCAGGATAACCGTGTCATACAGTTCCAGTGCCTGCTCGATCCGGATCAGGCTCTTGATGTTCTTGATCACGCTGGCCTCGATCCGGTAATCCGGGTAGTCGGAGCGGATCCAGCGCGCAAGCTCATCGTTGGTGATGATGACCGAGTTTCCCGGACGATGGTGCTTGTCGAGGAACGGGCGGCAGCTCTGGTATTCCTCGGCCGTCGCGTAATGATTGGTCAGCGGGATGCGAAAGTTGATACCCATCTCGTACATGGAACGCAGATCGTACCTGCTGATCTCCGGGGCGGTGAAAAAGCGGCCACCGTAAAGCGTGCAGGCCTCGGCAAAACCAAAAAAACTTTCCGTTTGCCCAGGCGGAATTTCCGGAAAATTGATCTTGATGAACTGCTGAATCGGCTGCCGTGCTTCCTTGCCACGCGCAGAAATGGTGAACTGCATTGGCGCAAACCCTCCGCACGCCAATTCAAGATCAATCGCTGGCTGATGGTGTTGACCTGCATCAATGCGCCGCAACGTGCTCAATTCGGGGCGGCTTGCACCGATTCCCGGATTTCCAGCTTCGTTGCCTGCGGCCTGCCGTCGAGCGTGCGCGTGTGGATGATGTCGCCGATGTACTCACCCGGCGCCCAGTGCGTATTCCTGCGACGTGCTCCGACATAAACGTAGCGCCGTGCCTGGGTCTTCTCGAGTGTCTGTTCGGAATCGACCACGCTGGTGCCGTCAGGCGCCACGATCCGCAAACGCAAGCGATCACCTGCCTGCACGCCGAGCATATCGACCCAGATCACCAGTGCCTTGGCCTCCGGATCCAGCGACTGACCGCCCCCCTTGCCCTGCCTGATCGCGTCGATGTCCGGAACACCTGCGGCGATTCCGGCGTTGTAGAGCGCAACCTGCTCGTATTCGATATCTCCCTGCCACAGCGCAGGTGCGGCGATTCCGCAACCGGCCTCGAGGGGCTTGCCGGTGAACGGGTCGATCGGCTTGCCGTTGAAACGAAGCGCGAAATGCAGGTGGGGAAACTCGGTCTGCCCCGACAGCCCCACCATTCCCAGAACCGCGCCGTGCTCGACCTGCTGACCCGGCTTGACGCTCACACTGCCCTGGCGCAAATGACAGTACTGGGTCTGCCAGCCGTCCTCGTGTTGCAGCAACACACCGTTGCCGCACTCGCGACCCTCGACCCGGGCCCGCGCGGCCTGCGCGGTCACCGCCACATCCTGCATGCCGTCGCGAACATTGATCACCGTGCCGGCGGCAGCGGCCAGCACCGCCACCCCGCTGGCCATCGCGGCGAGGTCGCGTAGCGCGAAATCCACACCGTCATGGGCCTCGTAGGTGCGCGCGCGGCACCGGAAATCCCGCGCCAACGGCGTTGGATCCGCATCGGGGTAATTGGCAACCCAGCACGTTTGCGTCAGGCGGCAGGCGAGAGGCAGGTCCAGCTTTGGTCCCGGCACGGCGCGCGATCCCGTGGCACAGAACAACAGCATGAGCAGACTCGCGAGCGCTACGCCGCGGGTCGAAGTGAATCTGGCAGTCATTGGGCCGGCGTCCGGAACAGCATCCGCGCCAATACAACCGCGCTGCGCGCCAAGGGTCAAGTCGTTTGTCTTCGCCCTTCGCCCTTCGCCCTTCGCCGAGGGGATGGAAAACGGCGGCGCCGCGGATACCATGGCGCCCTTCAAGAAATCTCCCCGGCCGGCTCCCTGCCTCGTCGGCGAGCACCGAGCGAAACGATGGGCAGAACCACCAGAACAGTCAAACCGATACCCGAGAAGTACAACGGGCTCATCCATGGCGCTATGAGAGTTCTTACCCGCCTCAACGTGTTTGTCTACCGCGCCAGCAACGGGCGCCTGATGAACCGCTTTCCCGACGGAACACCGATCTGCCTGGTGACAATGACCGGGCGCAGGAGCGGCAGAAAGCGCATCGTCCCGCTGATCCACGTGCCCGACGGCGAACAGGTGATCCTGATCGCATCGCAGGGCGGCATGAGCACGAACCCGTCTTGGTATTACAACATCGCTGCGAACCCCGAACTCGGCATCACCGCCCGGGGCATCACCCGGCGCATGATCGCGCGCCAGGCAAGTGCCGAGGAAAAAGCCCGCGTGTGGCCCATCGCGGTCGGGGTATATCCCGGTTTCAACGATTACCAGGCACGCACCAGGCGCAATATCCCGGTGTTCATCTGCAGCCCGGCGAATTAAGGCCGCTTCAGGCGATGCTCCAACGCACGCGGTCACCGGCCGCAGCAGTACTCATCGAAGTCTCCGGAAACGGACTGCTCTCGAGCTCACTGGCACGACATTCGGCAAGTATGCATTGATATCGTCCGCTGGCGCAGCCAGAATCTCGCCTGGCCCTTGTCGAGCAGGAGCACTCCGGATTTCATGCCCGCTTCAGTCCCGCGGCTGGTTGCCGATATCGGTGGCACCAATGCCCGCTTCGCCCTGGCCGATTCCGACGGCGCATTGCACGACATGCGTAGCCTCGGCACCCACCAGCACGCAACGCTGCTCGATGCAGCGCGCAGCTATCTCGCCCAATGCACCGGAAAACCGCGCCACGCGTGCTTCGCAGTTGCCGGTCCGGTGCACGGCGACCGCGTGTCGCTGACCAATCACCCCTGGTCGTTCTCGGTCAGCGATACGCGCGCGGCGCTCGGCCTCGACGATCTGCGAGTGATAAACGACTTCGAGGCGATCGCGATCGCGCTTCCCTCACTTGCTCCCGCCGGGTTGCGGCAACTCGGCGGCGGCTCGCCGGTCGCGGGGCGTCCCAAAGCGGTGCTGGGGCCGGGAACCGGTCTCGGCGTCGCGCAACTGATCGAGACCCGCGCCGGCTTCGAGCCGATCGCAACCGAAGGCGGGCATGCCTCGATCGGACCATCCGATGCGACGGAATTGCGCCTGCTTGGCGCGCTGTTGCGCTCCGGCGAGGGCGTGTACCGCGAAGCGCTGCTGTCGGGCCCGGGACTCGAACGGATCTACCGTATAATCTGCGAAGAGAGCGGCGCCGATAACCCCGGCTTGCGCGCCGCCGAGATCCAGGCACGCGCCGTCGACGGATCGAATGCGCTGTGCACCGCCGCACTGGAACAGTTTTGTGCCTTCCTGGGCACTGCCGCAGGTGATCAGGCCTTGTGTTGCGGCGCCGAGGGAGGGGTTTATATCGCGGGCGGCATCGTGCCGCGTTTCGGCCCCTTCCTGGAATCGAGCCGCTTCCGCCAGCGCTTCGAGGAAAAGGGTCCAAGGAGTGATTACATGCGGCGAATCCCGGTTTTCCTGATTGAAACAGCCAACCCCGGGCTGATCGGTGCTGCCCGTGCCGCGTTGCCCCCGAAGATGGAGACACAGTCGTGACCGAAGAAGTACAGATCGATCCATTCTCGGCGGAAGAAATCACGCCGGCGATCAGTGCGGAATGGGAAGCCAAGCGCCGTGTCGCAAGCGCGTTGCGCGAACTCAACGATCTGCTGGTCAGCAGCACGCCTGCCACAGCCGATCTTCACGCGCTTGCCGCCGCGCTGGAAGCCAACGTGACTTCGCTGGCCACGCAGCCGCGCATACTCGGGCGCGCGGCGTTCGTGAAGGATGGCAATCACGGCAATTTCAGACAACTTGCGCACGAGCTGAATCCACTGTCCGGGATCAGCAATCCCTTGGCACCGCCGCTGAACATCTGGTTTGAAAACAATCTCGCCCACGGCAGGGTCACGACCGGCTGGGCCTACGAAGGACCACCCGAGAGCCTGCACGGCGGCTATGTGGCGGCCATCTTCGACCAGTTCATGGGTATGGCGCAGGCACTCGGCGGGAAACCGGGCATGACTGGCACGCTGAGCATTCGTTACCTGCAACGCACGCCGCTCAATACCGTGCTCGCGCTGAAAGGCTGGGTGGAAAAAGTCGAGGGCCGCAAAACCTGGGTTCGCGCCGAAATGCGTGCCAACGACACCCTGACCGCAAGCTGTGACGGAGTGTTCGTTCAACCGCTTGGCGGAATGGGTCTGGCGCCACACACCGACGCCAAAGCCGGCCGGTGATTGCTCAGAGAAATCCGGGCCAGTTCGCCTCCTCGAAAGCCTGCCAGCGCGGAGCACGCCGCTCGACATAAGCCATTCCGCCTTCCAGTGCATCGGCCTGACGCACGCTGTGAACCAACGCCCGTGTTTCCAGCGCGACGAATTCGTCCCGCAGCGAATCGAGCCCGCGCCAGAGCAGGCGCTTGTGCATGCCCATGACCAGCGGCGAACAGTTCGCCACCATGTCGGTGGCGATTTCCATCGCCGTTGCCAGCACCTCGTCGGCAGCCACGGCGCGCCCCGCCAGTTGCCAGCGCAGGGCCTGTGCGCCATCGATGCGGACACCGCGAACGATCATTTCGAACGCACGCTCGAAGCCGATCAGTCGGGGCAGCAGGTATTCGATGGCGAAATCGGCAACCACACCGCGGCGGTTCTGGAGGAATCCGTACTTCGCCTCGAGTGCGAACACCCGCATATCGCATTGCATCGCGATGCCCAGGCCGATACCGAGCGCATGCCCATTGCATGCCGCAATCACCGGCTTGCGCACCTCCCAGGCCTGCATCGACAGCGGGCAGGACGTGATTTCCATCTCGCCCGCCGCAGCGAATACGTCGCCCTGCGAAAGATCGGCACCGGCGGAAAACGCCTTTCCCGTGCCGGTAAGCACCACGACCCTGATCTCGGCATCGGAATCACAACGCCGGTAGAGCTCGCCGAGTTCCTCGATCATCGGGTTCGAGAACACGTTGAGCGTCTCGGGCCGATCCAGGGTGATGACTCCGACACCGTTCTCGATCACAAAACTCAATTCGGCCATTGCCCCCTCCGGGAATCAGTTCGCTCAGTCATCGCGCAGCAACTCATCGCGCCGCAGCAGGAACTCGCCCGTATTGTATGACAGCGCCAGCAGGATCGAGACCAGCACCGCCGGCCAGATTGGCCGTTCCCCATCACCAGCGGGAATGCAGCAGACAACCGCCGCACAAAACATGAGTATCGCGTTGCGCAGCAGCAACCAGGCGCTGAGCCGCACCCCGACGCCGCAGCCGCAGTCGATATCGACCCGCCCGCGCCACAGGTTGATCGCGATCGCCGCACTGTAGATCAGCAACAACAACAGCGAAAGCGCCGCACCGGCATCCCGGGTGCTCCCGATCACCAGTGCGCAACCCGCGGCAATCTCGGCAAGCGCGAGCGGAACCACCAGCAGCCTGCCGCTCGCATCGGGCAGCAGTTCATAGGCATCGATATGCGCGGCATGATTAAGCGGAGCGCAAAGTTTGCGCGCTCCCGCGATAACCATCACCCAGGCAAGAAACAGGGCGCTGCCGGTGGAGACGAGGAAACCGATCATGAAATCAGGGGGGAGACGAGCACCCTGAGCGCGACTCGATGCGCTCTTGATGTGGGTTGCGGCCGCTTCCCGGGACCGTTGCGCCGCGTCAGCGGCAAGCTGCTCCGATGCGATGTCGCGGAGCACGGAGAAAAAATCAGCCTGGCACGTCCATGTGCTCCCGAGACGAAGAATTTACTTCTTCGCAGCTGCTTTTTTCTTTGCTGCGGGCTTCTTTGCGGCCTTCTTCGCTGCAGGCTTCTTCGCGGCTGCCTTTTTTGCTGCAGGCTTCTTCACTGCTTTCTTCGCTGCAGGCTTCTTCGCTGCCGCCGCCTTCTTCGCTGCAGGCTTCTTCACTGCTTTCTTCGCTGCAGGTTTCTTCGCCGCCTTTTTCGCAGCAGGCTTCTTCGCCGCTGCTTTCTTGGCTGCAGGTTTTTTGGCTGCCGCCTTCTTGGCTGCAGGCTTCTTCGCCGGTTTCGTCTCTGCCATCGGTTATCTCCCGTTGCTGATGGATGGGAATCCACGCGGATTCCACCTAACTTAAATAGCACATTTCAAACCAACGCGTGTGGAAATATTTGGCATCCGCAAACGCACCAGGAAAAATAATCTTCCGCACCGATCGCGCGGCGAGGACGGCGCGAATTTTTTTCCCGCGGGCGATTGTCACTGCAGCAAAAAAACGCATTGCGGCGCAGTGCCCATCTCGCCGACACATTGGGATCAACCGTTCGCCACCGGGCGCAGTGCAGCATCACGCGGACGGAAAACCGGTGCGCGGAACTCCGCCCTGGCGCGCGGTTTCAGGGTGCGGAAGCAGAGTTCGAGCGGCATGTCACAGCGCAGCGATTCGAACACGCAATCGACAATGCGCGTTACCAGGCGAACGCCCGGTGCTGCATCCAGCGTAACCAGTGCCGGTGCATAGGGCTGCGCAAACAGGGGATTTACCGGGCCGCGCACGACAGACCAGGCAACCAGCGTCGCGCCACCTCCCACTTCACGCCATTGCAATTGTGCTCCCGCCCGTGGATACCAGCACCAGGCGTCTTTGTCGCGATCGTAGGGCAGCACCAGCCGATCCTCGCGCGCGGCGCGCCAGAAAGGTTCGACAAGCGGATCGTCACTCTCGGGTCCGAACGGTGTCATCTCAGGCTCTCCTCAAAACGAGCGCGGACGCATCCGCCGCCGTGAAGCCACCGTAAACGCCAACCCGCGCATCACGCACCTGGTTGGCTGCCTCGCCGCGCAACTGGCGCACCAGTTCCACCACGTGCGCAATGCCGAGCACATAAGCATGCGACATCAAACCGCCATGGGTATTGCAGGGAATGCCGCCGTTGGCGCGTGGGCGATCGAAATGCAGACGCCCTCCCGAGACAAAGGCACCGCCTTCGCCCTTGGCGCAGAAGCCCATGTCCTCGATCATCATCAGCGCGGTAATCGAGAAGCAGTCGTAGAGTGCCAGCACATCGATCTCCCGCGGCGTGATATCGGCCATCGCGAAAGCCCACGGCGCGGAGAACGTCTGCGGCGTGGCAGTCAGGATTTTCTGCTGGCTGATATAAGGCGTGGTGTCGATCATGCCGTGACCCACGCCCTCGGCCACTATCGGCACATGAGGCATATCGCGCGAGCGCTCGGGCGTGCTCATGACGAACGCCGCGCCTCCATCAGAGACCAGACAGCAATCCTCGATGCGCAGCGGGTCAACAAACATCGGCCTGGCGAGATAGTCCTCCATCGCCAGCTTCTTGTAGCGCATCACGGCGTCCGGATGACCGTTGGCGTGGCGCCTGAATGCCACCGCAATCTCCCCCAATTGCCCGGCGGTGGTGCCATGATCATGCATATGCCGGCAAGCCTGCGTCGCCATGTACACCGGTTGCGGATACCAGCCGTAGGGCAACTCGAAACAGGCTTTCATCGACTCCCCGGCATGCCAGTCGCCCGGTGTGCCGGTGCCGGCCGCGCGGCGCGATGCCCAGTCGACCGCGAACACGTTCACGATATGACGCGCCTTGCCCGCGCGCAGCGCGGCCGCCGCCGGCGCCACACAGGTGGCGGCCCAGATCATCGCGCCACCCTCCTCGCTGTACCACAGCTCATGCGCGGTGCCGAAATGCGCGTGAAAATCCGCGGGGGTTATCTGGTCCGCCACATTGCGTGTCGACATCAGACCGTCGATTTCGGCGGGTGTGAGGCCGGCATCGGCAATCGAGCGCTCGACCGCCTCCAGCGCCATCGCCTTCGCACTCCTGCCCGAGGCTCCGCTGTAGGCGCTCTCTCCCACGCCGGTGATCGCCACCGCGCCGCGAATATCGGCGATTTCGACCGCATGTCCCCAGTCGAAACTGCCCGCTCGCTGCCGCAACGATGCAATGCTCTGTGTCGCCATCGATATCTCCCGCCAATGAAACGATGGGATGGGAATTTCCTGTCCGGCACGCCTAACCGGTTTTTTCAGTTCACATAGAATTGACGCACCCACTTGCGGAACTGCACCAGCCCGGTATCGGCCTTGCAGAACACCGGCTGGGTCTTGTGTACCTTGTTGCGCCAGATCGGCAGGTCCTGCTGGATACCGGCAATGATGCCATTGATGTGCTGATCGCCGGTTATATCCACGATGCTGTTGGACACCGTGAGCGACCAGCGTGTCAGGGTACGGTTCTCGTCGATCGGCAGGGAGCTCGAATAGGTGATCATTTCCGCGCCGGGACCGTAGCTCAGGCGGACTTCCGCGAGGCCGATATTGTGCACCGTCGCGGTCAGCACGCAGGGAAACTCGGCGGCCTTGTTTTCGGTGACCATGGTCATCACGCGCCCGTCGTCATCGAAGCTGATATCCGATGGCGGCACGCTGACCATCTTGTGTACATACTTGAAATGCACCGGGTCACAGGTGTTCTCGCACATATCCTGCACATGGACCGGGATCTCGAACTCGATGTGGCGCGGTTCGCTCCAGTCCGGTGCGCCGATCTCGGGCACAGCGTGCACCTGCCACGCCGGTTCGTAGCCCTTGGGGTGATACCACACGAACACCATCTCGTTGACTTCCCTGACATGCCAGCTGCGCAGCGCGCGCGCGGGAATTTCCTCGCAATAGGGAATTTCCACGCAAATCCCCGCAGCGTCATAACGCCAGCCATGAAACGGACAGGCAATGGTCTCGCCAACCACCTTGCCCTCGTGCCCGAGATGCGCGCCCATGTGCGGACAAAACGGATCCTGGACCACCGCCTGACCGGAACGTGTGCGATAGAGCACCAGCTCGCGCGCGAACGCATGCAATGGCCGCACCTCGCCACGGCGCAGCTCCTTGCTCCACGCGACCGCATACCAGCCGATCGGGATCGGTGGATTGCGACTGCGCTTGGACTCGCACACTTCCAGTTCGGTGGTCGGTAACAGCGTCATGGGAATATGCTCCGGTTCTGGCCGCGACGGCCGGTATGCAGTTCTTATATAGCAGCAGCACGATCCGAGTAAACGCCCGCCGGATTACGTTGCATTCAGAATCGTGCGTCAGCCGGGCAAACCCGGCTCCCATCACGCCTCGATCGATCAGCAGGGTGCCAGCCGCCTGCCGGCGTCATTCGCGGCGCGCCCCGATCCTCACGCCCCGGGCGAGCAGGCGCTCGCGCAGCCGGGCCGCAAACGCGGGTGCGTTCGGTTCGTCACCATGAATACACAACGTGTCCACATCGAGCGCGAGTACCGTTCCCTCGATGCCGACAACCTGGCCTTCGAGGCAGATGCGCAACGCCTGTCGTTCAGCCTCGTCAATGTCCGCGATCAGCGCCCGCGGATCAGCGCGCGGCACCAGCAACGCCGCGCCGCCATAACGCCGATCGGCGAACCCTTCGGCGAGCATGCGCAAACCGGCAGCGCGCCCGGCTTCGATCAGTTGCGATCGCGCAAGCCCGACCAGGGCGAGCCGCGGATCGAAATCGTGCACCGCGCGCGCAATCGCATCGGCAACCGCGCGATCCGTTGCCGCCCTGTTGTAAAGCGCGCCATGCGGCTTCACATGACGCAGCACCGCGCCCTGCGCGCGCACAAACCCCGCGAGCGCGCCAACCTGGTAGAGCACGCCCTGGTAGATCTCGCTGAGCGAGATATCCATGTGCCGGCGCCCGAAGCCCTCGCGATCGGGCAGGGAGGGATGGGCACCGATATTCACGCCATGGCGCAGGCACAGCGCCACGCTGTCGGCCATCACCCGCGGATCGCCGGCATGAAAACCGCAGGCAATATTCGCCGAGGAAACCAGTGGTACCAGGGCCGCATCATCGCCCATGCGCCATGCGCCATGGCTTTCTCCGATATCCGCATTGAGGTCGATCACACTACTCATGCACACCCTCGCCACCATGCCTGGGCCGCCAGGCGGAATCGTCGCAGCCGCTGCTCGCGCAGCCGCCACGCGCTTTGCGCGCCCGCCACATCCAGCAGCCTGAACCGCAGGCAATCGCCACTGCGCAACTGCGCCACTCCCCGATGATCGACGCCGGCCACCACGCCAAGCAGCGGGTAGCCGCCCGTGGTCTGGCGATCCGCGCCCAGTATTATCGGCTTTCCATCGGGCGGCAATTGCACCGCGCCGAACATCACCGCCTGCGACAGTATCGCGGGCACGCGGTCGGCAGAGGGCAACGATTCCCCGAGACGCAGTCCCATCCGGTCGGCATCCTTGCTCACCGTGAAACCACGCTCCTCGAACACCCGTCGTGCCGCGACCTCGAGTTGCATCAGCGCGGGGCCGGGAATCAGCGCGAGTTCAACAGGAGAATCCGCCGCAGGAAGCGCGAGACAGGTTGACCAGGTAACGCGGCGCGGGCTTGCGACGGGTGCAACGCGCTGATAGCGCAGCAGATCATCGCGCCGCAGCACGCGCCCGTCGATGCCGCCACGCCGGGCACGGATATCGGTGGCGGTGCTGCCCAGCCAGCGATCGGCGGCAAAGCCTCCCCGCACCGCCAGGTAAGCGCGGCAACCGCGACGCGCGGCCGAAAACATGATCCTGCTACCCTGCTCGAACCACACCGGCCGGCACAACGGCACCGCCTGCCCGTCGATCCGTGCATCCATATCGGCGCCGGTGAGTGCAAACCAGTTCGCACGCTCGACCTGCAGCTGTGCGCCGTTCACACACATCTCGAGAAGCGTGGCGTTCTCGTCGTTGTCGAGCAGCACGTTCGCGACCCGTGCGGCCCAGGCATCCATGGCACCCGATGGACCGATACCCTGCGCTTGCCATCCAATGCGCCCGAGATCCTGCAGCGAGCTGCAGATGCCGGCTGCGATTACCCGGATCATGGGTTGTAAGCCGCGGACTTGCTCTTTCGCAGCCGGACAAAATCGGCAGCAGCAATCGGCACGAAACGCAAGGAATCACCTGCGCGCAGCAGGCACATGGGCTCGCGCGCCGGGTCGAACAGCTCGAGCGGGGTGCGTCCGATGATGTGCCAGCCACCCGGTGTGACGCCCGGATAAACACCGGTCTGGGCGCCGCCGATAGCCACCGATCCTGCCGGCACCGCAAGCCGTGCTGTGGCACGACGCGGCATATGCAGTGCCGCATCGAGCCCGGAGAGATAGGGAAAGCCCGGCGCAAAGCCGATGAAACACACCCGATAATCGACCTGTCGATGGCGCTGCACCACCTCCTCGCGCCTCAGCCCGCTGTGCTCGCAGACCGCTTCGAGATCGACCGCGTATTCACCCTCGTAGCAAACCGGCAGTTCGATCCGTCGCAACGGTGCAGGCGGCAACCGCGTTTCTTCGACGATACGCCGCAGCACGGCGCCCAACGACCGGGCATCCCGGACATCGGGGTCGAAGAAAACCGTCAGCGTGCTGTAGGCGGGCACCAGGTCCACGATACCCGGCAAGGCGGCGGCGGCGAGTTGCCCGAACACCGCGAGAACCCGCGCGTTGACGTCCGCCTCGATACGGTTGCCGAAACACAGCACGATCGTGCTGTCACCAAGCTCGCTGATGGTTAGCGCATGCACGACTTGCCTCGATTCGATTCCCGCCGCTTGCAATTCCCGTGCAAGCGCCACGGTGCGCGCCGTGCCGGATGCCCGGAGCGTACGGGGCATCATGCCGCGCCATGGCATGACGCGCGCCCCGCCAGGCAACACGCGCTCAGAAATGCGCGCTGCCCGGCGTACGCGGAAAGGCAATCGCATCGCGGATATTTTCCATCCCGGTGGCGTAGAGCAGCAAGCGCTCCAGCCCGAGGCCAAAACCCGCATGCGGCACGGTACCGTAGCGGCGTAGATCACGGTACCACCACAACTGTTCCTTCATCGCTTCGTTGTCGATGCGCCGGTCGAGCACATCCAGCCGCTCCTCGCGCTGGCTGCCGCCGATGATCTCGCCGATTCCCGGTGCCAGCACATCCATCGCCGCCACCGTTTTTCCGTCATCGTTGAGACGCATGTAGAACGCCTTGATCCCGGCCGGGTAGTTCATCAGGATCACCGGCCGCCCGACATGCTTTTCCGTCAGGTAGCGCTCGTGCTCCGATTGCAGATCGAGCCCCCATTTCACGGGATATTCGAAGCGTTCCTTGCAGCTGGCGAGAATCGCGACGGCCTCCGAATATTCCATGCGCTCGAATCTGGAGTCGATCACCAGTCGCAGCCTGTCGAGCACGTCCTTGTCGATACGCTGCTGGAAAAACGCCAGGTCGTCCTCGCACCTGTCCATCACGGTCCGCAGCACGCTGGTCAGCAGATCCTCCGCGAGGTCGGCGTTGGCGGCGAGATCGGCAAAAGCGATCTCCGGCTCCACCATCCAGAATTCGGCCAGGTGACGGCTGGTGTGGGAATTCTCGGCGCGGAACGTGGGGCCAAAAGTGTAGACCTTGCTCATCGCCAGACAGTAGGCCTCGACATTGAGTTGCCCCGATACCGTCAGAAATGACTCGGCGCCAAAGAAATCCTGGCTGAAATCGATCTTGCCGCCCTGCCCCACGGGAAGATTCGCCAGGTCCAGGGTGCTGACGCGAAACAGCTGACCGGCACCTTCGCAATCGCTGGCGGTGATGATCGGAGTGTTGATCCAGTGAAAACCGCGCTGGTAGAAATAATTGTGGATCGCATTTGCAAGCGTGGTGCGTACCCGGGTGACTGCGCCAAAGGTGTTGGTGCGTGGCCGCAGATGCGCCACCGTCCGCAGGTATTCGAAGCTGTGCCGTTTCTTGGCGATCGGATAGGACTCGGGGTCTTCCACCCATCCGAGCACGGCGACTTCGCTCGCCTGTATTTCAACCGCCTGCCCCTTGCCCTCGGAAGCTGCCAGCACACCGGTGACGCAAACCGAGCATCCGGTGCCGATCTGCAGCACCTCGCTCCGGTAGTTGCCAAGACTGTCCGGGACCACTGCCTGTATCGAATGAAAACAGCTGCCGTCGTGGATTTCGACAAACGAAATGCCGGCCTTCGAATCACGCTTGGAACGAACCCAGCCATTGACCCGCACGACTTCGCCAACGGGAACGGTGCCGCCCAGCAGCGCAACGACGGAACAGGTTTTCATGCATCAGCCTCCGGGATCGCAACGCGCCAGATCAGGTTATTGCCGGCAACCGCAGCCGGGCTGCGCCATCGGCATTCGCGGCTCGACGCGATGCGTGTGCAATGAAGCGCCAATTCACGACCGGCCGGGCTGCCACCGCCGGCCCCGGTCGAACAGCATCATTCCCGCGATCATTGCCGCCACGAAGACCAGCGCCTTCGGCTGCCCGGCACCCAGCGATACCAGTGCCGGGCCGGGGCAGAAACCCGCCAGGCCCCAGCCGATGCCGAACACCAGGCTGCCGACGATCAACGGCGGGTCGATGTCGCTGGCGGTCGGCAGATGCAATGCACCACCGAGAAAGGTCGTGGTGCGCTTCTTCGCAACCGCGAATGCGAACACGCCGACCATGATGGCGCCACCCATCACCAGGGCCAGCGACGGATCCCAGTCGCCCGCCAGGTCGAGGAATCCGAGCACCTTGCCAGGATCGGTCATGCCGGAAAGAACAAGGCCGATGCCAAACAGCAAACCGACCAGGAATTCGGAAACACGTTGCATGGAAGACTCCCCTGCTGCAAATCCGGTGATCAGCCGAGCGCGTGACGCACCAGGTAGACGGTGACAAATCCCGCGCCCATGAATGCAAGCGTGGCCACCAGCGAGCGTGGCGACAGTCGTGACAACCCGCATACACCATGTCCGCTGGTGCAACCCGACCCGTAACGCGTACCGGCGCCGACCAGCATCCCGGCAACCACCAGCGTGATCCAGCCCGCATCGATGCGCACCTCGGGTGCGGTGGCCACCAGCGGGTACACCAGCGGCGCGGCCAATAGCCCGAGCAAAAACGCCAGGCGCCATCCCACATCTGCCGGGCTCGGACGCAGCACTCCGCCAAGAATGCCGCTGATGCCCAGCACGCGGCCGTTCACCAGGATAAAGAACGCGGCCGCCAGTCCCAGCAGGATACCCCCGGACAACGAGGCCCACGGGGTGAAATGATTCCAGTCGATGCTCATTGCGAGCCTCCTCGGGTGCACAACGGGCGACAGTATACTTTTGCCGCGTCCGGGTTGCGCGGGTGCCGCTGTGCGCGGCGGCAGGCACGGTGCGTACCGGTCGGGTAGAGGCCGTGCGCGAAAAAGCCTTGGCGCACCCGCATGGATACCGGATATCCTGTGGCTGAACACCATGTGACCTGGGGAGGTATTTATGCACTTCGGCATTCCACGCAT
Source organism: Gammaproteobacteria bacterium (assembly GCA_016705365.1). NCBI lineage: Bacteria > Pseudomonadati > Pseudomonadota > Gammaproteobacteria > Gammaproteobacteria bacterium. Next base: position 179,906 of record JADIYI010000005.1, on the reverse strand, counting down.
TTGCGCCACGACCTTGCTCCTGTGCCTGTTGTCGGGTGCGGCATCGGGCGGCGAGCCCGCCGAGACCAGCTACGATGGGCTGGAACGGGTGAAAAGCCCGAATGCCCAGATGCTCTACACCCGACCCGGTGCAGACCTTTCGTCCTACAAACGCGTGGCGCTGCTCGACTGTCATGTCGCGTTTCGCAAGAACTGGCAGCGCGACCAGAATAGCAGTGGTTTGCGCATCGGCAGCGCGGATATGGAGCGGATCAAGAAAAATCTCGCCGAGGAGTTCCGCAAGATCTTTGTCGAGGAACTGCAAGACAAGGGCGGTTATGAAATCGTCACCGAAGGCGGCGACGATGTACTGATCCTGCGCCCCGCCATAATCGACCTCGATATCACCGCACCCGATGTGATGACTGCCGGCAGGAGCCGCAGCTTCGCCACCAGCGCCGGCGCGATGACGCTCTACATCGAGCTGTTCGATGGCGCGAGCGGCGAGATCCTGGCGCGAGCGGCTGACCGCGAGGAAGCCCGCGACATGGGCCGGATGACCTGGCAAACATCGCTGACCAACCGCACCGAAGCGGAAAAAATGTTGCGCAAGTGGGCAGCGCTCGCACGTGCCGCGCTGGACAGGGCGCGTGCGTCGGGGGCAGACCAGGCGCAAAGCAATGATTGAGGCCAAGGCGTGTCACGGCACGCAGGCGGTGTGAACATCGAAGAGGGGCGCGAGCGCTCGGCACAGTAGTGTCGAGATATTTAACTATCGGGGCCTCTGAGTCATACCGGCAGCGGAGATATCTCGATGTTTTCCCTGGATAAAATGTTTTTGTGCCCGGATCTTGCTAAACAGCATGATGCACCCAGATCCGCGCTTGCAGAATATCGCCCCGGAGAGCGCCTTGCGCGACCCGGTGTCCGCTGTGCCTGTACCCCATGTCACCGACCGGGTCTGCACCGCCATGGACGCGGCAGTCACCGAGGTATTCAATGACTGTCTTGACGCCCTGTTTTACACCGCCTGCGCAGCCCCGGAGGCCGCACACCGACGCTGCATCGAGGCAGTGCGTGAACTGCGTGCGCGCCAGGTGGCAATCAGCGCCGCGTTCCGCGCCGATATCCGCCGCCTGCTCGAGGCGCCGGCCCCAGGCGCGGTAGTCGTCCCGTTTGCGTCGCTGCATTCGAGCGTGCTCGAGGGCGAGCTTGCCGACACATTGCAAATGATTCTGAAGCGTGCGGATGAGCACGACGCCGAAACCCGGGACAGCGGCAATCCGACCCTGCCCGCCCAGGCGCTGACCGCACGCCGGAGCGTGGAGTCGTTCGTGCGCTGCTGCGGCGAACTGCATATCGAGCACGAGCATCTCCAGTTGCTGCTCGGCGCTTTCGAGCATGTCGTGGTTGCTCGCCTGCCGACGTTGCGTGCCGGGCTGAGTGGGCCAGGAAGCAAGACCAGCTCACGCCATGCCGGGAACGGCGCTGCCTTGCAGCTGCCGCCAGGCAGTTTGGGGCGTGAGGCCAGGATCCGAGCGCCGCGCAACGACAGCATTCCCGAGGCCGTCGAAGACAAGGTTCCGGAGATCGAGGAGGTTTCGCGCCTGATTGCGCGCTTCAAGGCCGGAGGCTTGAAGCTGCCGCACGCCACGGTGGCGGACCAGCTCGGCGATATTGCCGGCGATGATGATGATGATGATGACGACACCACCGCTGCCCCCCCCTCCAGCGAGCAGCGCCCAACCCAACCTGCCCAACCGGGAGCGAGCCCGAAGCGATTGGCAGCTGCCGCCGTGGTGTGTGCACTGCTGGTGGCAGCGGCACTGAAGTTGATGTTTTCCGACCCGGTGCAATTGCCCTCCGAGCAATACGATGTCGCCGCGCTCGACGCACTCGTGAGCGCGGCAACGAACGATGCTGCAAGCGAGCCAGCGGCTGCGAGTTCGACCGAACCGCTGCCGGCGCCAGCGCAACCGGTTGCGACCGCGCCGCCGGTTGTCGCGCAGGATGCGGCTGCAACGGTTGCGGCAGACGCGCCGCCGCTCGTGGCTGACAGCGCGGAAGTGGCGCCGGCGGAAACACCGCCGCCGGTCGTGGTCGATGCACGGCTGGCGCAGCAGGCGCGCTACGTGGTGCAGCGCGCGGAAGTGGCACTGCGCGAGCGGCGCCTGACGACACCGTTCGAGGACAGCGCCTGGGCCAACTACCTCGCGGTACTGGCCATTGACCCCGACAACGCCCAGGCGCACACCGGACTGCAGCACATCGTGACGCAATATCGGCTCATGATCCGCAGCGCGCTCGAGCGCGGCGATCGCGATCTGGCCACGGTATTTCTCGAGCGCGCACAAGCGGTCGCACCGGACGCGCCCGAGCTGGAATCGCTACGCCTGGAAATCGTGACTACGCACTGAGCAACCCAGGGGCCTGACGCGCTGCGCAACCGGGGCTTTCGGCAGACAGCCCTTTTGTGCTACTTATCCTCCCACCTTGACCACCCCTGAAATTGATGGATTCCCTGCTTATGATCCGGCTCCCTGGACGCTTCGTTGCGCCACTCGTCGACCTGTTCAAGCACCGGCACCCGCGAGGGCGGCAGTCGGCTGCGCGCCTCCGACAGCGCGCCCTGATCACATCGCTGCTGGCATTCTGGCTGGCAGCGGCGGACTGCGCCCGCGCCGACTGGGGACCGGTCGAGATTGCGCGCGAGATGATCGCACCCGGCGTCAGAAAAAAATTCTCCTTCAGCGGCGCACGCAGCTTCGAGGGCAGCTTCATCGATTTCGTCATCTTCGCGAGCCGCGGTACGGTGCCGGGTCCGACATTGTGCGTCACGTCGGGTATTCACGGCGACGAGGTCAACAGTGTCGAAATCGCGCGCCGGGTGTTCTCCAGCGTTGACCCGAACGCGCTGGCTGGCACGCTGATCGTTCTGCCGGCGATCAATGCCTCGGGCTTCCGCACTGCAAACCGCTACCTTCCGGATCGGCGCGATCTCAATCGCTACTTTCCGGGCAGCCCCAACGGAAGTGTGGCGGCGATCCTCGCCGACGCCGTGTTTTCCGGCGTGATCCGCGGCTGCACCCACCTGGTCGACCTGCACACGGGTTCGAACCTGCGCACCAACCTGGCACAGATTCGCGTCGACACCACGAACCCCGGTGCGCTGGCAATGGCGCGCAGCTTCGGCCTGGGAATCATCGTGCCGGGCAGCGGTCCGCAAGGCAGCCTGCGCCGCGAGACCATGGATATCGGCATCCCCGCCATCATCTACGAATCAGGACCGCCAAACATATTCGTGGAGGCGGAAATCGTCCGCGGCACACAAGGCGTGCTCGGTGTCATGACCCATCTCGGCATGCTCAAATCGGAGCAATCGACGGGCACCGCGCAGCTGCTGAGCAAGTCATACTGGGTCCGCGTGCCGCGCGGCCAGGGTGGTGTCTATCTACCGGTAGCCAAGCTCGGCGATACGGTCAGCAGTGGCCAATTGCTCGCGACGGTTACGGATCCCTTTACCGACGCATCAAACGAAATCCGCGCCGACAAGCCGGGCGTGGTGGTCGGCATGGCGCTGCCGCAGGTGGTGCTTTCAGGATATGGGCTGTTCCATCTCGGGGAGCTATCCGGAGAACAGGCCCAACCGGACTGAGGTTATCGGCACTGGCGCGTGCCGTGTCGTGCAACGCCCCGGGGACTGCTGAACTCTAGCGCTTCATCAGCTGCTCGGCGAGCGCCTGATAGAGCAGCGGACCGTCGGTGTCGTTCGACTCGTTGGCGCCACCTTCGGCGTCCGGGCTCGAGGATTGCTTGACCACTACCATATTCGCAACCGGATCCAGGTAGATGTACTGGCCGTGCACGCCGATCGCACTGACTGCCTTGTGCGCGTTGTTGAAGGTCCACCACTGGTCGTGGTACGCGTAAGCGATCGTGCCGTACCACTCGGTGCCCTCGAACTGGCTGTAGATGCGCGTGAACACCTCCGGATCGCCCTTGTGCTGCAGGATTCGCGTAGTCACCGCGGCAGGCAGGATCTGCCGGCCGTTGAATTTGCCGCCCTGCAGGATCATCTGGCCAAAGCGCGCCGCATCGCGCGCCGTGATGTTCAGCCCGCCGCCGGCCATCTCGGTGCCACCGGCATCGAGCCAGATGTAACCGTCACGCTCGGCGCCGAGCGGTTGCCACAGCACTTCCTCGATGTTGTGGTCCACCGACTTGCCGGTTACCCGCCGGATGATCCAGCCGAGCACATCGGTGTTCGGCGTCACGTAATGGAATCCGTGTCCGTGCTCGCCCTGTTTCTTCAGCGTGGGCAGGTAACCGTAAACCGTCAGCGGTCCGTCGTAGCCGGCCGGTGGCGCGCCCCACAGGCCGAATACCCAGCCATAGCGCCAGATATCGGAGTTCGGATCGTCGTAGACTTCCGAGTACGCGATGGCGCTGGTCATGTCGAGCACCTGCTGCACCGTGGCGTCGCCAAAGCCGCTGTCCTCGAGCTCCGGCACGTAGGAGGCAACGGTCCGTGCCGGATCGACTCGCCCCTGCTCGATCAGCAACAGCATCAGCGTGCCGACAAAGGACTTGGTGGCCGAAAACATCTGGTGCTGGGTATGGCGCTGCTGGCCGTTCATATAGCGCTCGAACACGAGCTTGCCGTGGTGCAGGATCAGGAACGCGTCGGTGTGCGACTCCTCGAGCAGCTGGTCGAGGCTGATGATCCGCCCATCGCGCACCGCTGCCGTTATCTTGCCGAGATCCGCCGCTGTTTCAGACAGCTTCGAGACGGGGCCATCGCCGCGCCAGACCTCGCGCGTGGGCTGCAACTCGCGGATGTGCTGGAAGGCCCAGCGGTTGTTCGGCGGAACCATGAAGTTCGTGCGCAACACCTGTTGCTCCGGCGCCGGCGGAAAGCCCTGCATCAGGCCGGGTTCGCCCGCACCCGCCCCGGTCGCCGTCATGGCCAGGCTCACGCCGGTGAACACCATGGCGGAAAAAATCGTCTGCAGCTGCTTCATTTCATGCCTCGCCGTTTCCTGCCATCGGGCCTCAGCCCGGGTCGGCGACGCCGGCCCCCCCCGTATCTGGCGTCTGAACATTGCCAATGACCCGGATACAAGTCAATCAGGACGTGAACACTCTTTCATGTACCGTGCGAGCGGTACCGGGTTGCCCGCGTCCCGACTGTGCTTACAATGCGCGACGGCCAGGTGAAGGATGCTTCCGTGGGCATGCGCCCCGACGGGCGCCGCTCCTTCGCGCCGCAATCGCGCTGGCGCCCGGCGCCGACACCCGATCAATGCGAGGATTCTCCCCATGAGCGACATCCTGTTCGAATGCCGCGGCGCGGTCGCATGGATCACGATCAACCGGCCCGAGGCACGCAACACACTGAGCCCCGCGGCCTTCGTCACCCTCGCCGACACTTGGCAGGAGGTGCGCGACAACAGCGATATCCGCGTCGCGGTGCTCACCGGCGCGGGCGAGCGCGACTTTTGCTGCGGCGGCGATCTGGGTGGACTGATACCGCTGTGGACCGGCACGCGCAAGCCGGAAAATGCGGTCGAGGAGCGCCTGCTGGCCGACCCCGCGATCAGCGACAGGATGCTGCTGAAGGGCGAACCGCTCTACAAACCCGTGATTGCTGCCATCAACGGCCGCGCGCTGGGTGGCGGTTGCGAATTGCTGCAGGCAACCGACGTGCGTATCGCCGCGAGCCATGCGCAGTTCGGCCTGCCGGAGCCGAAGGTCGGCATCGTGCCCGGCGGCGGTTCGATGGTACGGCTGATGCGCCAGATCCCCTACGCGCACGCGATGCGCCTGCTGCTGACCGGCGAGCCCATCGACGCACAGACCGCGCTCGCCTGGGGCCTCGTCAGCGAAGTCGTCGCACCGCACGAACTGATCGCACGCACCGAGGCACTCGCCGCGCGCATCGCGGCGAACGCCCCGCTCGCACTTGCCGCCATCAAGCGTACCGCGCTCGAGAGTCACACCGAGTCGTGGAGCGATGCGTTCACGCGCGAAGCGCAGGAGTCCGCCAAAGTCATGATGACGCACGATGCGCGCGAGGGGCCGCGCGCGTTCAAGGAAAAGCGCGAGCCACAATTCACGGGAGAATGAATCCGTTGGCGCATCCGTGTTCCGGCGCGCCAGCGCGCGGCGGGACGGTGCGCGGGAGACGCGGAGGCGCTGATGTCCGGAAATCGCGCCGAGTTCGCCGTGGTGTGCGGGCGCTGGCCCATTGAAGGTCAATCGTTGACGCGATGAACACAACTGATCATATTGCACTTTTACAGATTTCCACTCGTCCGTAGTTCGGGAAAACAGCATGGCAACACACGTGTCGGGATTGCGGGCAGACGAGTCCGCAGGTGTCCGGGCGCAATCAGTTTGCGGGGCGCGCGCTATCCCGGAGTTCATGACATGTCCGTCAAGGAATTGATAATCCACGCCGGCTACCCGAAAACGGGAACATCGGCGCTGCAGACATTCCTTGCACTCAATCGTGAGCGCCTGCTCGAAGCGGGCTTCGATTACCCCACGCTTGGCGATCCAAAAAATATTTCAAAAGCTGCCGGGGGACATACTACGTCCGGGAACGCGGTAAGACTCGCGAAGAGCTTGTTACCCGTCGCGCATGACGTGCATGGAAGGTGGTCCCAACTGCGTGAGGAACGTCGAAACCATGTCGATCAGGTTCGATGGGCGTTGAACCAGTCACCAGCGGAAAGTCTCATTCTGTCCAGCGAGTATTTTTTTCTCTGGTCACCGGACGAGTACCGGCAACTGCTCACCGGCTTGGCTCGGACGAACCTCCAGCTAAGACTTGTCACCTATATCCGGGAGCAGATGGAAGACGTGGTTTCAGCCTACGTGCAAGCCATAAAGGGCGGGGAAATCCGAGGAAATCCCGCGTTCAAGCTTGGCCCAAAGAGTCGTGGCTTCTACGACCAGTATTTCGATACGCAGGAAATGGTAACAGGCCGCGAGCAGATATCTGTCCGGGTTTATGACCGGGCACGCCTGATCCGCAACGACATCGGGGCGGACTTTCTCGACGCACTCGGTACAAATGATCTGACCGGTTTCGAGTTTCCGGCGCGGGATACCAATTCAGGATTGAGTCCGGCAATGGTGGCGCTCAAACAAAGCTTGAACGGCATGGTATCCGGCGCTGCCTTTCACCAGGAGTTTGCACGGATAGCCACATTGATACCCGGTGCAACCAAAATGAGTTACAACCTGTTACCCGCCGATATTGTCAGTATGGCACGGGCCTCGTTTGTGCAAGCGAACGAGCGGGTAATGAAACGATACCTGCCGGACCAGCAAGGTCCTCTTTTCGCATATCGACCCATCGACGATCGGGATCTGATCATTCTGAAAGATCCGCTGCCGCGAAACGTCGAGCACGAACTGAAAAAACTGGCTGCCGCGATGTGCAGCATCGAGGATATACGATGGAACAGAGCCGATCTAAGACAAAGGATGGAATCCGCCGCAACCGCAATGATGACTGACGGCTTGGCCAGCGATGAAGAGCGCAAGCGCATTCTGGCTGCCACGTATGGAAATTCATCGCAGCGCTTTTGCCCTTGACCGTCAACGCCCACCCGAATCTTGCCTTCGCATGAAAAATCGCCCTTCTGCAGTATGAAAGGATTGCTATCCCCAATCCGTTCGATCTCGTCACGGCAAATTTCCGGAGCTGCTCCGCAGGTAGTGGTTTTCGATCCCTACATCGGAGAACTTGCCGGTTGCCATGCTGGTAGCAGTGCTGACACCACCTCATTTGCCAGCAAATCCGCCTCGCACGGTACTCGTTTGCGCGGGTGATACGCCGGAGCACCCGTTCCGGTGGACGGGTGATCCACGCCGAACGGGGCTGGCAGGGCTTCTCGAATCGTTATCCGGCGGGCAGCATGACTGCGGCAACGCGGCGATTCTGCTCCGGGCCTTCGCCCGTATCATTGGGCGCTACCGGTTTGGCATCGCCAATGATCTTGGCCGAGCCGTATGCCGGACGCTTTCCGGCAGGCCATTCATTCAGATCGGAAATTTACTTCCAGACCGGCCTTTTGATCTCATATTGGCTGGTCGGCAGCACGTCGATCGTCTGCGGATCGCCCATGTCGATAAAGCCTTCGCAACTTTTCATCATTATTCTGACATTGTCTTCGAACTTTTTCGGGTCGCCCGCAGCGTCGAAGAATACTTCCGGATGGTCCATTGCATCGGCGGGGAAGCATTCCTCCACCATGGCCACATAGTCGTTGGGGCCGGGGACAAGAGCGCGAACCACCAGATGCTGGCGATATTCGAAATTGGACTGGGTATCGATCCCCACCCGCGTATGGCTATTCTGCCAATGGTCACGCCACTCGTCGTAGCTCAGGCGTTCGGGCTTCTGAAGATAGCAGAACTGCGACCAGCCTGCGGTGCGCTCGCCCGCGCATGGGGGGTGCTTGCTGTTGGGAATGATGGCGGATTCCGTCACCTGCCATGCACCGATGTTCTTCGAAATGCCGGCAAGAATATCGTCGATCGGCTTGCGGAAAGCGTCGTGGCTGACATCCATCCACACCTGAACGCCGGCATCGATCTGCGGATCCGTGGCCGTCTGGCGTAGCGGCTCGGCCCGGACGACATGCGCGTCTTGAAGATTGAGCCTTAGCCCGCGCACATTATCGAGTGCGGCAATCTTCGGTGCGGCCTCTTCCCTCAAGATTCGGTTGAACTCTTCCCGGCTGGTGCCATCCTTGCGCCAAACCGCATAGATTACCTTGTCCAATGGCTTCTCCCTTTTTCAGCAGTCAAAAATCCAGAACTTCGACATCGTCCGGACCCCATTATGCCCTGAGGCTGTTGCTGAGGCACTCCCGCATCGAACGTGCAGGCATCCGACGAATCGATGCGGGTGGGCGAGCCGTCCGGCAGCATCACCGCGGAGAACCGGATCCGACGAATTCAAGGTGCGCTTGTCGCGGTCGAGTATCTGTCTGCCTATGCGGCAGTGAACGCAAATGCTGCAGATCGTATTGCGCGTCACGTGATCGCGCACGGGGTGCACCGCGCGATCACCTGGAACTCTTGCGCTCGATCCGCCTCGAACTGTTACCGTTGGATGCGACGAGATGCCCGGGCAGTCGCAGGAGCCGGCATTCGGCTGGTATCCTGCAAGACACGAAACCGCTGACAAGGTCGAGGGATGCAATCGCCATGAAAAAGCTCGGCATGATGGACGACACCTTTTTGCGGCTGGAGAGCCGCAGGCAACCGCTGCACGTGGGCATGCTCATGCTGTTCGAGCCACCCGCCGGCGCTCCCGGGGATTTCGCGACCCGGCTCGCGGAAAAATTGCGCCAGTCCACCAAGGCCGCCCCACCCTTCAATTGGCGCCTGGTTCGCCGCAATGGCCTGCATTACTGGCGTGAAGACAGCGATTTCGACCTTGCACACCACTTCGTGCATCTGGCGTTGCCCGAACCTGGTCGTGTCCGTGAACTGCTTTCCATGGTTTCGCGTCTCCACGGAGGCCACCTCGATCGCGCGTACCCCTTGTGGCGCATCTACCTGATCGAAGGTCTCGAGGACGGTCGAATCGCGGTTTACCTGAAAATCCACCACGCGGTAGTCGATGGCGTTGCCGGGATCCGCTTGCTGGTGAAATGCATGGCGACGAACGTCGAGGATTCCCTGCACCTGCCTGCCTTTTGGGAAGTCGAGACGATGAAGTCCGACAACGCGCAACCGCTGCCCGTACCGACGCCGGCGGTCGGCGGCATTGCCGCATTGCGTTCGCTGACTCGCGAAGGCGTGAAGTCGGTCATGCCCTTGCTGCGCGAACTACGCAGCAGCATCGACGATTACCGGGCCGCCAATCCAAACCTGGTAATTGGCGGCCAGGCGCCTCGCTGCCTGTTCAACGAGCCGGTTACGGGTACGCGACGGTTTGCGGCGCAGTCCTACTCGACGCCACGCATCAAGGCCGTCGCCAAAGCCCACGAGGCGACCAGTAACGATGTCATTCTGGCCATGTGCGGCGGTGCCCTGCGTCGCTATCTCGCGGAGGTCGACACCCTGCCGGATGCTCCCCTGATCGCCGGCGTACCCGTATCGGTCCGGCGCCGGCGCAGTGACGCGGCAGGCAACGAGATTGCTTTCACGCTGGCGCATCTGGCGACCAACGTCGAAGACCCGATCGAGCGCCTCGTCGCGATCAAGAACTGTATGCAATACAACAAGGAGCGCATCAAGAAGCTGTCTCCCGGCCAGTTGACGGCCTACGCGGCCACCATGATGATGCCTGGCGCACTGAGCGGTTTGCTGGGACGCAACCCCGACAAAAACCTCGCCAATGTGATCGTCTCGCACGTGCCTGGACCGCGACAGCATATGTTCTGGCAGGGCGCCAGGCTCAGCGGCCTGTATCCGCTTTCGCTGATCATCGATGGCGGCGCCCTCAACATAACCGTGATCAGTCGCCATGATCTGGTCGACTTCGGATTGGTCGCCTGTCGCAAGACCGTGCCCCATATGCAGCGCATACTGCAGTATCTGGAGGATTCACTGGCGGAACTCGAAGCAAGCTCGAAGCCGCAGCCACGCAGCACCGGCAAGGCTGCGATTCGCAAGAAGACCAAACCCCGCCCGAAAAATGCAAAAGCCGGTGCCTGAAGAGATCGTCAGGCAATATGGCTGATCGCACGGCAGCACCGGAAAAGCAAAAAGCGTCGGCGGTAATAAGCTGCCGACGCTTTGCGTTTGGCGGACAAGAGCGGGCGCTCAACCGCTCCAGTTGTCCGGCCCGGCCCCAAGCACGCTGATGTCACCGATATGGGCACGGTTCAGTTTGCGGCGCCGGACCATCCACCAGCGCCCGCCGATCTTGCGCCAATTGTCGTGATATTCGCCCAGCGTTGAAAAGCTCAGCCTGGCCTTGTCGCCCAGCCCAAGGTGCATGTCGCTGACATAGCAGCGGCTCAATGCCTCATCGCCATCGACATCAATCACCAGATTGCCGAGCAGATGCTGCGTCGGCCCGCAATCGTCGAGGAAGGAGCGCATGTTGGCGACAATGTCGTCGCGGCTGGCCAATGGACCGGTACCGATATCGGCGCTGGCCCCGGCGATCATGATCTCGGCAATGCCAGCCCAGTTCCGTTCGTCCATCGCACGGGCGAAGCCGGCGAGCGCACGAGCGATTTCGCGCTCGGCGATCAGCGTTTCCAGGTCGATCATATAAATTCTCTCCCGCTCAGATTGCTGTTTGCCCACCGTCGACGCTCAGGATCGTGCCCGTGGCGTTGACCGCCGCATCCGACGCCAGATAGGCGATCGCCGCCGCCATTTCCGAAGGGTCTGAACCCTTGCCGGTCAGCGGAGACAGGCGGCTTAACAGTTCCATGTCGCTACCGGGGCCGAAATCGGCGCCGCCCGCCGTCATCGGCGTCAGTACATGACCCGGGCAAATGGCGTTCACCCGCACGCCGCGGCGTGCATATTCGGCGGCCATCGCCTTGGTCAGCCCGATGACGCCCGATTTCGAAGCGCTGTACGCGGCACCATAAGGAATGCCGACCAACCCGGCAGCCGATGCCACATTGACGATGCAGCCCTTGCTTTCCAGCAGATGCGGGATCGCGCGCTTGCTGATGAAGAAGGGACCGTTCAGGTTGACGGAAAGCACCTTCAGCCACCTCTCATCCGAAAAATCCTCGGTCGGGCCATTTGCCAGAACGCCAGCGATATTGCAGACGATGTCCAGCTTGCCCAGCAGCTTCAGGCTTTCGTCGATCAGCCGGGTACAGCTATCGGGGTTGGAGGAATCGCAGGACACGGCGAACAGCTTGCCGCCATGCGCTGCTTTCAGCTTTGCGGCGGCAGCCTTCAGGCCTTCCTCGTTGATGTCGGCAATAACAACATCCGCGCCTGAACGTGAAAACAGGTCGGCGGTGGCATAGCCAATGCCCGATGCCCCGCCTGTGACCAGAACCGCCTTGGCCTTGAAATCGAAGCTGAAGCTCATCTGAAAACTCCTTGATTGTTAGGGCCTGGCCCGATGTTGCGTCTTGATTCGATACTGCAAGCAGCAAATGCTCACTGAGCCGACCTTAGCACAATTGCTCACCGGTCTTGACGTCACAGGCGCGCAGGAAATTGTCGGCGGCCGATCAGGAACGGTATCGGGCGGCCAGCTCCTCCGAAGGCGTCTCGTAGACTTGTGTCAGCACGCAAGTTTCAAGTTTGAGGGGATCGGGAGCGGCGAGTGCATTGACCGAAGGAATGCTGCCTTCCAGCCAAAGACTGAGGATCGCAGCGCAGGGAAAGCCTCCATATCCGGCAACCTGCCGCTTGGCCGTATCCAGACTCACGCGTTTTACCCCGGGCAGACATGCCAAATCTGTTGCCCACGGGCGGGCAATCTCGTCGAGAGAGGGCTGGATCGCTGAGTCCCTCACGTTCAAGAGGAGCATCAGGCGCCGCGTACCCGGTGCCGCGATATCGATCGGCGGCCCGCCAAGTACCTTTTCATCGACACTGGCCGAGCGGATCAAGTCCTGCGTCATGAACGTGCGCTCATCTCTATCCATGATCGAGCGCACATCGCCATGGTTGATGGCCGCAACGTCAACCTGATCGCTGAAACAGCTCTCCATGATCACGTCGAAGTCGATTTCAGAAGACGACTCCAATACGTGATTGCGCAGATACTTCTGAAATGGGAAATATCTCATTCCCAATGGTGCATGGCTGCACTCGTAATACTCACGAAACGCCTGCCGTGTCATGTCTGCACGGCGCGTCAACAGACACGAGCTTTTCATTTTTCACCTCCTGAATGCCCCTGCGTTGGTGGCCAGTACGAATGTCCACGGCAGCAACTCCGCCTGCCGTCCACTCTCTGTCAACCGAGGACGCGGTCGGGGATCACCGCGTTGCGCTTGGGGTCCACCCCGATGCGGCGAAGTTCCCCCGCGAGAAAGGGCGAGTTCGTGTCGGCGACCTTGCCCGACGGGGTCTCGTTGCCAATGGCGACAATGCCCGCGGTCCGATCCATGGCCCCGCTCAGACCGAAACCGAGTCCTTGCGAAAGTCGCTGCGTCCGAGCTTGATGTTGACGAGCGCCGGTTTTCCGGAGGCGATCGCACGCTCGAGCGCCGGCCGGATGTCCCTGGCCTTCTCCACGTATTCGCCGTGGCCTCCGAGCGCCTCGACGACCCGGTCGTAGCGCGTGTGGCTCAACGCCGAGGCGACCGACCGCTCCGTGCCGTAGAGCTGCTCCTGACCGCGCCGGATCTGCATCCAGGCGGCATCGTTGCCGATGATGCCGATCACGTTGATCTTCTGGCGCACCATCGCCTCGAATTCCATGGCGTGCAGGCCGAAGGCCCCGTCCCCGTAGAGGATGAACACCTTGCTCTTCGGGTTGGCGAGCTTGGCCGCCATCGCGTATCCCGGGCCGACGCCGAGCGTCCCTAGCGGCCCGGGATCGAGCCAGTGCCCCGGCTTGCGCGGCCGAACGGTGTAGGCGGCCGTGCCCACGAAGTCACCGCCGTCCCCGATGATGAAGGTATCGTCATCGACGACGCTGTCGATCTCCTTGCAGGCACGCAGCGGATCGATGGGGTCGGCATCGGAATTCATCTGCGGCTGCATCTTCTCCCACTTGTCGTTCTCGAGCGTGCGCAGAGTGCTGACCCATGGCTGGTAGCGGCTCGACTGGAACCCCTCAGACTCGGCGAGCTCCGTGAGCTGGCTCATCACCACACCGGTGTCGCCGATGATGCCGACCTCGCAGGCGCGATTACGGCCGAGCTCGCCGCCGTCGAGATCGACATGAATCAGCTTCGCGGAGGCGTTGATGTGCGACGGACGACCGTAACCGAGGCGAAAGTCGAGTGGAGTTCCGAAGATCAGGACGACATCCGCTCCCTTGAGCGCATCCTTGCGGGTCTGCTGGAAGAAATGCGGATGTCCCGGAGGCAGGCTGCCACGGGCAGCGCCGTTCACGTAGATCGGCATCTGGAAGGTGTCGACGAACTTGCCGTAAGCTTCGCGATTCTTCGAGAACCAATACTGGCTGCCGACGATCGCCAGCGGATGCTCGGCCTTGCGCAGCAGTTCGAAGGCCTTCTCTATCGCCCGCGGATCGCCGGCGATTCCGGCTTCGGTACGGTATTGCCTGGGAAACACCACCTGTTCCTCGTCGACCTGCTCGAATAGCAAATCGATCGGCATTTCCAGGAATACCGGGCCGGGCACGTTGGTGGTCGCCTTGCGAAAGGCCGTGGCAACGTACTCCGCCAAGCGGTTCGCGGACGGAACGCTCACCGACCATTTGGTGATCGGCCGCATGAGCTCGACGTGATTCATGTCCTGGAGCGAGCCCATGTCCTGAAATGCCCGCGGGCCCTGGCCGCCGATGCAGATCATCGGAACATTGGCCCGGTGGGCGCTGGCCACCGCGGTCACCGCGTCGGTCAATCCGGGTCCGGCGGTCACCACCGCGACTCCGGGCTGCCCGGTCACACGCGCCCAACCGTCGGCGGCGTGTCCCGCCGTCTGCTCGTGGCGCACGTCGATCACCCGGATGCCCTCGTCGAGGCATCCGTCGTAAATCGACATCACGTGACCACCGCAGAGGGTGAAGATGAACGGAACGTTTTCGGCGCGCAGCGCCTTGGCAACGACCTTGCCTCCGTGAATGTATCCCATTGGCGAACAACCCCCCTGCGGCGTGACCGCCTCTGGAAAAAGGCTCCGGGGACTATAGCCGCAGGCCCATAGAGCCGCAAGGACTGGCGACGATTCCCATTGCACCTCGAGACCGGGGCTGGCGGAGTTGCATTTTTGAGAAAGACCAACGGTCTCCCGGTCGGGATACAACCGAGCCCGCACTGGGGCAGGCAGTTGGTTGGCTTGAAGAAATTCCTTGCCTCGGACCGCACTTACTCTATGGGCGGTCGTTCGATCACCTGGCGTTTGCCTGCGGTAGCGGTTGCCAGTGCCTTGAGGCCGTCGGCATCGAAGGCATCCACCCGAATTACGTCGTACAGTGCGGTCAGTGCTTCCAGCAGCTTGTCACACTCTGCCCCCTGGATGATGTTTTGTTCACAGGCCCAATCCACCAGCTGTTTACGCTCGTGGCCCATCAACAGGGCAATGGCATCGAGCTCGTCTTCATTGCGGTTGCGGATGGCCTGGTGCAGGCGTTCGCGCATTTCATGGGTCTCATTGGCCAGATTGTAGGCATTGAGCACCCGCCCCAGCGGGTCGTCCGGATCGTCCGTGCGGTAGCAGCCGCGGGCGATACGGTCCCGGATTGGTTTGTCTTGCACAATAGTGGCGGCAACTTTGGTCCCCAGCTTGTCACCAGGGCCGTTGAGCCCGGTGGCACCCAGGGGAAAGACCAGCAAGCGCAGCGGCCAGCGCAGCGAGGGTACCGGGAAGTTGATGATCAACGCCCGCATCTGGATTTGCAGATCGCGCAGGCAGGTTTTCAGCCCCCACTCGACAAGGGAGCGTTGATCCGCCGGATACCCTTCTTCATGCCATTGTTTGATGATGGCGGAAGCGTAGTACAGGTGCACCAGACAGTCTGCCATGCGCCCCGACAAGCGCTGGCGGGCTTTGAGGCCACCACCGAGCGTGAGCAGAGTGACATCGGTCATCAGCGCAAAAGCGGCAGAGAAGCGCGCGAGCTGGCGGTAACAGGGACGAATGTCGCCCTGATCCGGTACCGGCTCCAGAATGCCGCGGGTCAGGCCCAGAACCAGAGCACGCAAGGCGTTGCGGGTGGTGTGGGCGAGGTGGCGGTAGAACACGCCATCAAACTTGTCGAGCGCCGCATGCTGGTCGTCCATGCCGGCGGCTGCTATTTCCTCGACGATATAGGGGTGGCAGCGAATGGCGCCCTGACCAAATATCATCAGGGTGCGGGTCAGGATGTTGGCGCCCTCAACGGTAATGGCAATCGGGACGGCCTGATAGGCGCGCGCCAGGAAGTTGCGCGGCCCGCCAATAACCCCGCGCCCGGCCACCACATCCATGGCGTGATTGATCACCTCGCGCATCAGCTCGGTATTGCGGTACTTCAGCACGGCCGAGGGCACGGCCGGTTTGACGCCACGATCGAGCATGCCCGCGGTCAACAAGCGTGCGGCATCCATCATGTAGGTATAACCGGCGATCGGTTCCAGTGCTTCCTGAACGCCTTCAAACTGACTGATGGAACGGCCAAACTGTTCCCGCACCAGGGCGTAGGAGCCGGCAGCCAGGCACGCGACCTTGCCGGCACCGGTGCCCAGTGCTGGCAGTGAGATAGAGCGACCGATGGACAGGCACTCCAACAGCATGGTCCAGCCACGGCCCAGCATCTCTTGCCCGCCGATGACCTGATCCATGGGAATGAACACTTCCGTGCCCCAGGTAGGCCCGTTCATGAAAACGGTGTTCATGGGCAGGTGGCGCGCACCGCTGTGCACACCGTCAAGGTCCGCAGGCACCAGGACACAGGTCACACCAACTTCATCATCACCGCCGAGCAGCCGGTCGGGGTCATACACCTTGATAGCCAGCCCGATCAGAGTGGCGACCGGGGCCAGGGTGATGTAACGCTTGTTCCAGGTCACTTTCAGACCCAGTACCTGTTCACCATTCCATTCGCCTTTGCACACGATGCCTTTATCGGGGATTGCACCCGCATCGGAACCGGCAATCGGTGAAGTCAGCGCAAAACAGGGAATCTCGGTACCGCCCGCCAGCCGGGGCAGGTAGTGTTGTTTCTGCGCGTCGGTGCCGTAATGCATCAACAGCTCGCCCGGGCCGAGAGAGTTGGGCACCATGACGGTAACGGCAGCAGACACACTGCGGGTGGATAACTTCATCACGATTTCAGAGTGTGCGGTGTTGGAAAAGCCTTTGCCGCCGTCTTGTTTCGGGATCACCAAACCGAAAAAGCCGTTATTGCGAATAAAGGCCCAGACTTGTTCCGGCAAATCGTAGAGTTCGTTGGTGATTTTCCAGTCATCGAGCGTGGCGCACAGCTCTTCCACCGGTCCATCCAGAAAAGCCTGCTCTTCGTCAGTCAGGTGGGCCGGGGCGGCATCGAGTAATTTTGACCAGTCGGGCTGGCCGGAGAACAGTTCACCGTCCCAGTCCACGGTGCCGGACTTCAGCGCTTGCGCTTCGGTATCGGACAACTTTGGCAGTTTGCCTCGAACCCAGAGTAATAATGGGCTGCTCAGCCTTTCCTTGCGCAGCTTGCCGGGAAACAGCAGCATCAAGCTCAGGGCGAGGGCAGCGCCGCCCAGAAACAGACTCAAAAAGTGCCACTCGTCGATACTTGCGCCGATGATCGTTGCAATCACCAGCACGGTGGCCGCAGGGGTTCCGCCTATTCCCAGATAGATCAATACCAGCGCGCTGATCAGCAGAAGCAAAACGCTCATTGTGAACTCCCTTGATGGGTGCCGTTGAATCAGTGTTACGCCAGTAAAGTGCTTGGGTCAAGGAACCCCGGCCGGGGTGGATGCGCCCAGCCCAGCCGGGGGAAGGTTTGCAAGCCTGGCATGAAGCAGTGTGAACGTGCCTCTGCGCGGCCAACCTGATCAGAGATCACGATTTCCACGCGCGGGTTTTATTGTCTGTCACTGGCGGAATCATTACTGAGAACCGGGTACCGCTCACCGTAGCCCGATCATTGGGGGAGCGTCCGGCGCGAAGACTTCCTTGCCGTCTACTTCGACGCGTGTCCTGCGGAGTTTCAACTCGAGGATGCGCCACTGGCCGTCGTTGTCCTTTCGATACTTCTCGAAGTACCAGCCGACGCCCCAAAGAAAACGCCTCTCGTGGCCTTCGGGAAACCAGAGCATGTCTTCCATGGCCCAAGTGCCCACAGCCGTTGTGGGGCTTGTCAGGTCGATGATCGGCATATGGCCATGATGGCAGGTCTTGACCTCCTGCAGCATCGGCGACAGGAAATCGACGAAGGCCTGGCGACCGTGAATCAGCGGGGCGCCGTCCTGGGTTGAGTCGATCGTGCAGTCTTCACAGAACACATTTGCCCATTCAGACCAGCGCTTCTGGTCCATCAGCATGTAGTAGCGGGCCTTCAACTGCTTGATCAACTCGATCTCAACCAGGTCTTCCGGCGTCATTCCAGTTCCTCCTTTTTATTGGTGAAGTGTCTTAAAACGTTGCTCGGCTGACATACTTACGCTCTGGCCGCGAGCAAACAGAGCCGCAGATGGCCCGCCCCGCGTTGCGGATACTCCGCTTCGGCGTGAATCAGTTCACGCAAATGATGAGTATCTTCCACTACGAGATCATACTGAAGGGGTGATTCAGTTTGAAGCTCCGCTTCAGGCTCATGTTCCGTTGGAAAAGGCAGGACGTTGCGATCACCGCTTTTCCGGCCGATCATCACGCGTCGTGAGCATGTGGAAGAGGGAGAGACGCAAATGCTGGTGAATCAGGAGACAATCGCGCACTGGTCCGACGAGGCCGATGTGATCGTGCTCGGTGCGGGCATGGCAGGTACCTGCGCGGCGATCGAGGCGTGCGAATCGGGGGCCGATGTGCTGCTGGTCGAGCGCGCATCCGGGCCCGGGGGAACCAGCGCACTGGCGGGCGGACATTTTTATCTCGGCGGCGGCACGCCGGTGCAGACGGCCTGCGGCTTCGAGGATTCGGTCGAGGAAATGTACAAATACCTCGTCGCGGTTTCTCCCGAACCCGAACCCGCGATCATCCGCGCTTACTGCGAGCACAGCGTTGAGCATTTCCACTGGCTGGAAGCCCACGGCGTGGAGTTCGAACGCAGCTATCATCCGCAGAAAACCGTGCTGCAGGCGGGCAAGGACTGCCTGATCTGGAGCGGCAACGAAAAGGTCTGGCCCTATCGCGAACAGGCCAGGCCCGCGCCGCGCGGCCACAAGGTCGCGATCGAGGGAGATCAGGGCGGTGCGTTCGCGATGCGTGCGCTGAGCGAGAGCGCACACAATGCGGGTGTCCGTCTGGTGGTGGATGCACGCGCCAGCGCGCTGGTAATCGATGCGCAGCAGCGCGTGGTTGGTGTTCGCCTGATGATGTCAGGCGGGCCACGCGATATCCGCGCGCGCCGCGGCGTCGTGATTGCAACCGGCGGCTTCAACAGGAACGAGGAACTGGTTGCACGCTATATCCCCCAACTCGCGCAGGTCGAGCGTCAGGGCACGTTAAATGATGACGGCTCCGGCATCCTGATCGGCGAAGCCGCGGGCGGAGAAACACGGCATATGCACGGCACGCTGATCACTTCACCGTTCTATCCCGATGCGCGCCTGCTGAAAGGAATCGTGGTCAACACCCGTGGCGAGCGCTTTGTCGCGGAAGATTCCTATCACGGCCGTACCGGCGCGATGACGCTCGCGCAACCTGGCAGCGCCGCGTACCTGATCGTGGATGCCGAGATCTTTGCCTATCCCGAATACCAGTGCCAGCCGTTGATCGACGGCTGGGAAAGCATCGTGGAAATGGAAACCGGGCTGAATCTGCCGCCCGGCTCGCTGCAGAAAACACTGGCTGACTACAACCGCCACGCAGCGAATGGAGCAGACCCCGTCTTTCACAAGTATCCGGACTGGCTGAAACCCCTCGATACCGCTCCATTCGCGGCCTTCGACCTGACACTCGGCAAGGCGCAGTATCTCTGCGGACTCACGCTCGGTGGGCTGCGGGTATCCGAGCATGCCGAAGTGCTGGATTCGCAGGGCGTGGCAATACCGGGGTTATACGCCGCAGGCAGCGCGGCCTCGACAATCGCGCAGGATGGGATCGGCTATGCCAGCGGGACCGGCCTCGGACAGGCGAGCTTTTTCGGACGCAGGGCGGGTCGGCATGCCGGCCAGCGCATCGCCTGAGTTCGCGGTTCGACAGACGAGACTGCACTGCCGTCAAATCGACTTCGGCGCCCTTGATGCTCGCCTTGCCGGCGTTGTACAGCGTCACCCGAGTGGGGTCGTCGAGTGCCGCGAAACTCAGCTGGATATCTTCGTGGTCACTGGTGAACAGGCCGCCTGCGAATAGTATGGGTCCAGTGCCACTCCGGCCGGCGGGTTGAAGTACGTGCGGATATAGGCGATCTTGCCGGCATCGTCGATCGTATAAACTTCGATACCTTCAACTTCGATCGACTTGCCGTCGATGCTGCCTTTGCTTCTGACGTGCAGTGCAGCCTGATTGGTGCAGATCTGCATCAGCACGGGCTCGATGGTCCAGAAGTGCCCTTCCTTGAACGAATTATCCCAGCTTTTTTCCACCCCTTCGCGGCCTGTCTTGACCGGACCACCGACCGGATCCTCCAGTACGGCATCGACGGCGAAATTGGCCATCCAACCGCTTTTGTCCTGCTTGTTCCACGTATCGAAATGCGTATGAATGGCGTGTTCGATCTGCTGGCGAGTCGGCATGAATCAATCCTCGAAAGTTGTACGGCAATCAACACTGATCGCACCATGATCATGAATTCGCGCGAGAAGATCAATTCACAAAACATTCATGGTGCTGATCGGCGCTTGCTGCTTCATGACGCCAGCGGTTCGCCCTCGCTGTCGAGTCATTGCATTTGCTAGAGTTGCGACGGCATCTGTCGCTTGTCGCCGACGGCAAGCCATGCAGCGGTATCCGCCAGCGCGACGGCCCGGCAGGGAAGCCGCCAGCACGCGCGCCACGGCGCGTGGAACGCGGGCGATCCCGAACCCTGTTCCAGCGAGTCACGAGAGGAATCCGCATGAGCGCCCCGCAGCCCGTTCCCTTCACGATCCAGGTTCCCGAAGAGCGCCTCGACGACCTGCAGCGGCGACTCGCGAACATCCGCTGGGCGCCCGAATTCGGGAACGATGACTGGCGCTATGGCACGAACGGAAAATACCTCCGGGAGCTCGTCGCGTACTGGCGGGACGGCTACGACTGGCGAGCGCAGGAAAAGGCGATGAACGCCCATCGCCAGTTCCGCGTCGAGATCGAAGGCATCCCGATCCACTTCCTCCAGATCGAGGGAAAGGGACGTCGGACACGCCCTCTGCTCCTGACCCACGGCTGGCCCTGGACCTTCTGGGACTTCCAGAAGGTGATCGGTCCCCTGACCGATCCCGCTGCCCACGGCGGCGATCCGGACGACGCTTTCGACGTCGTCGTCCCTTCGCTTCCGGGCTTCGGGTTCTCGACCCCGCTGACGACGACGGGCATCAACTGGTGGCGGACGGCGGACCTCTGGGCGACCCTGATGAAGGATGTGTTAGGCCACGATCGCTTCTGCGCCCACGGCGGCGACTGGGGCGCCCTCGTCACCCTCCAGCTCGGCCACCGCTACCCCGATCGCGTCCACGGCGTCCACATCACCGGCCTCGCCCCCCTCGAGTTCTTCTCCGGCGACCGCCCCTGGTCGATCGGCGGCAGCCTCGACACCATCGCGCGGGGCACCGGCGAGAAGCAGGAGCTGCTCGCCTGGGAGCGCAAGTTCGCGAGCCACGTCGCGGTTCAGCACCTCGATCCCCAGACCCTCGCCTGGGCGATGCAGGACTCGCCGATGGGCCTCTGCGCCTGGATCCTCGAGCGTCGGCGCAGCTGGGCCGACACCCGCGGCGACGTCGAGAGCCGCTTCACCAAGGACGAGCTGCTCACGACCATGATGATCTACTGGCTGAGCGACAGCTTCGCGACCTCCGTCCGCTACTACGCCGAAGCGGGCCGCAACCCCTGGAAGCCCGACCACGCGGGTCAGCCCGTCGTCACCGCCCCCACCGGCATCACCCTATTCGAGCCCGACATGGCCCCCGGCGACACGGCCTGGACCGAGAGTTACTACAACCGCGTCTTCCTGCGGGTCCACGAAAAGGGTGGCCACTTCGCGCCGGCGGAGGAGCCCGCGATCCTGGTAACGGACATCCGGGACATGTTCCGGACCTACCGTTAGGCCGGAACTCGAGTGCGAAGAGGAAGCGGAGTCCCGCCCGCGTGAAGCCCCAACCGATGATCAGCGCGTGGTGGCGTTCTGATTGAGCCAACCCGGGTATGCAGCACTTCGCGCAATTGCAGCAAACGCTCGGCTGCGCGCGGATTGCGAACGCGCTCGCCACTGACACTTGTGCCCCGGTGACAGGCTGCAACGCGTCAGGTCAAGCGCCTGAAAGTTGCTCGCTGGTGATGACCGTCACATCAAAGTGCAGGCTCTGACCTGCCAGCGGGTGGTTGAAATCCAGCACCACCTTGTCGTCCCCGACGGCGACCACTTCCACCATCCGCTCTGCGCCGTCGCGCGTGCGGGACATCAGCTTGTGCCCGATGCGGCGGGCCTTTTCGGGTATCGATGCCAGCGGGAACACGCGGTGGGCTTTTTCCGTAATCGGACCATAGGCACGTTCCGGCGGAATAAGCACCTGCTTGCGTTCCCCGACCGCCATGCTGAGCAGCGCTTCCTCCAGGTCCGGCAGCAACTCATCGACACCGGTTTGAAAGAACATCGGGGTCTGCCCGACATTGGAATCGATGATCTCTCCATTACCAGTGCTCAGGGTGTATTCGAAGGCAATCAGCTTGCCGTCCACCTTCATGGCCTGCATCAGGCCTTCAAGTTTGGCTATGTCTTCCATGCCGGGCTTTTAGCCTCTCAATCGGCGCGTCATTCAGCCTGCCGCACGCACAAATATGGGGCTCAGCCGTTGCTGCTCATGCTGCAGGAACCGGCCCAGCAATTCAAAAAGCACCGCATAATAGCGCAGTGGCTGCTGATCCTGCAGCTTGCCCCGTAATTTGGGAAACCAGCGCCCGACCTGGCGTTCAATGAAATCTTTCTGCCCCCGCTGGTAGTGGCTGGCGTCCTGTCCCCGGGCTTCAATTCTGGCCTCCTGGAAAGTCATGAAGTGCAGAAACTCCAGTTCGCTGATCAAATGATCCGGCAGCTCGTTCCGGGAATGATCCAACTGCAAGCCGAAGTGATGGTAGAAGCGCAGCACCTCTTCCATGGCCGTTGTGCGCCCGCCATGGTGGTGGCCTCCGTAGAGAGAAACCAGCGAGTCACCACCGCCGACGTCGAACAGGCGGGTGTACTCCACCGCCAGGGCCGTCTCGTCGGCGCCGCTGTCACACAGGGCGTTGCGGTCGATTTCCCTGAGCAGGTTCTCATCCAGCTGCCCCAGCAGTCCCATCAGGTTCTCAGCCAGTTCGCCAGCCTTTACTGCGGCCACCCACTCGCTATCGGGGTAGGTGATCGCCAGCGCAAACAATTGATGGAGCTTGCTGCGAACGACGGTCGCGGACTCCAGGTCGCAGGTGCTATCCGTGATGACCGCTGTATTGCTCATGACGCCAGGTTTCTGATCAGTTCAACCTCGACACGGGTATCGCGATCGGTGGGTCCCGCCGTGTTGGCATCCGGCATCGGCTGCAGATGCGTATAACCACCGGCCACCGACAACGGATTGAGTGGGCTGGGCGTCAGTGTGCCATAGGACTTGTGGTTCTTGTACTGATAGGGCTCCCAGGCGTGGTAAATGATGACCTGCCCGGGACGCAGGCTGGGCACGATCTTGGCCAAGGTCTCGAAACCGTTGATGTCGTTGAACACGCGAACCCGATCGTTGTCCTTGATACCCCGAGTTGTGGCGTCCTCGGTATTGATCCACACCGTTGGCTCGCCGCGACCACCGAGCCGCAACAGATGTGGCTGGTCGCGCCAGGCCGCGTGGATGGACCAGCGAGTGTGCGCGCCCACCAGCATCAGCGGGTAGTCACCGCCGATCTTCGGGCTGTCCTTGTGCACCGGCAACTGTTCTTGCTGCTCCAGGTAATAAGGGTGGTCGATATAAAATTGCAGCCGACGGGTCAGGGTTGGCCAAGGCTCTTTTTTTTCGGTGTGCCAGGTATTGGCAGTAATGGTCTCATTGGGCTTGATATCGGTGGCATTGCCGATATTGATAAAGTGATTGCCCAGGCCGGTGACCCGCTGGAAGCCTTTTTCCTTGATTTCTTCCCAGGTGATACCGTCCAGGTTAGTGGTGTTTTCCAAGACTTTTTCCAGGAACGCCTCGGGATTGTCCTCGTGGAACTGGCCACCGAACGTGAACTGGTCGTAGACATCGTCCAGGCGGCGATCCCGACCTTTGCGATCCTTGAAGTACTTGATACCACGCGCCTTGGCGCGATTCTGTATCGCTTTCATCATCAGGCAATGAAACGCCCAGTCTGATCTGGATTCGGCCAGGGGCTCGGTAGCACGGCTGATGATATGAATATAGGGCGACAGCGGAGTCGCCCAGAGAATATCGTCCTTCTCGTACCAGCCCGCCGCCGGCAGCACGTAGTCACTGTGCAGGGCCGTGTTGCTCATCCGCCAGTCCACCGTGACGAGCAGGTCCAGCTCCTTGACCAGGGTTTTCTCCAGTACATCGTAGCCCCGGGCACGACGCAGGATATTGCCCCCGATCTCGAAGAAAATACGCTGTCGGGTCTGTTCCGGGCGGATCTGCCAGCCCTTGCTGTAGGATTCCTCGAGAAAATCGTTCAGCTCCCGTTTCATCGTGGGGTCGTATTTTTTCGCGCTGCCGTACAGCGCCTGCAAGCCGACGTTGTAATAGAACAGATTGCCCGCCACGTATCCGCCATCGCGGTACGCATCCTGGACAATCTCATAGAGGATGGCCTCCATGGTATTGCCCTTGAATTTGCCCTTGATGATGGTGGGCAGTACATCCTTGGCCACCGCCAGGGTGCCGAGCGAAATGGGCAGACCACCCGGCAGGTTCACAAACGAGGCGCCGCCGTCCGGGGAAATGGCCGGGAAGCCAGTGATACCGCTGCCTTTTTTACCGATCTGGCCGCAGATGGTCAGCACCAGGATCTGGCAGCGCTCCATCTCCATACCGTGGTAGTACTTGGAGAAGCTGGACTGGGCGACGCAGACCGCGGCTCTGGCGTTGGCGATCCGGCGCGCCAGTTTGCGCACATTGTCCGGGTGTACGCCGGTGGTGCTGAAAGTCTGTTCCGGGGTATAGCTGTCGTTGACCTGCTTGCGCAGCTTGCTGAATACCGTGGTGACCCGCACCGGCCCGTCCCTGGTGTTGGCGGTGTATTCACCCTCGAGCGCAGGGTTCAGTTCCGCCAGTGCCAGGGTCTTGTTGTTCATCTGCCTGACTCGCCCGCTGGCCGCGTCGTAGACATAGAACAGATCCTCGGCTCCGCCCTCTTCCATATCGCTCTCGCGCAGGAACAGCTCGTTGTCGATCCGCACCAGCAGCGGCAGATCGGTCTGCTCCTTGATGAACTCGCTCTGGTGCAGGCCTTCCTCGATGATGACCTGCACCAGCGACAGGGCCAGCGCCGCATCGCTGCCTGGATTGACCCCCAGCCAGGTGTCGGCGTGCACCGAGGAGGCGTTGAAGTCCGGGGCGATGGTCACGATGTGGGCACCGTTATAGCGGGCCTCGTTGATGAAGTGGGCGTTGGGGATCTGGGTGTAGACCGGGTTGCCACCCCAGATCAGGATCAGGTCCGAATAGAACAGATCATCCATGGAACCCGAGAAGGAGATCTTGCCGACGGTGGTCTGGGCTCCGGGGTGATGATCCCCCACTTCGGTGTTTACGTCGATCAACGGCGTGTCGAGGATATGACCAACCCGGTGCGTAGCCACCGAGGCGCCACCGCCCGCATTGGCTGTGCCCGGATCCCAGGTCACCGCACCGGCACCATCAGTGGTGACCACATCGATGAACTTGTCGGCGATCTCGTTGAGCGCATCCTCCCACGAGATGCGCATCCACTTGGCTTCGCCGCGCTCCCCGACCCGTTTCAGCGGATGGGTGAGGCGCCCTGCGTCGTACATGCGCTGGCTGTAGCAGGCGCCTTTCTGGCAGCCGCGGGGGTTGAAGTCGGGCACGTTGGGGTCAACCTGCTCATAGGTGGCCGACTGCTCCTCGCGCCAGACGATGTTGTTCTTTACATAAACATTCCAGCTGCAGTTGCGCTGATACCAGCAGTTGACGAAGTGGGTGCTCTTGGCAATCCGGTCCCACTGCCACTTCTCCCGGTACAAATCCTGAAAGCCGTCATAGACGATATTCTCTCCCGCCAGCAGATCGGTGAAGGCCGTCCGGCCCGCTCCGGCTGCCCAGCTCAATTGCCCCATGCAGAGCATCAGCGAGGCGCTAGCGCTACCTTTCAAGAATGAGCGCCGATTCACACCCGTGGCCATGGCGACCTCCTTATGACTGAAGCTTTATTTCCTGATACAAGACGCCGTCATCCGGGAGGGTATTGACGCCCGCAGCACCTGGGCCATTGCCGATGTTGCGGGCCATCGGCTTGTTCAATACCTGCTCCAGGCGGGCTGGATCTTCGGGGAAGCCGGGGAAGATGTCCCTGGGCCAGCTGTAGACGATCAATGAGTCCATCAACCCGGATTTTTCGCCGCGCTGTTTTTTGCCCATCTCCTGTCTGAGGGTCTCCAGCACCCCGTCGACGCGCTCGCCGAACAGATTGCGCAGGTACTCGATGGGTATCCGCGGCTGGTCCTCGAGCAGCTTGCCGTCAATATCCAGCTTCGGTGGCGACAGCGGTGGAACATAAAAAACATTGGCGTCGGTGCCGTATTCCGGGTGCAGCGGCAGCGCAACCTTGTACTTGTGGACCAGCTGGTGAACCGGTCCGTCCTCGTCATCGAGATAGCCGACAAAACGCATACGCCCCGGACACTGGCGGGCACAGGCCGGTGCCACCCCTTTCTCGATGCGGGGAAAACAAAAAATACATTTCTGGCTGGTGTCCTTCAACGGGTTGAAGTAGATGCGTTTGTAGGGGCAGGCGGCCATGCAGAAGCGATAACCCTTGCAACGCTTCTCGTTGATCAGCACGATGCCGTCTTTCTCGCGCTTGGTGATCGCACCCCGGGGGCAGGCTTCGACGCAGGCCGGGTGGGAGCAGTGGTTACAGATGCGCGGCAGGTAAAAATAGTAGGAGTTGGGATATTCGCCCGCACCCTGATCCTCGTCCCAGTTGGCGCCCCAGTCGGGTTTCCCCTTCTTGCTCTCCGGCTGCAGATAAGCATTCTTGCCCTTGCCGCCTTCAAAGACCTCCTTGTGATTGAACTTCCACGCCTCGCCGTATTCATCCCGCAAGGGGATCCGGCCGGGATTGGCATTGTGGTTGCCATCGAAGCCGCCGCCCATGCTTTCCCAGCTTTTCGGAGTGCCTTCCCCGGGCATGGTATTGACCACCGTCCACCACATGTTTTCCATGCCTTCTTCACCGGTCCACTGGGTCTTGCAGGCAATGGAGCAGGTATGGCAGCCCAGGCATTTGTTCAGGTCAAAGACCATGGCCAGCTGACGCTTCGATTGCTGCAGCTCACCGTCGATCATGCGACCGGTCTGATTTCTTGATCCGCCGGGATTTCGAGACATCACTGCGCTCCTGTCGATTCAGGCCAGGGTGAATTCGTGCCAACCGGGAGAAAAGGCTTTCAGACCGGCACGTTCACCATTGCTGCCTTGCCAGACCGCAAAGGCGATCCGGGTGGTCTGGCCCGGGCTGAATTGCACGGTGGTATCCACGCCCTGACGCTGCAGTTGACGGAGGAATACCACCTGCCAGCGCGCATTTTCATGATTGGCACGGGTGCTGATCTCCGCTCCGCTGGTCACCCGGCTGGTGCCCAGACCGACGGCGATATTGTTATGTGCCACGCCCTCGCGGTCGGCGCGCCAGTGCCAGGCGTTGACCGGCTGCTCTTTGGAACCCATGGTGACCAGGGGGGCATCGCCCTTGAACGGAAACATCAGCGCCGCGCCATCGGGGAAGTGGTCGTTGTCATCGATATCGGTGTCCCGATCGGGATCCGCCCACTCCAGGCGCAGGGCGATCACCTCGCCGTTGTGCAGAGCGCTGAACTGCAGCTCCGCGGTTGTGCCAACCGGCTGATTGCGGAAGGTATTTTTAATGAATTCCGTGGGCTGCAGTGACAGCGGAACACCGGCCAGGGGTATTCTGGTGCGCTCTGCCTGTTGCCAGATTTCGGCACCTGGCCGGGATAATTCACTGGCAGGAATGCTCAGCCCTTTAGCGTGCATGGTGACAATCTCCCGTCGTTTGCCCGTATTCTTCAAGCGAGGTGTACTGATTTTTATACGGTATACATCGTATACTTCAATGTAGATGCACTTTCTGGAATTTGTGCCTGTCGCTTGATCTGAGTCAACTTCGGCGACTATAGGCTCGGCAGGGAGGATGGTTGCTAGAATGCGGCGACCCTGTAGTCGATCAAGAACTCAAACCGGATATGGCTGCAAAGAAATTCGATAAAGCGAAAGCCGGACGGACGGCACTGTCGCGGGAGCTGATCCTGCGCTCGACGCTGGCCATCGTGGACAGCGACGGCCTGGAGGGTTTGACGATCCGCAAGCTGGCGGCCGCGCTGGGGGTTACCCCCATGGCGATCTACCGTCACTACAAGAACAAGACCGAGATCGAGGACGAGTTGGTCGACCTGGTGGTGGGAAATTACGACGTCACCAATCATGAGGCAGAAGACTGGAGAGAGTGGCTGGCGCAATCCTACCTGCTGATGCGCAAGGCACTTTGCGAACACCCAGGCATCATCCCGTTGCTGAATGGTGCCATCTACCAAGCCGGTAACGCGCTGGCTGTCATGGAAAAGATACTCGCCGTGCTGTGTCGGGCCGGGTTGCCGGCCGAGCGGGCGGCCCGGCTGTTTCACACGGCGATGGCCTATACCATTGGTGCCGTGGTGTTGATGGGGCATGGCTCCGGGCTTGCGGCTACGGATGGGGATGACGAGGAGCAATTGCGCCAGCGCAAAGCCCGCTATGAAGTGCTCTCGCGTAACCGATACCCGAAGGTCGTCGAGTTGGCCGCACAGATTGCATCCTCCTCGGAGGATACCCAGTTTCTCGCCGGCCTGCGGCAGATCATCCGGGCGTTCGAGAAGTGAGTTTCCGCAGCTTGTTGCAGTCACAGTTGCCTTGCTGACCACGATATCAAGCCCCGTGATCGGGATTGCCGCACCGCGCGGGACGCACCTCGGTCATCCACCCCGACCATGAAACTCGCCACGGTTACGCATGAACCGCCGCTGTTCAGCCGTGGCAAAACGCGGTGTCCCCCGACTTGGGTCTGTCACACGTTGGAGCCACGCCATCGCTTATCGATTACCATGCGGTTGAAAATAACAGCAGAGAGCCCGGGCGATGGAAACGGATACGCAATTCAGCCTGAAGCTCGAGCAATGGCTGCTGCAACATTGGGCGGGCGTTGATGCGTTGACGATCGCCGAGGGTATGGCAAAGCCGGAGGGCAGTGGCTACTCGGCGACTACGATGATTATTCCGGCAAGCGTCACTCGCGCGGGTCAAACCCGCACGGAGCGCGTCGTAGTGCGCATGGAACCGGAGTCCAGCATTGTTTACCCCAAGCACTGCAGCGCGTTTTCTTCCGCGATCGAGCAGCAGTACCGGGCGATTGAATTGCTCCACAGCCACAGTGAAGTGCCGGTCGCTCCGCTGATTGCTCTGGAGCCGGATCCCTCGTTGCTGGGGTTGCCGTTTTTTGCGATGGAGTATATCGGTGGTGATGTGCCTATCGAGGATCCAATTTACACCTTCGAAGGGTTTTTCACTGAAGCCTTGCCGCAGCAGCGTAAACAGATGCTGCAACACGGTCTGGAGACCATGGCGAAGATTCACCGGGTTGACTGGCGTGCAGCGGGCGCCGAGTGGCTGGTTGATGGCGGCCCCGATCTGGTTCGCGATCTGCAGCTCTGGCGGGAGCACGCGAGGCAGGAGCTGGCGGGGCGGGTGCATCCCGATATGGATCGCGCGTTTGCCTGGTTGTTCGAGCAATTGCGCAGCGGTGTGATTGACGTCGGCGAGCCGGTCATTTGCTGGGGCGACGCACGCCCCGGCAATATGATCTGGCGGGATTTCACCTGCCAGTGTGTCTGTGATTTCGAATCCATGACGCTGGCGCCCGCTGCCACGGACATCGGCTGGTGGCTGATGTTCGATCGCTATGCCCACGAGGCGCAGGGGATTGAGCGGCTGCCCGGGGAGTTGACCCGGCAGGAGCAACAGGCTTGTTTTGAGCAGTGCAGCGGCCATGCGTTTGGCGACCTGCATTTTTACGAATTGTATGCGGCAGTACGCTATTCGGTGCTGGTGGTGTCGGTAATGAACCGCTGGGTCAAGCGCGGTGTGATTCCGGAGGATCACACTATCTGGCTGGAAAATCCGGTAGCGGCCATGATGACGGCGATGCTGGAAGGGCACGAGCGATGATGACTGAAATGCACCCTGATGATTGCTTTCATCCACCCGAGGATGATGATCCCTACTGGACGGAAACCTGCTGGTGGACGTTTGCCGTGCCTGAACATCGCCTGTCTGGCCAGCTCTATCCCTTTTTTCGTACCAACCAGAATGTTGCTGCGGCGGGCGCGTTCTTCTGGGACGATTCGGGGCACCAGCCGCACACTATCCGGTTTGGCAAAAACTTCTGGCATCTGCCGATGCCCAGGCAGGAGCTCAGCGATATTTCACTCGCCAACGGCATGCGTATTCGCTGCCTGGAGCCGATGCAAAAATTCGAATTGCACTATCTGGACCCCGATGCCGGTGAAGCCGAGGTGAACCTTTGCTTTAGCGCGATCGCGGAGCCCAACTATTTGTCCGGCAGTCATTTTGAGCAGCCAGGTCGTTACCTGGGCAGTATTCGCCTCGCGGATCAGACCTACCGGGTCGATAGCTACGGTATGCGTGACCGCTCATGGTCCCACCGCACCCAGTTCGGTGCCGACATTCACGGCAGCGGTGCCGTCGCCAGCGGCTACAGCTATGCAACCGCCGATGACCGGAATGCGTTTCACATGATCAGCATGGCGTTTACCGAAGGCGATTACCTCCACATTCACGGTTATTACCTGCGCAATGGCGAGTATGCCAAACTGGCGAGCGGCAAGCGTACGGTGCTGGAACGCGATCCCGGGACGGGTTGCCCGACCCGTGTGTTGATCGAGGCAGAGGATGCCCTGGGGCGCGCATTGCGTGCTGAAGGCCGGGGCTTGAACAAGATTGGGTTTCATATCAATCCCAACCTGTTTACCTGGAACTGCCTGACACACTGGCAGTTTGATGGTCTTGATGCCTACGGCGAAGATCACGATAACTGGACCGCGGCCGGTGCGCGGCAGTTTTTCCGGCGATTTCTCAAGCTGTAACAATGCCCTCCTGCGGCTCAGTCATCGTCGCCTTTCTTGCAGGTCGAGGCGGTCCAGCGACCGCTCATATCGACATGTACCTGACCCCCGCCACCCTGGGTCACGTCGATGGTGCCCGTGTAAGCCTCCGCCGACGTCGCATCGAACTTGAAGCGGGACGTGCGGGGCTCCGGTGCCGTGCAAGTCTCCTCGATCTCGAGGTGCCGTGTGTTCTGCGTAATCACCGTGCGCTTGCAGTTCGCGTTCTCTTTTCCAAGCAGCTCATTGCGGTCGAGATCCTGCTTGGTCACACAAGTGTGCATCACCGTCTTGTTCACCTTGCCCGCACGCGCGCGCATCGCCGCTTCGACCTTGGCGCGCTGGGCGGGCGGCATGCTTGCCAGCGTATCTTCCGGGATCATCATGCCCGCCACCGCCGTGCTTTGCGTAACCTCCCAGGCACCGGTCCTGATATCCAGGTTGTCGGCATGACTGACGAGCGGCAATACGGACAATAGCAAGGCAGCAAATACGATCTTCATGCTGATCTCCCTAAGTGAGTCGGGTAGATTAGGAGGCGTAAACCGCTTTTTCGGTCCACGCGAGTCCCCTGGGATTATTGAATCGCACAATATCCCGTATTCACAGGTTTTTATACGGCTTTACTGGATGATATGAGAGGAGGATATGGTGCCCGGGACCGGAATCGAACCGGTACGGCCGTTACCGGCCGAGGGATTTTCTTGCCACTTCGGCTTTCGCCGCGGCGCTTGCGCGCTTTCGTGGTCTGGACTTTCTCTTCGCCATGGACCCTGGCGGGCCTGCAGGCGGGGGCCGTCAAGTCTCTACACTTTCCCTGGCAATGCCAGGGCTTAGCTCGGGATTGCCACCACCTTGGGTGCTGAGGTTTCCCCGAATTTGACCCCATTCACGCCGGCCGTTTCCGAACCGGGTGCTCAATCGTCATAAGTCCCTTGCGTCTACCAATTTCGCCACCCGGGCAGGGAAGGCATGCGGAACACACTGGCCCGCGCGATGCTACCAAATCAGGGGCGGTAGCGTCGCGTCCGGGCGTTTTCCGTATTTGGAGGCGCGGGTCGGAATCGAACCGGCGTGCGCGGAGTTGCAGTCCGCTGCATGACCACTCTGCCACCGCGCCTTGAGAGTTTTCAACAACCCTCTGGGAGGGCCGGAGAATCTGGAGCGGGAAACCGGGTTCGAACCGGCGACCTCAACCTTGGCAAGGTTGCGCTCTACCAACTGAGCTATTCCCGCGTATCTGCACTTCAACTGGAAGGCCTGCGTATTCTAGTGAGCGAAGCCCGAGTGTCAAGAACGGCGTGCCGGTCATTTTTCCGGCGCGCGCCGCGTCGCCGCATCCGACAGATCGCCCCACGCGGCGCGCACATAAACCACCGCGGACCACAGCGTCAACAGCGCCGCCACGTAGAACATCAGGTAGCCGAGGGCCAGGTAATGACCGCCGCTGTGCGGGTCCACGGCCAGCAACACGATGATCGCGATCATCTGCAGAAAGGTCTTGACCTTGCCCAGGTAGGACACCGCAACGCTGGTGCGCTTGCCGATTTCCGCCATCCATTCGCGCAACGCCGAAACCAGGATCTCGCGCCCCACCACCACCAGAGCCGGCACCGTGAACCACACGGTATCCTGCTGGGTGACCAGCAGCACCAGCGCGATCACCACCATCAGCTTGTCGGCAACCGGATCGAGAAAGGCGCCAAAGGAGGTCGACTGGTCGAGCCGCCGCGCGAGGTACCCATCGAGCCAGTCGGTCAGCGAAGCGAGCACGAAGATCACCGCCGAGGCCATGTAGCTCCAGTGAAACGGGAGGAAGAACACCAGCACGAACACCGGGATCAGCGCGATGCGGAACAACGTCAGCATATTCGGAATATTCATTGCAGCACCGTCAGGCCCGTAGCCGGGACATTCTATTGATTATGAAACGCCGCATACACATCCTCGGCAATTCTGCGGCTTATCGTCGGCACCCGGACGAGTTCCTCGAGACTGGCACGCTCGATGCCCTGCAAGCCTCCGAAATAGCGTAACAGCTCGCGCCGCCGCTTGGGTCCCACCCCGGCAATACCCTCGAGCGGCGAGGCACGGCTTTTCTTGCCGCGCCGCTTCTGCAGGGCACTGATCGCAAAGCGGTGCGCCTCGTCGCGTACCTGCTGGATCAGGTGCAGCGCGGTCGAATCGGGCGCCAGCACGCGTTCGCGGCGCTCCAGTCCGACGACCAGGGTCTCGAGGCCGGGCCTGCGGGTCGTTCCCTTGGCGACCGCAACCACCGTCACGCCCTCGATCTGCAATTCTTCCAGCACCTTCAGCGCCTCGCTCATCTGCCCCTTGCCACCGTCGATCAGCAACAGGTCGGGAAGTCTGCCCTCGCCCGATTTGAGCCGCGTATAGCGGCGCTCGAGTGCCTGGCGCATCGCCGCGTAATCGTCACCGGGTGTGATGTCCTCGATATTGAAGCGCCGGTAATCGGATTTGAGCGGACCACCGCCATCGAACACCACGCAGGATGCCACCGCCAGCTCGCCGGCGCTGTGACTGATGTCGAAACATTCGATACGTTCAGGCACCGCCTCGAGACCCAATGCGTCCTGGAGCTCGGCGAGTTGTTCGTGCATGCGCTGGCGGCTGGCGAGAAAGCCGCCGAGGTTCTGCTGCGCGGTCTGCACGGCAAGTTTCAGCCACTGCGCGCGCGAGGCACGCACCCGGGTGCTGACGGCGACCTTGCGCCCGGCCGCCCCGGCCAGGGCTTCGCTCAGCAGATCGGCGTCCTCGAGCTGCTCGCTGACGAGGATTTCGGCGGGAATCTGCCGTTCGCCCCGGGCGCCGAAATAAAACTGGGGCACGAACGCGGCCAGCACCTCGGCCGCCGATTCCTCGATGCGACAGCGCGGAAAATAGCTTTTGCTGCCGAGAATACGGCCATCACGCACGAACAACGCCTGTACGCAGGCCGCTCCGGGGCCGGCGGCCGCGGCAATCACGTCGATGATGCCGTCACCACTCTCGATGAACTGCTTTTCGCGCACCGCCTGCAGATGCCTGATCTGGTCGCGCAGCACGGCGGCGCGCTCGAACTCGAGTGCCGCCGCGGCCCGCTCCATCCGGTCGGCCAACTCGCTTGCGAGCACCGTGCTCTTGCCCTCGAGAAACAATGCGGTGTCATGCACGGACTCGGCATATTCGGCCTCATCCACCAGGCCCACGCAGGGGCCCGAGCAACGCTGTATCTGGTACTGCAGGCAGGGGCGCGAGCGATTGCGGAAAAAACTGTCCTCGCACTGGCGCACGCGAAACACTTTCTGCAGCAGGTTCAGGCTCTCGCGAACCGCCGAGGAGCTGGGAAAAGGGCCGAAATAACGCCCGTTCGCGCGCTTGGCGCCACGATGAAAACCCAGCCGTGGAAACTGCTCCCCCTGCGACAGGAATATGTACGGATAGGATTTATCGTCGCGCAACAGGATATTGAACGGTGGGTGCTGGCTCTTGATCAGGTTCTGCTCGAGCAGCAGCGCACCGGTTTCGCTGCCGGTAACGGTGACCTGGATCTCCGCGATACGTGCTACCAGCGCCTCGGTCCTGGCGCCCTGCCCGCTGTCGCGGAAATAGCTCGCCACGCGCTTGCGCAGATTGCGCGCCTTGCCGACATAAAGCAGCGCACCACTGGCGTCGTACATCTGGTAGACGCCCGGCAATTCGGTGAGGTTGCGCACATAGGATGCGGCATCGAAGCCGGTCATCGTGAGTTCCCGCAGGAAGCCGCGCCCGCTGCGCGGCGGCAGCCGGGATTATAGCCGCAGCCTTCAGGCCGGTTGTGCGCCTATCACCCCGTGGCAGGCCGCGAGCCTGGTCAGCCCCACCTCGCCGTTGACACCGAGTTTCTCGAAAATCCGGTAGCGGAAGGTGTGCACGGTCTTGGTGGTGATGAACAGCTCGCGGGCGATCTGCACCGCTTTCTCGCCGGTCAGCATCAGTGCGCAAACCTGCATTTCGCGGCCCGTCAGGAGATCGAAGGGATTTGCTGTGCCTGCGTCCACCTGCGCCGTCGCGACCGCGCACGCCGCGCTTCGCCGCCCCTCGCAGACGCGGCGAATCACCGCCTCGAGTTCGGCCCGTGCCACGTTCTTGCCGACACAGGCGGAAATTCCGCTCTTGTGCAAGCGCTGCGGCGGTTCGGCATCCCAGGCAGTCACCGCGACGATGCGGGTCGCGGGCAGCGCGATATGAATTCGGCGTGCGGCTTCCAGTCCACCGATACCCGGCATGCGCAGATCCATCAGCACCACGTCGGGACACAGGCTGCGTGCGAGCCGGATGGCCTCCTCGCCCGAGGCTGCCTCGCCGAGAATGCGTATATCGGGGATTTCCCCCAGCGTGCTCGCGATGCCACGACGCACGATGTCGTGATCATCGACCATCAGCACGGAAATGGCGTGCTCGGAAGCTGCAGTGCCCATGCCGAATCCCTCCGACTGGTGCAAGGAACGCCGCGGTACTGCCTGCTCGGTGGCGCTTGCGGAAACAGGGAGAGCGAAAATATTACAGCCGCGCGAATACTGTCCAGCGATTTCTCGCGCGCGAATCGATCATTGACCCATTCGGGTCAGACTCACCGGCGAACTGGAATGCGGCAGGATTTGCCGCCACGTAAGGTTGATGCGCGGGCCCGTTTGCCGGCGGGTCTTCGGGATGCAGTGCTGCCAGTGTTGCTGCAGCGGCGCCTCCATCAGCAGCAGCGATCCGCCTTCGAGATCGAGGCTGAGCGTGGTACGCGTTTGTCCGCGCCGGCGCAGACGGAAGTGGCGCGTGGCGCCGAGACTCAGCGACGCGATGACCGGCGCCGGTCCCAGCTCCGGCTCGTCGTCACTGTGCCAGGACATGCTGTCCTGTCCGTCGCGATAGAGATTCAGCAACACGCTGTTGAACACCTGGCCGGTCAGCCGCTCGATGCGCTCACGCATGGCACACAATGCACGATCGAGGGGCTCGGGCTCGAGGTCGAGACCCGAATAGCGGTAGTTGCACCCCGGCTCGGCGTGCCAGGCGCTGAGGCGCGGCGCATCGATGCGTTTCCCGAACAGCTGCAATCGATGCCGGGTCCAGCGCACATCGACGAGCAGCGACTCCATCAGCTGCGCGCCGTCACTCGCAAAGGCGTCGCCAAACAGCAGCAGTCCTCCGTCATCGATCGGGATGCGCTCGCCGTGCGCGTGGCGCACCGTGACACTCATTCAATACACCGCGGGCTCGAGTTCGAGCTCGACGCCAAAGCGCTCGCTGACCGATGCCTGGATGCGTGCCGCAAGCGCCAGCATATCGCTGGCGCGGGCATGCGCATGGTTCACCAGCACCAGGGCCTGGTTGGCATGCACACCGGCATCACCGCTGCGATGAGCTTTCCATCCCGCCTGGTCGACCAGCCAGGCGGCGGCGAGTTTCACCGCACCCTGGTAGGGCCAATGCACCACGCCGGGAGCACGCACACGCAAGCGTGCGAATTGCTGCTCGTCGATGACCGGATTCTTGAAAAAACTTCCTGCGTTGGGCAACACCGCCGGATCGGGCAGACGCGCCTGGCGGATGGCGATCACCGCGCGCAGCACATCCCCCGCCGCGGGCGATTCGATTGCCTGCAGTTTTTCACGCAGGACCGGATAGTCGCTGCGCGGCGCACGCGCGATCGGAATGTCGAGCGTCACCGAGCCGATCACCAGCTGCTCGGCCAGTTCGCCCTTGAAGATGCTGTGACGGTAAGCGAACCGGCACGCCGCGTGATCGAGCGTGACGGCATCTCCCGAGGCGCGATCGAAGGCCGCGACCTCGCGCACGAATTCGCCGATCTCCACCCCGTAGGCACCGATATTCTGCAGCGGCGCGGCGCCAACCGTTCCCGGTATCAGGGCGAGGTTTTCCAGTCCGTACCAGCCGCGCCGATGACAATCGAGCACGAACGCGTGCCACGGTACACCGGCCGCCACGCGCACCACCACCCGCTGGTCCGAGCTCTGCAACAACTCCTGCCCCTGCAGACGCATCAGCAGCACCAGGGCATCGATATGCTCGCGCAGCACCACGTTGCTGCCACCGCCGAGCACCCGCAGCGCCAGTGCGCGCCTGCGCGCCAGCGCCAGCACTTCGCGCAGCGTATCCGGCGAATCCACCGCCACCAGGCAGCGCGCGCGTGACTCGAGCCTCAGGGTATTGCAATGCGTGAGCGACGCGTTCTCGAGAACTTCCATGATCAGCGGCGCGCGCCGGCCAGCAGGCGGTTGACCCGCTCGAGGTCGCCCGGCGTATCGACACCCGCGGGTATCGCGACGCAGGCTTCGTCCACGTGAATCCCGACGCCGTGTTCGAGCGCGCGCAATTGCTCCAGCGACTCCAGCGCCTCCAGGTAACCCACCCGCCAGTTGACGAAGTGGTTGAGAAATTCCACCCGGTAGGCGTAGATGCCAACATGACGCAGCGCATGAAAGCCCGCGGGCATGCGATCGCGCGAACGCGCGAACGCATCGCGCGGCCAGGGCACCGGGGCACGACTGAAGTACAGCGCGCGCCCGTTCTCGCCGCGCACCACCTTGACCACATTCGGATCGTTGAACTGCGCGAGTTCACTCAGTGGCTCGCACAGGGTGGCGATGCCGCAGTCGCGGTGCGCGGCGAGATTGGCCGCCACCTGGTCGATCACCTGCGGCGGTATCAACGGCTCATCGCCCTGCACGTTCACCACGATCGCCTCCTCGGGCAGGCCCAGCGCGGCCACCGCCTCCTGCAGCCGGTCAGTGCCGGACGGATGCTCGGCCGAGGTCATGCAGACCTCGGCACCAAAGGCCTCGGCCGCGCTGCGGATCCGCTCGTCGTCGGTGGCGATCACCACGCGGCCGGCGGCACAGGCGCAGGCCCTTTCGTAGACGTGGCGGAGCATCGGTCGTCCGGCAATTTCGAGCAACGGCTTGCCCGGCAGACGGGTCGAAGCAAAACGCGCGGGAATCACTACCGTAAAGCTCACTGGTCGGTCCTCGCAGGGTGGTGGTCGATGGAGCCGGGGCCGCGCCTCAACCGCCCTCGTCAGGCAGGCGCGTGGTGATGCTCAGGTTCACGAAGCCGAGTCTCCCCGCCGCGTCCATCACCCGCACCACCAGCTCGTGCGTCGCCTTGGCATCGGCGGTGATCACCAGCGGTTGTGCGGTATCGCCGCCCGACTGATCGCGCAGCGCCGCCATCACCGTCTCGATCTGGGTGTTGACCAGCACCTTGCCGTTCAGGGCGTAGGTACCGGTCGCGCTGACGATGATCTCCAGGCGCTCGCCTTCGTCCACCGAAGGGGTCGCATCGGCCTCGGGAAGCGTCAGTTGCAGATGCGCTTCGCGCGTGAACGTGGTCGAGACCATGAAGAAAATCAGCATCAGGAACACGACATCGATCAGCGGCGTCACATCGATGCCGCTCTCCACGCGCTGCTTGCGCTGGAACTTCACCTGGCGCGGCTCTCTTTCACATCCACCGGGCGACCGCCGTGCATCGCATCGACCAGTTTGATCGACTCCTGCTCCAGCCCCACCACGATGGTATCGACACGGCGCAGGAAATGACGGTGCACGATCAGCGAGGGGATCGCCACGCTCAGCCCGGCCGCGGTGGTGATCAGCGCCTTGGAGATCCCCCCGGCCAGCAGCTCGGCATTGCCGGTGCCGTGCAGCATCACGTCGGAAAACACCTGGATCATGCCAACCACGGTGCCGAGCAAACCGAGCAGCGGGGTGATCGCGGCAATGGTGCCGAGCGTGTTGAGATAACGCTCGAGATCATGGATCACGTGGCTGGCGGCTTCCTGGATGCTCTCTTTCATTACCTCGCGCCCATGGTGCGAGTTGCTGATGCCTGCGGCCAGAATGCGCCCGAGCGGCGAGGAAAGCTTGAGACCGCGCAGCCGCTCGGCGCTGAGTTCGTTCTTGCGGATCCAGTCCCACAATTCGGCCAGCGTGTTGCGCGGCACCACCTTGTGGTAATCCAGTGTCCACCAGCGCTCGATGGCGATGGCAACCGCGCCTATCGAGCAGGCAATGATCGGCAGCATCAGCCAGCCACCGGATTTGATCAGCTCCCACACAGGCATGCACTCTTCTGGTTCCGGGACCCGGGCATTGTAGTGGAGGCTTCATCGGGGTACCAATTGCGCGTGGTCATCGGCAGCACGTTCGTCCATAATCCGCAGCCCTCGCAACAGCCCGGCCCCGACCATGTGGTTCAAGAACCTGCGTATCTACCGTCTCAGCGAAGCATTGCCCTGCCCGATCGGGGAACTCGGCGAAAAATTGCTCGAATCGGCGTTTCGGCCCTGCTCCGGGATGGAATCCTCGCGCATGGGCTGGGTGCCGCCGATGGGGCCCAACACCGCGCAGCTGGTGCACACGATCGGCGATTTTCACCTGCTGTGCGCCCGTACCCAGCAACGGCTGCTGCCGCCCGCGGCGATACGCGAGGTGCTGGACGAGAAAATCCTCGATCTGGAAACCCGGGAAGCGCGCAAGCTCGGACGCCGCGAACGTGCCGACCTGAAGGACGATGTGATCCAGACCCTGCTGCCACGGGCGCTGACCCGCTCTTACCAGACCGGTGCGTTCCTGGCCGCGCGACGCGAGCTGTTGCTGGTGGATGCCGCCACGCCGGCCAAGGCCGAGGATCTGCTCAACCTGCTGCGCGACAGCATCGGGCGCTTGCCGATCAAGCCCCTGGTACCCAAGCACAACCCGACCGAGTTGATGACCCGCTGGCTGGCCGGAGGAAGGCTGCCACGGCCATTTCGCCTCGGCCAGCACGTCGATATGCGCGACACCCTGCACCAGGCCAATGTGGTGCGCTGCCGCCAGCAGGAGCTGGCCACCCAGGAGGTCCGCGGCCATCTCGAGGCCGGCAAGCAGGTCAACGGGCTGGGCCTGTGCTGGAACGACCGGCTCAACTTCGTGCTCGCCGAGGACCTGGCGCTGAAGGGGTTGAAGTTCGCGGAAATCGTGCAACGCGAGAGCGGCAACGACGAGGAACTGGACGCAGCCGCACGCTTCGATGCGGATTTCGCCCTGATGTCACTGGAACTCGATCGTCTGTGCGAGGACCTTCTGGACGTTTTCGGCAGTGCCGAGAGCTGAGCCCAAGCTCAGACCAGCACCTGCGTCAGCACCATCAGCGCACCGGCAAGGGCAAATGCCGATACGCCCAGCAACAGCCACTCGACGCCGTTGAAGCGATCGCTGCGGGTGATCTCCTGCCACCAGGTATGTTCTGTCTTGCGTCCGGTCATGGCTATCGTGATGTACAGTGGCCCGTGGGGCTGAATGCATCGATGACCGGACTATAACATCGCGCCCACGCCTGAAAAGGCCGCCAGGCTCGTGAATAGTTACGCGAACGGCTCAGTAGCTGGTGGGCAGCTTGCCGTTGATGATGATGTTCTTGCCTTCGAAACTGATGTACTCGCCGATGGCCAGGTCCTTGAGGATCCGCGCCACCATTTCGCGTGACGCACCGACCCGGTCGGCAATGTCCTGCTGGGTGAGACGCTCCTCGATATAGAGCTTGTCGCCGCGCGGTTCCGCGAGCGTCATCAGCACCTTGGTGACCCGTCCGTAGACATCCTGCAGTGCCAGGCTCTTGACGTTTTCGGTGAGCTTGCGCACCCGTCGGGTGAGATTGCGCATCAGCGTCTGGGCGATATTCGGGTGCCGCCCCATGGTTGCGTGGAACTCGTCCTTGAACATGATCGTGAAGGTCGATTTCTCGAGCGTGCGCACCGAGGCCGAGCGCCGGTCATCGTCGAGCAGGGCCAGCTCGCCGAAGTAGTCACCCGGCCCAAGGGTGTTCATGATGTATTCCTTGCCGTTCTTGTCGCTGCAATAGACCTTCACCCGTCCACTTTCGATCACGTACAGCGAATCCGCGAAATCGTTTTCGTTGATCACCACGGTATTTCGCGGATAGTTTCGGGTAACGCAGGAACCCTCGAGCGCGGCCTGTTCGTCCTCCGACAGGCCCGCAAACAACTCCACCTTTGGTAGCATCGACATGCGGTTCCGACCTCCCGGTCACGCGCAGATTTTCGTCACTCCGACAACTCCGGGGAACTATAGCACAAGGTTCCCCGGCCAAAGCACCATCATCGCATCGCCCCTGACCCCGTCCTGGCATGTTCTCCATCGGCTCGTGGTTACCCTATGAGGCCCCGGGGCAGGGTTTCCTGCGCACACCCAATGCGGGTATAAAAGAGACTTCGTCAGCCGAAGGCCGCACATGTCCGCCACCGAAACCGCCGATCCCGTCTCGCTGCTGTCCGCCATCGGCTCGATCGAGCGGCAGGTCGCCTACGCGATTTCCCTGGCCGAAGACCTGCACGCACCCGCCCTGCTGCCCGACCTCGAGAAATGCAGCCTTGCGGCCGCGCGCGCCGCCGACAGTCTCGCGCCGCAACAAGACAAGCCCGACCACCAGCGACTGCTGCACGACCTGCGCAACCATCTGGGGGCGATCAGCGGCTACGTGGAACTCCTGGTCGAGGATCACGCCGCCGAGTTGCACCCCGATCTCGCGCGCGCGCTCGAGGATCTGCGCAACACGGTGGGCGAGGTGCTCGCCGGGGAACCGCGCGCCGGACCCGGGGCGACGCAGCACCCGCTCACCGGGTCCGAACAGCAAGCGGGCACGCCGGGCGGCCGGCTGCTGGTCATCGACGACAGCGAACAAAGCCGCGAGTTGCTGACCCGCTACCTGCTGCGCCAGGGGCATCGCGTGCTGACGGCCGCCTCGGGCCCGGAGGCCATGGCAATCCTCGAGGACACCACGGTTGACCTGGTGTTTCTCGACCTGATCATGCCCGGGATGAGTGGCCTGGAAGTACTGCAGCAAATCAAGGCGGATCCGCGCCTGCGCGCGGTACCGGTGATCATCGTCTCCGGTTTCAGCGAGACCGGCGGTGTCATCCGC
The DNA here is from genome assembly GCA_016705365.1 of Gammaproteobacteria bacterium. Classification (NCBI taxonomy): domain Bacteria; kingdom Pseudomonadati; phylum Pseudomonadota; class Gammaproteobacteria; species Gammaproteobacteria bacterium. Next base: position 137,659 of record JADIYI010000005.1, on the reverse strand, counting down.
TGCATCGAGGCCGGTGCCGAGGACTATCTCAACAAGCCCTTCAACCCGACACTGCTGCAGGCGCGCCTGAATGCCGGGCTGCAGCGCAAACGCTGGCATGATCGCGAAGAGGCGTACCGGCGCGAACTGGAACGCAACGAGCGCTTCATCCGCAACACCTTCGGCCGTTATCTCTCCGACGAGATCGTCGATGCGCTGCTCGAGACCCCGCAGGGACTGAATCTCGGCGGCAGCAGTTGCCGGGTCACGATATTGATGGCCGATATCCGCAATTTCAGCCTGATCTGCGAGCGCCACGAACCCGGGCAGGTGGTGCAACTGCTCAACAACTACCTGGGCGTGATGTCGGAGATCATCATGGAACATCACGGCACCGTGGACGAGTTCATCGGCGATGGCATCCTTGCCATTTTCGGCGCCCCGGTCACCCGCGAGGATGACGCACTGCGGGCCATCGTCTGCGCGTTGCGCATGCAGGAGGCAGTCGAGGGGATCAACCGGCGCAACCATGAACTGGGTTTGCCGCCGATCAGCATCGGCATCGGGCTGAACAGCGGTGAGGTGGTGGCCGGCAATATCGGTTCCGAGCGGCGCAGCAAATATGGAGTGGTCGGGCACACCGTCAATCTCACCGCGCGCATCGAATCCTATACGGCCGGCGGCGAGATACTCGCATCGGCCAGCACCATCGGGGAGGTTGGCGGCGCGGTGGAAACGGGACGCCGTTTTACCGCCCAACCCAAGGGCATGGCCGCGGAAGTGACCGTCTACTCGATCACCGGAGTGCGCGCCGAGACCGGTGCGGGAGTCGCGTCATGAAGCGCATCCTGCTGGTTGAAGACAACGAGATGAACCGCGACATGCTGTCGCGGCGCCTGATGCGCAAGGGCTTCGAGGTACTGCTGGCCATTGACGGCGAACAGGCTGTCAGCACCGCCCTCGGCGAGTTGCCGGACATCGTGCTGATGGACATGAACCTGCCATTGAAGGATGGCTGGAGCGCGGCTCGCGAGATCAGGGACGATCCGCGCGGCGCACACCTGCCGATCATTGCCCTCACCGCGCATGCCATGTCCGACGATCGCGAGCGCGCAGTGCGCGCGGGTTGCGACGACTACGAAACCAAGCCGCTCGATTTCACCCGCCTGCTGGCAAAAATCGCCGCGTTGCTCGAGCGCGGACCGGGGCCACGCCCATGACACTGGCCAAACGGCTCAGCCTCGCGATCTTCGGCGTTCTCGCCCTGTTCGCGGTGAACGTGGTGACCTTCTCCATCGGCAATCACACCATCCGCGAGTCGCTCGATGCGGTCAGCGATGCGGTGCGCGGACAGGTCAACACGGCGACTCTGCGCCAGGATCTCGACAGCCTGCACAAGCAACTGCTGGTATTGGCCACGTTGCGCGATTCAGCCGGCCAGGGTATCTCCGCCGGTGAAGCCGAGCGCGCAGCACGCGAGATCACCGAGATGCGCGCGCTGATCGGGCGCATGGCGCGCAACACCAACCAGAATTCACGCGACGCCTACCAGGCACTGGCGACCCAGTCCACGGTACTGTTTCGCGACTGGGAGCAGTTCCTGCAGGATCTGCGCCGGCCGGCACGGCGCACGATCTCGGCCGAGGATCTGAAAACCCTCCACGGGCAGACACTGGCCGTGCTCAATCGTTTCGAGACGGCGGTCGTGGATGTATCGCGGGCGCAGAGCGGGCTGGTGGAACGCACCGGCCGGGTTACCGGGCGTGTCACGCTGGCGGTGTTCCTGAGCTCCATCGCGCTCACCGCGCTGCTCGGCTTCCTGCTGACCCGCCATACCAACGAATCGCTGCGGCGTCTGCGCGAAGGCACCGTCCGGGTCGGTGGCGGAGATCTCGAGTACCGCATACCGATTCTCTCGAGCGATGAATTCGGCCAGCTGGCGACGGCGTTCAACGACATGGCGGCCAAGCTGCAGGCCGCGGTTGCCGAAGTACAGGAAGCGCGGGTACAGGCTGATCGTGCCAACGCCGCCAAGAGCGGCTTCCTGGCCAATATGAGTCACGAACTGCGCACCCCGCTGAACGCAATCATCGGCTACAGCGAGATGCTGGTGGAAATGGCAGCGGAAGAACCCGAGCTGCCCGCGGACGAACTGGCGGCGGACATGCAGCGTATCCATACCGCCGGCCAGCATCTCCTGTCGCTGATCAACAACGTGCTCGACCTGGCGAAGATCGAGACCGGAAAGATGACGCTGTATCGCGAACCCTTCGATGCGCTGGATGTGCTGCACGAACTCGCGACCACCATGCAATCGCTCGCCCGGCGCAACAACAACACCATCAGCATCACGGGCGAACCGCTCGCGGCCGGCATCGTCAGCGATCAGACGCGTTTCCGGCAGATTTTCTCGAACCTGCTGAGCAATGCCTGCAAATTCACCGATAACGGCATGGTGGACATCGATTTCGAGAGCTTCGACCAGGCAGGCATGCCCTGGCTGCGCTTTCGGGTGAGCGATACCGGCATCGGCATGACCGCGGAACAGCTCGATGCGGTATTCGAGCCCTTTGTGCAGGCGGATTCCTCGACCACCAAGAAGTACGGCGGTACCGGCCTCGGTCTGTCGCTGTGTCATGAATTCTGCGCATTGCTGGGCGGTACCATCCGTGCCGGCAGCGAGCCGGGCAAAGGCAGTACGTTCGTGGTGGAGCTCCCGGTCGATGCGGCTGCGGCAGCCGCCGATATGCAAGCAGACCCCGTCGCCAATGCGGATGCCGGACCCGCGCAAAACCGGCACACCGCGGCGCACACGGTGCTGGTTATCGATGATGACGCCGATGCCCGCGATATCACCGCGCGGGTATTGCGCCAGGAAGGTTGTCACGTGCTCGAGGCGGACAACGGCAACGATGGCCTGCGGCTGGCGCGCGAGCAACGCCCCGACCTGATCGTGCTCGACCTGGTGATGCCCGGGGTGGATGGCTGGGCGGTACTTTCGGTGCTCAAGGACAACGACGAAACGCGCGATATTCCGGTGATCCTGCAGTCCATGCTCGATGCCCGCGACAAGGGTCTGAAGCACGGTGCGGCGGAATTTCTCGACAAGCCTGTCAACCGCCGCCGTCTGGCAGAGACCCTCGAACGGCTGACGCCCAGGGACCGCGCGGGCCATGTATTGCTGATCGAGAGCGCTTCCGATGCGCGCGACAAGCTGATCGCCGGCCTGTGCAACCAGGGATGGTACGTGAGCTCGACCGAACACACCGGCGAGGCGCTGGCCATCTCGAGGCAGAATCCGCCCGACCTGATACTGCTGTCACTGGGGTTGCCCAGCGAGGATGTGTTTTCGCTGGCGGAGGAACTCGGACGCAACCGCTCGCTGCGCAAGGTACCGGTATTCGTACTCGAGGGAGCGGGCCTTCATGCCAATGCGCGCGAGCGTCTCGGGGCGCAGCTCGACCAGTTGATCCTGCACGAGGGAACGGATATCGACTCGGTGCTGGCGCGAACCGGGCAGCTGGCGGATGACGCCGCGAATCAACCCCCATCGACACTGAGCGCGCGCAGCTGACGCACCAGTTCTTCCTTGTCGGCCAGGGATTTGCGCAATTGGGCATTGGCGGCACGCAACCGGGCATTCTCGCCTTCGCGTCCCTGGATCAGCTCCAGCAATTCGAGCTCTCCGAAAAACTCGTATTGCAGATCGTTCTGCTTCACCCGGCGCTCGAGCTCCTCCATGATGATCGCCGCGGCTTGCGCATCCTTCATCTTCGACGAGGGCAGCAGGCGGATCATCGCCAGGCTTATCAGTGAGCGCACCTGGTCACGGGGATCTTCCGCATGCCCGACAACCCGCTCGTAACCGAGCATTGCATTCTCGTAATCGCCGCTCTGGTAAGCGGCATAGGAAGTTCTGAGCAGTTGCCCGAAGTCTTCGGGAGCCGTGGTCGGTGTCGGCGCCGATGGCCCCTGCGGTGGCGCCGCAAGCGGAACCGGAGATGGCTTGGCAACCCTTGCGCCACCGGAATGTGGTTCGTCGACGCTGACCGGCGACGTCGACCTGTGCCCCGATTGACAGCCCGCGACCAAACATGCCGCGAGCAATGCTGGCAGGCAGGAAGCAGCGGCTCGCGCCATCGTTGGCGATCTCCTGTCGGCTTGGATCGGGCGGGGCGCACGACCTGCCCGAAGTATAACGCCTGTCACCTCGCGCACGACACTCAGGCCTGCGGTCGCAAATGGGGGAACAGCAGCACGTCGCGGATCGACGGCGCATCGGTCAGCAACATGACCAGCCGGTCCACCCCGATCCCGACACCGGCCGTCGGCGGCAAGCCGTATTCCAGCGCGGTTATGTAGTCGGCGTCGAAATGCATTGCCTCGCTGTCGCCCGCCTCCTTCATCGCGACCTGCTCGCGAAAGCGTGCCGCCTGGTCCTCCGGATCGTTGAGCTCCGAAAACCCGTTGGCGAGCTCACGTCCGCCGATGAACAGCTCGAAACGATCGCTGATAAACGGATTCTCGTCGTTGCGCCGTGCCAGCGGCGACACCTCGGTCGGATAGGCGGTAATGAACGTCGGCTGGCGCAGACGCGACTCCACGGTCTTGTCGAAAATCTCCATCTGCAATTTGCCCAAGCCGTGTTGCGGCCTGACCTCGACCCCCAGATGACGGGCCGTGGTGCGGGCACGCTCCAGCGAGTCGATATCCGCCGCGCTCAACGACGGATTGAACTGCAGGATCGAGTCGAACACGCTGATACGGACAAACGGCTTGCCGAGATCGAGCTGCTCGCCCTGGTAGTCGAGCAGCGTGGCGCCGGTCACGCGCTGCGCCGCCGCCCGCAGCATGCCCTCGGTGAGATCCATCGCATCGCGGTAATCGGCGTAGGCAAAATAGTACTCGAGCATCGTGAACTCGGGATTGTGCCGTGTCGACAGCCCCTCGTTGCGAAAGTTGCGCGCCACCTCGAACACCCGTTCGAAGCCGCCCACCACCAGACGCTTGAGGTAGAGCTCGGGCGCGATACGCAGGAACATCTCCAGGTCGAGCGCGTTGTGATAGGTCACGAAAGGCCGCGCCGCGGCACCGCCGGGAATGCTCTGCATGGCCGGCGTCTCGACTTCGAGGAAATCCCGGTCGGTGAGATAGTCACGCAACGAGTCCAGCGTCAGCGAACGCGCGCGAAACAGCCGGCGCGTTTCCTCGTTCATGATCAGATCGACGTAGCGCTGGCGGTAACGCAATTCGCGATCGGCCAGGCCATGGTACTTGTCGGGCAGCGGACGCAGCGCCTTGGTGAGCAGGCGTGCCTGGTCCATGTCGACATACAGATCACCCTTGCCGGAGCGGTGCAACAAGCCTTCGGCGCCGACGATGTCACCCATGTCCCAGGTCTTGATCTCCGCCCGTGTTGCATCGGGAAGCAATTCGCGATTGACATAGAGCTGGATCTGCCCGCTGACGTCGCTGATCACCAGGAAAGGTCCGCGCATGCGCATGATGCGCCCCGCGACCTTGACCCGCTTGCCCAGCTGCTCGAGCCGCTCGCGCGTGTCATCGGCGTGCTCGCGCTGGAGCGTGTCGGCGAGATTGTCACGGCGAAAATCGTTGGGAAAGGGATTGCGCACGCGACGCAACGCGTCGAGCTTGGCACGGCGTTCCGCGATCAGGCGATTCTCGTCCGCCGCTGTGGCACTGGTTTCGGTCATGGTGTTCGCTCCTCGGCGATCACAGCCCCGCTTTCAGCGAAGCCTCGATGAAACGGTCGAGGTCACCATCGAGGACCCCCTGGGTATTGCTGGTTTCGATACCGGTACGCAGATCCTTGATCCGTGACTGGTCGAGCACATAGGAGCGTATCTGGCTGCCCCAGCCGATATCGGCCTTGCTGTCTTCCAGTGCCTGCGCCACGGCATTGCGCTTCTGCATCTCCATCTCGTAGAGCTTGGCGCGCAACTGTTTCATCGCGAAATCGCGGTTCTGGTGCTGCGAGCGCTGTGACTGGCACTGCACCACGATGCCGCTCGGCATATGCGTGATGCGCACCGCGGAATCGGTACGGTTCACGTGCTGTCCGCCGGCACCGCTCGCGCGGTAGGTATCGGTGCGCAGATCGGCCGGGTTGATGTCGATCTCGATCTCGTCATCGATCTCGGGCGATACGAACACCGAGGCGAACGAGGTGTGGCGGCGATTGCCCGAATCGAAGGGCGACTTGCGCACCAGCCGATGCACACCGGTCTCGGTACGCAACCAGCCGAAGGCATATTCGCCACGAAAATGGATCGTGGCGCTCTTGATACCGGCGACCTCGCCGGCACTGCATTCGATCAGTTCGGTGTCGAAGCCCCGCGCCTCGCCCCAGCGCAGGTACATGCGCAGCAGCATCTCGGCCCAGTCCTGTGCCTCGGTGCCGCCCGATCCCGCCTGTATATCGAGGTAGGCATTGGCCGGGTCGTGCTCGCCCGAGAACATGCGGCGGAACTCGAGCGTCTCGACCTGTTTCTCGAGCGCTGCCACATCGCTGGTCAGCGCCGCGAAGGTCTCGGCATCGTCTTCCAGGTGCACCAGTTCGAGCAAGTCAAAGGAGTCTCTGAGACCGCTGTCGAGCGACTCGAGCGTCTGCACCACCACTTCCAGCGCCGCCCGCTCGCGGCCGAGTTCCTGGGCGCGCTCGGGCCTGTCCCAGACACTCGGTTCGCTCAGCTCGAGTTCGACTTCCGTCAGCCGGTCTTTCTTGACGGCATAGTCAAAGATACCCCCTGAGGCCCTGCGCGCGCTCGCGAAGGTCAGTCAGAAGATTCTGCAGCGGATTGATTTCCATGCAACGCCGCTCCCGCGGTAAAGGTGGATGCAAAAAAGGCCGGCTAGTGTAACTGAGCGCGCGCCGCGGACTCCAGCCGCTTCGAGCCAGTTATCCGGAAAAGATCGCCGCAGTCAGCGTGCGAAGCCCGGAAATCGCGACCCCGGGATCGCACCCCCGATACCCGGGCACCGATGCTGCGCCGCAAGCCGGGGCCGTACATCCACAGTTCGGATTTACCCTGAAATTTGTCTCCCATGTCCGCCCTGTTTTCCCTATCCTTCTGAAATCGATCATCGAGGCGTTGATCTCGTCGCAGCCAGTCGACGCAAAAAGAACTCAAGCCAGAGGGAGCGACCTCCATGATAAACGACGAAGACGATTCCCTGACGCTGCGTATGCCGGCCGCACGGGTGTTTTTCTGTGTGTTCGCCACGACCCTCATCGGTGTTATCTGTCTGGGCATGCTTGCCGGCACGACCCTGGCACTCATCAACGGTGAGGTGGTGCTTGGTATAGTGGGATATATGTGTGCCGCAGTGATGGTGATCCTGTTTCTGTATGTGCTGCGCGACATGCGCAGCGTATGGGGTTGGCAGGTGCATCTCGAGGATGACAAGCTTGATCTGCGGCTACCTGCGGGACGTTCCCTGTCTCATCATGTCGATCGATATTGCGGGCGGATTCCAGCCATTCAAATGGAGTCGATCGAGACCCGTCTGGAGTCCTACGGTAGATTCCTTGCCTCGAATATGCATCGCAGTTACGCCTTGCGTCTGCGCTCGGGAGATGCCATTTTTCTGGGCGAGGATCGTGCCCTGGGTACTGCGTATGAGATGTCGACACTCGGTAGTCATGTGTCGGAAATCATGCGCCACTATGATCTTCCCCTGCACGATCTGGGCATGGCCGAAGGCAAAGCCGGGATTCTTCAGGTTCTTTTCAGCTCGCCACCCGCCCAGGATGCACCGAATCTCGATGATCGGTCACAGAGCAAGCTGTGGCGTCGCGCCGTCACTACCGGACGCCTGAGCCTGATCATGACGATACTGGTATTGATTGCCGTAATCATCGGTTATGCAAATTAGACAACCCATTTCGAATTCGAGGTCACCGAAGCACTGCGCCGGCGTGGCATCGGACCTAATCGGAACCGGATGAGCGGTCTGGCCCGCGCGGCGGCCTGGCCCCCAACTGACCACCGAGCGCACAGAATACCGAGCCCACGACCACCACAAGCGAGGCGAACAGCACGGCTGGTGTCAGTGTAGTTTGCGGAAACTGCAACGGCAGCCAGACGCCGAGCAGATGCGCACCGAACAGCGTGGTCAGCGGCTGCACCGCCAGCACCGCGCTCACCTTGGAGGAATCCCAATGATTGAGTGCCTCCGCGAACGCACCGTAGGCAATCAGGGTGTTCAGCGCCAGGAACACCAGCAACGCCACCTGGACCGTGTCGAGGTGCAGCAGGTCGCGCGGCGAGGCTGCCGGCAGCATCACCATCCCACCGGCCAGGTAGATACCCAACAGCACGATCTGCGAGGGCAGGAAATGCAGCAGCCGTTTCTGGGCCAGTCCGTAAACTGCCCACAACAGCGCCGCCAGCACCATCAGCAGCACGCCGGTGCCGAACACATCGACTCCGGATCCGGTAAGGCGCAGCCGCTCCGCACAAAAGCCCACGATGCCTGTCACCAGCACCATGAAACCGGTCCATTGCAGCCACGTGAACCGCTCGCCGAACAACCACAGACTGCCGAGCATCAGCAGTACCGGCGCGAGTTGCACCACGGTCTGCGCAACCGGGGCTCCTATGTAACGCAGACTCGACACGTAAAGGACGTAGTTGCCGACCAGCGTCAGCACGGCGAGACCGAACAGCCACCATGCCACTGGCGCGATGCGCCGGGGGCGACGCAGATTGCCGCTGGCTGCGATCAGCGCCAGCAGCATCAGCCCGGAGCCGACGAAACGAAACCAGCTGATCGTCACTGCATCGACGGCAGCGACCAGCGGCACCATGGCCAACGGCACTGCTCCCCACAGCACCGCGGTGGTCAACGACAACGCCAGTCCCAGGCGCCAGCTCCGGCTGCTGCTCCGAATCACGACGCCTCCGGATGCGATGCGGCAAGCGGCACGATATCCACCACCAGCAACTGCAGGCTGCGCACCCCGCGGTAATCATTCACATCGAGTCGGTAGGCAAGCCGCGCGCGGCGGGTTTGCGGTGCCGGCCAGCAGCTCGGGTCGACATTGAATGCAATCGCATCGAGCGCGATGCGATTCGTGACCCCGACCGGTGTCACCACCAGGCGCAGATGACGCTCACCCACCAGACGCTGGCTGCGCAGATGAAACTCGCCATCGAACAGCGGTTCCGGGAAACGCTGCCCCCAGGGGCCCGCCTCGCGCAAGCGTTCGGCGTTGGCGAGCGACAATTCATCGGGCGCCAGTTCGCCATCCGATTCGAGCACGCTGAGCAGCGCATCCTGGTCCAGCCCCCGTCGCACCTCCTGGTCGAAAGCTCCCGCGAACGCCTCGAGCTGTTGCGCGTGCAGCGTCAGCCCGGCAGCCATCGCATGTCCGCCGAATCGCACGATCAGCCCGGGGTTGCGTGCGTCGATTGCAGCCAGTGCATCACGCAGGTGGAAACCGGGAATCGAGCGCGCCGATCCCTTCAGCTCACCGTCGCCCCCCGGTGCGAAGGCAATGACCGGGCGATGGTGCCGCTCCTTGATGCGCGATGCCACCAGGCCGACCACGCCCTGGTGCCACTCAGGCCGGAACAGACACAAGCCCCAGCGCAGCTCGCTGTCGCCGAGCAACTCCTCATCGAGCAGCTGCAGCGCCTCCTGCTGCATGCCGGCCTCGATCTCGCGCCGTTCGCGATTGAGCGCATCGAGTTCGCTCGCCATCGCGCGTGCGCGCGCCGGATCGTCCTCGACAAGGCAACGGATACCATAGGCCATGTCATCGAGCCGCCCGGCCGCATTGATGCGCGGCCCCACCACGAAACCGAGGTCGGTGCTGACGGTCCGCTCCACGGTGCGCCCGGCCACTTCCAGCAGCGCAGTGATACCGGGGCGAGCCCGACCGGCGCGTATCCGCCGCAGGCCCTGCTCGACCAGGATGCGGTTGTTGTGATCGAGCGCCACCACATCGGCCACGGTGCCGAGCGCCACCAGGTCGAGAAACTGCGCCAGCTTGGGTTCCTCGACAGAGCGTGCGCCGAACCAGCCACGCTCGCGCAGCACCCCGCGCAATGCGCTCATCAGATAGAACACCACTCCCACGCCGGCCAGGTGCTTGCTCGGGAAATCGCAACCGGACTGGTTGGGATTGACGATTGCACAGGCTGCGGGCAAGCGCGCTCCAGGCAGATGATGGTCGGTGATCAGCACCTCGATGCCGTGTCGCGCGGCCGCTTCCACACCGGCGATACTGGCAATGCCGTTGTCGACCGTGACGATCAGCGCGGGATCCAGCGTTGCGGCGAGCTCGACGATCTCGGGACTCAGTCCGTAGCCATAGTCGAACCGGTTCGGCACCAGGAAATCCACGCTGGAACAACCCATGGCACGCAACGCAAGCAGCATCAGGGCCGTACCCGTTGCACCATCGGCGTCATAGTCGCTGACGATCAGTATCGCCTCCCCGGCACTCAGCGCATCGGCAAGACGACGCGCGGCGACATCCAGATCGCGCATGGCTGCGGGCGGATGCAAGCGGTCGAGATGGAGATCGAGGGCGGCAGGATCATCGATGCCGCGCGCCGCATAGATGCGGGTGAGCCATCCCGGGAGGGCTCCGAGCGCCGGCAACCGGTGCGGATTGGTGCGGCGCCGGACCTCGCGCACGACCTACAGGTTCGCGCGGATGAAAGACTGTACCGCAGCGAGATCGTGCGCCAGCACGGTGCAGCGTTCCGGGCGCTCGAACAGGTCCTGCATATGCAGCGGCAAACCTGGCGCGCGCGTCACGCCGGCACGCAGCACCGCCTCGGGAAATTTGGCCGGATGCGCGGTGGCGAGTGCGATCATGGGCACCGCGGCGTCGGTACGCGTTGCGCGCGCCGCGCGCACCGCGATCGCCGAGTGCGGGTCGAGCAGGTACTCCGACTCGCGGAACACCGTGGCGATAGTCGCGCAGGTCTGTTCGTCGTCGACGCTGCAGCTGCCGAACTCGGCGCGCGCGCGCGCAATCACCTCCGGTGCAACACTGACGTCCTCATTGCGGAAGCGCTGCATCAGCGATGCGATCGCGGCACCGTCACGATCGTGGAAATCGAACAGGGCGCGCTCGAAATTGCTGGAAATGACGATATCCATGCTCGGCGAAAGGGTGTGCGCCAGCGGCGCCCGGTGGTAGCAATTGCTGGCAAGGAAACGGTGCAGGATATCGTTGACATTGGTGGCGACTACCAGCTGCTCGACCGGCAGACCCATGCGCCGCGCCAGGTAGCCGGCGTAGATATCACCGAAATTTCCGGTCGGGACCGCAAACGACACCTTGCGTGACGGTGCTCCGAGCGCCAGCGCGGCATAAAAGTAATACACGATCTGGGCCATTATGCGCGCCCAGTTGATCGAATTCACCGCCACCAGGCGGCGCCCGGACGGTAGAAACGACTGGTCCGAAAAGCTGCTTTTCACCATCTCCTGGCAATCGTCGAAATTGCCCTGGATCGCGAGGTTGTGGATGTTGTCGCCGGCCACGGTTGTCATCTGGCGCCGCTGCACTTCGGAAACGCGCTGGTGCGGATGCAGGATAAAGATATCGACGTGCTGCGAGCGCCGGCAGCCCTCGATCGCGGCGGAGCCGGTATCACCGGAGGTCGCACCGAGCACCACCACCCGTTCATTGCGACGCGCCAGGGAGCGTTCCAGCAACCGGCCGAGCAGCTGCAGCGCGAAATCCTTGAACGCCAGTGTCGGGCCATGGAACAGTTCGAGCAGCCACTCGTTGTGCCCGAGCTGCACCAGCGGCGCGACCGCGGGGTGACGGAAATCCGCATAGGTCTCGGCGGTAATGGCACGCAGTTCGGCGGGCTCGAGAAAGCCCTCCACGAAGGGCTGCATGATCTCGGCGGCGAGTTCGGCATAGCCAAGCGATCGCCAGCGCAGGAGTTGCGCGGCCTCGAAGCGCGGCAGCGTCTCGGGTACGTAGAGTCCGCCATCGGGCGCCAGTCCGGTCAGCAACACATCTTCGAAAGCCAGCGCCGGTGCCTGTCCGCGGGTGCTTATGTATCTCACCGCAATCCTCCCCCTCGCTGCACGCTCATCAACCGTCGAGCTTTTCCATGCGAATCCTGGTGACCGATCCGCGCGTGCTGTCCAGCGCCTCGATCGCACGAATCGCGTTCATCATCTGCAACTCCACGGTACGGCTGGTCAGCAGGATCATCGTCGCGGTCTCCTGCCCTTCGGGAGCTTCCTTCTGGATCATCGCCTCGATGCTGATGCCGGCCTCGCCGAGTATCTGCGCCACCCGCCACAACACACCCGGGCGATCGACGCCGGCGACCCGCAGATAATAGGAGGTCTGCACCGCGTCCATCGGCAGCACCGGCTCCGAGGACATCCGATCGGCCTGGAACGCCAGATGCGGCACGCGGTGCCCGGGATCCGCAGTCAGCGTACGCGCGACATCGACGATATCGGCGACCACCGCGGACGCCGTCGGCTCGGCTCCGGCACCCGGCCCGTAATAGAGCGTCGGGCCAACGGCATCTCCCTGCACCAGGATCGCGTTCATCACCCCGTTGACGTTGGCGATCAGGCGGTCATCCGGGATCAGGGTGGGATGTACCCGCAACTCGATGCCCTGCGCGGTACGCCGGCAGATGCCGAGATGCTTGATGCGATAGCCGAGGTCGGCCGCGTAGGCCAGATCCTCCTCGCACAGGGTGCTGATGCCCTCCGTGTAGACCTTGTCGAACTGCAACGGGATGCCATAGGCGAGCGAGGCGAGGATCATCACCTTGTGCGCGGCGTCGATCCCCTCGATATCGAAAGTCGGGTCGGCCTCGGCATAGCCCAGCGCCTGCGCTTCGGCGAGGGCGGATGCAAAGCTGCGCCCATGCTCGCGCATCTCGGAGAGTATGTAGTTGCCGGTGCCGTTGATGATACCGGCGACCCACTCGATGCGGTTGGCGGCCAGGCCTTCGCGGATCGCCTTGACGATCGGGATGCCGCCACCGACCGCCGCCTCGAACGCCACGCTGACGCCGCGTGCGCTGGCCGCCGCGAAAATCTCGTTGCCATGTTCGGCGATCAGGGCCTTGTTGGCGGTGATCACATGCTTGCCGGCCTCGATGGCCTGCAACACCAGCGTGCGTGCGACCTCGCAGCCGCCGATCAATTCGACGACGATATCGACTTCGGGGTCGCGCACCACCGCAAACACATCGCGGCTGACCCGGGTATTGCCCGTGTCGCACTGCGAATTGTCCCGACGCGCGCCGATATGGGTGACAGTGACATCGCGTCCCACGCGGGCAGCGATTTCGTCACGGTTACGCTGCAACACCCGGAAGGTTCCGGAACCGACCGTCCCAAAACCACAGATGCCCACCCTGATCGGATCCAAGAGTCACTCCCGTTGATTGATGCGCCAATCGGGCCCGCACGGGGCGCCGGCGGCAAGCCCGGACCCATCGCCCGGCGCATGACACGGCGCGCGATGATAGCAGGACTACCGCGGGGAATCACCGTGAAAACCGGCCGCGGACGGCGCGTCGATTGCGCCGCCAGCCGCCATTGGCAGCGGCTTCAGTTTATCCCGACCAGGTGGGCCAGTTCCTTCGCCGGACGATACCCGGATATCAGGGTGCCATCCTCGAGCACCAGCGCCGGTGTACCACTCACTCCGACACGCTCGCCGAGCAGCATCTGCGCGGCTACCGGGTTGGGAGTGCACACGTTGTCCGGCACCTTCTCACCGTTCTTCAGTCGCGTCAGCGTCTGCTGACGGTCGGTAGCGCACCAGGCAGTGGCAATCTTGCGATAGGAAGGCGAGGACAGACCCTGGCGCGGAAACGCCAGGTAGTGCACCGCTATTCCGAGCCGATTGAGCTCGGGAATCTCGTTATGCAGCTTGCGGCAGTAACCGCAGTCGACATCCGTGAACACCGTCAGGGTCGCCTTCGGCTCGGGCGGCGCGAAGATGATCATGTCCTCCGGCTTGACCTCGGCGATCAGTTGTTTGCGCTCCTGCTGGCGCGCAACCTCGGCGAGATTCGAAAAGCCCTGTCCGGCACCCTGCACCTCGAACAAGTCACCCGCGATGAAACGCGCGCCGTCCTCGCTCACGTACAGCAGCGGCCCGTCCACGACCTGTACCGCGTAAAGACCGCTCATGGAGCTCGGCTGGGGTGTCCCGTACTCCAGGTCGGGACGCGCCGCCTGCAGCCGCGCCAGTATGGCTGCGGCAACATCGTCAGCGGCGAGCGTCGCACTGCCAGCGCCCAGCACCATCATCAGTATGGCTGCGCTCGCAGGCACAACGAGTTTGCGGATGTTCGTCACTGTATATCTCCCTCGGTTTCATGGAAGCCTGCCGGGTTGGAACCCGGGGCGGGCGGTTGGTTCATGTCAGCCGCGCGGATGATGACGCGCGTGCAGCTGTTTCAGTCGTTCGCGCGCCACGTGCGTGTAAATCTGCGTGGTCGAGAGATCGCTGTGCCCGAGCAGCATCTGCACCACCCGCAGATCGGCACCATGGTTGAGCAGGTGCGTGGCGAAGGCATGGCGCAGCGTGTGCGGCGAGAGTGCCTGGGCGATGCCGGCGGTACGCGCATGATGCTTGATCCGGTGCCAGAATGTCTGGCGCGTCATCGCCTTGCCGGCGCGACCCGGAAACAGCACCGGGCTGCTGCCATCGGGTACCATCAGCGGCCGCGCCTCGCGCAGATAGCGCTGCACCCAGGCCAGCGCCTCGTCTCCGACCGGCACCAGGCGCTCCTTCGCACCCTTCCCCATTATCCGCACCACACCCTGACCGAGGTTGAGCCGCGCCACCTCGAGTGTAACCAGCTCGCTCACCCGCATGCCACAAGCATAGAGCAACTCGAGCATCGCCCGGTCACGCAGACCGATCGGCGTAGCCACATCGGGTGCGGCCAGCAGGCGCTCCACCATGTCCTCGCCGAGACTCTTCGGCAAGGGTCGCCCGATGCGCGGACTTTGCACCTGCAGCGTCGGGTCGGAGTCGATGCGTCCCTCGCGCACCTGGTGACGATAAAAGTTGCGCAGGCAGGAGAGCAAGCGTGCGGCACTGCGCGCGGAACTGCCGCGTTGCAAACCGGATGCGAGGTATTCCAGTATCAGTGCCTGGTCGACGCCGGCAAGCGAGGATGAATTCCGCTCCAGCCACCGCGCAAAGCCCGTCAGGTCACGACGATAGGCGGCAAGCGTGTTGGCGCTCAGTCCTTTTTCCATCCACGACGCATCGAGAAAGCTCTCGATCACGGTATCGTCGGATTCGCGGGTCATGGCTGGTGACGGCAGGTACAAAAAAGGTGGCCGGAGCCACCTTGGTCAATCGCTGTCGCAGCGCTTATTCGGCAGCTGGCTTCACACTCAGCTTTTCCTTGATGCGCGCTGCCTTGCCGCTCAGCTCGCGCAGATAATAGAGTTTGGCCTGGCGCACATCGCCGCGCCGCTTGATCTGGATGCTGGCCACCGCCGGGCTGTAGGTCTGGAAGGTACGCTCGACGCCCACCCCATGCGAGATCTTGCGCACCGTGAATGCCGAGTTCAAGCCGCGATTGCGCTTGCCGATCACCACGCCCTCGTATGCCTGCAGACGCTCGCGCTCGCCTTCAACCACGCGCACCTCGACCACGACCGTGTCACCGGGCGAGAATTCCGGCACGCTCTTGCTCATCTGCTCCGCTTCGATCTGCCCAATGATAGTGTTCTGCATGACCCTCTCCTCCGATGATCTGCCCGACGTTGTATACGCCCGGGCGCCTGCCCTTCATGCGGTGCGTGTTATCACACCACCCCTTCTGTCTGATCCTTGCCCTGCTCCGCGCCGATCAGGTCCGGGCGCCGCGCCCGGGTCCTGGCCAGTGACTGCTGGTGCCGCCACTGCCGGATGCGTTCATGATTGCCGCTCAGCAGCACCTCCGGAACGCCACAATCCTCGAAAACCTCCGGTCGCGTGTAATGCGGACAATCGAGCAGGCCCCCGGAAAAGGAATCCTGCGCTGCCGACTCGCCGTGCCCGAGGGCTCCGGGAATCAATCGCACCACCGCATCCGCAACGACCATCGCCGCCAGTTCACCTCCGCTCAGCACATAATCGCCGAGCGACAACTCCTCGTCGACCTCGCGCTCGATCACGCGCTCGTCGATGCCCTCGTAACGCCCGGCGACCAGGATGATCGGTCCGCCCGTTGCCAATTCCGCCACCCGCGCCTGGGTCAGCGGCACACCCTGCGGCGAGAGATAGATCACCCGCGCCCCGGCGCCAAATGCCGCTCTGGCGGCGCGTATCGCCGCACACAACGGCGCCGCCATCATCACCATCCCCGGCCCGCCCCCGTAGGGGCGATCATCGACCGAGCGATGCCGGTCCAGCGCGTAATCACGCGGGTTCCAGCAACTGAGCGCCGCGAGCCCCTCGCGAAACGCGCGCCCTGCGATGCCATGCCCGGTGAGCGCATCGAGCATCTCCGGGAAGATCGTCACCACGCCGATATTCAACATGGCTGCAACGACGCTCCGCGCATCAGAAATCCGGGTCCCAGTCGACCTGCATCTCGCCCCTGGCCAGATCGACCCCGAGCACCACCTTGCCGGGCACCCAGGGTATCAGTCGCTGGCGCTCGTCCAGGCTGCCCTCGGCGGGCTCCACCACCAGCACATCGTTGGCACCAGTCTCGAGCAGGTGATCGACGGTCCCGAGCCACACTGGCTCCGCCTGCGGCCGTACCGCGTATACCTGCAATCCTTCCAGCTGGTACCAGTAATACTCATCGGCCGGCAGGCGCGGCAGCGCACTGCGTGGCACCGCTACATCGGCCTGCACGAAGCGCCGCGCCGCATCGCGGTCGTCGCAGCCCGGCAGGCGGACGATGATGCCCTTCCCCTGCCGCTGTCCGCCTTCCCACTCGCAACTTTCCCACCCCTGCGGCATCCTGATCTGCCACACCGGGTAATCGAGAATTGCTTCAACCGGATCGGTATAGGACCAGACCTTGAGCCAGCCCTTGACGCCAAAAACACCACTTATACGACCCAGCACCACCAAGTCGTCCGCCGCTGGTGTCGTCACCCGCACCTCAGGCCGCTTGCGCACCCTTCCTGGCGTCGTGAACGAGCTTGGCCACGCGCTCGGACAGGATGGCGCCATGCCCCACCCAGTAATCGATGCGCTCGTGATTGAGGCGCAGACGCTCTTCCTTGCCGGTGGCGATGGGGTTGAAGAACCCGACGCGCTCGATGAACCGGCCATCACGCGCGCTGCGGCTGTCGGTGACCGTGATCTGGTAGAAAGGACGTTTCTTGGCGCCCGTACGTGAAAGTCTGATCGTTACCATTACTGCTGTTCCTGCTTCTGGTGCCGGGTGCATCGCTGGGGCAGGGCCCGACACTGCATTTGGCCGGACCCGCAAAGGGCGAGCATTCTAAGGGAAACCCTTTGGCTTTGAAATACTTGGAGAGTCGTCCGCGAGGGGAACGGTAATTATTACCGCCTCGGGAAACCCGCTCCGGGCGGCAGCATGCCACCGATGCCGCGCATCATGTTCTGCATCGCGCCCTTGTTGCCGAGCTTCTTCATCATTTTCTGCATCTGCTTGTGCTGCTTCATCAGGCGGTTGAGATCCTGGATCGAGGTTCCCGAGCCGAGCGTGATCCGGCGCTTGCGCGAGCCATTGAGCATATCGGGGTTGCGCCGCTCCTTCGGTGTCATCGAGTTGATGAGCGCCTCCATGCGCGCGAACTGACGCACATCGACATTCTGCTGCGCCGCCTGCGCGAGCCCGGCCATGCCGGGCAGCTTGTCGAGCATGCTGGAGATACCACCCATGTCACGCATCTGCTGCAACTGGTCGCGAAAATCCTCGAGATCGAAGCCCTTGCCGCCTTTCTTGATCTTCTTCGCGAGTTTCTCGGCCTTGTCACGATCGAGCTTGCGCTCGGCCTCCTCGATCAGCGACAGGATGTCGCCCATGCCGAGAATGCGCGAGGCGATACGATCGGGATAGAACGGCTCCAATGCGTCGGTCTTCTCGCCCACGCCGAGGAACTTGATCGGCTTGCCGGTCACCGCCCGCACCGACAACGCAGCGCCACCACGCGAATCGGCATCGGCCTTGGAGAGGATGACCCCGGTCAGCGGCACCGCCTGGTTGAACGCCTGCGCGGTCTGCGCGGCATCCTGGCCGGTCATGGCATCGACCACGAACAGTGTTTCCACCGGCCGCGTGGCCGCATGCAGATCGCGTATCTCCTGCATCATCCGCTCATCGAGCGCGAGGCGCCCCGCGGTGTCGATGATCAGCACATCGGCAAACTGGATGCGCGCGCTGGCCAGCGCGCTCTGGGCAATCGCGACCGGGAGTTGCCCCTCGTTGCTGGGAAAGAACCCGACGCCCACGGTCTCGGCCAGGCTCTCGAGTTGGCGTATCGCCGCCGGGCGGTAGACATCCGCGCTGACCAGCAGCACCTTTTTGCCTTTCTCTTTCAGCCAGCGCGCGAGCTTCGCGGCGCTGGTGGTCTTGCCGCTGCCCTGCAAGCCGGCCATCAGGATCACGGCGGGTGGTTGCACCGCGAGGTCGAGCGTTTCGTTGGCGCTGCCCATGGCGCGCTCGAGCTCCATCTGCACGATACGCAGGAAGGCCTGTCCGGGGCTGAGGCTTTTCATGACCTCCTGCCCCAGCGCCCGTTCGCGCACCTGCTCCACGAAATCCTTGACCACCGACAACGCCACATCCGCCTCGAGCAGGGCCTGGCGCACTTCGCGCAGCGTATCCTTGATGTTTTCCTCGTTCAGGGTCGCCTTGCCGGCAACACGGCGCAGCGTTTCCGACAAGCGTTCGCTGAGATTCTCGAACATGGGCAGGATGATCCGTGAGTGAGAGCCGCAAGCGGCAAGAAAGAAAAAAGGCGCCGCGCAGTATAGCCGAGGCACCATGGGCGAAGAAACGCCCGGCGCTTTCCCGCGCGCCGGGTGACGCATGCGCCCGCGCTCGGTAGAATGGCGCGAACTCCCCCGCAATCGCGCCGTTACACCTCAATCCGGAATTTGCGCAGCGTTATGACATCGGTACTGCCCGGAATCGCGGCCTGCCTGCTCTATCTCGCGAGCCTCGCAGCGCAGCTGTTCGCCCTGCACGAGGGCGGCTCGCGCGTGCGCGCCCTGCAACTGTCCAGGATGCTCGCCGCTCCCGCGCTGCTGCTGCACATGCTCAGCCTCAGCCCGGCGCTGTTCGCCGGCGACGGGCTGGATTTCGGACTGTTCAATGCCGGCTCGCTTTTTTTCTGGATGATAGCCACGCTGACGTATAGCGCCAGCTGGCGCTTGCCGCTGGCCAACCTGCTGCTGATCCTCTACCCGCTGACCGTCATCGCGCTGCTTTGCGCCCTGTTCCTGCACGCGCCCCAGGCACAGCTGCAACATCTGGGCTGGGGGATCGGCAGTCATGTCCTGCTGTCGATCATGGCATACAGCATCCTGACCATTGCCGCGGTGCAGGCGGCCGCGCTCGGGCTGCTGATCAACCGTCTCAAACATCGTCGTCTGCACGGCGTGGTGGACATGATGCCACCGTTGCAGACCATGGAAAGCCTGCTGTTTCGCCTGATCTGGACCGGAGAAGTGCTGTTGGCGCTGTCATTGGTGACCGGCGCGATGTTTTTCGAGAATCTTTTCGCACAGCACCTGGCCCACAAAACCGTGCTCTCGATCATTGCCTGGCTGGTATTCGCCACCCTGCTCTGGGGCCGGCACCAGCTGGGATGGCGCGGAATCACCGCGATCAAATGGACCCTCGCAGGCTTTTCGCTGCTGATCCTGGCGTATTTCGGCAGCAAGATTGTGCTCGAATTCGTCCTGCATCGTCCGGGCCTCTGAAATGCCACCCCTGTTGCCTTGACGGGCAAACTTCTTCAACATGAACTTCCGTCCTGAAACAAGGCCCTGTCGCGCTTGAACGATTCCTCGATGGAATTGCTGTTTGGCATCCTCGCTGCTTGCCTGATGATGTCGGCCTTTTTCTCCGGTTCGGAAACGGGCATGATGTCCGTGAACCGGTATCGTCTCAAGCATCTGCGCAGAACGCACCGCAGTGCGCGTATTGCCACGCGCCTGCTGGAGCGGCCCGACCGGCTGATCGGCCTGATCCTGATCGGCAACAACCTGGTGAATGTGCTGGCCTCGGCGCTGGCAACCGTGATCGCGATCCGCCTGTGGGGCGATGCCGGAATCGTGATCGCCACGGTGACGCTGACCGTGGTGATCCTGATTTTCAGCGAGGTTACGCCCAAGACGCTGGCGGCGCTGCACCCGGAACGGATCGCCTTGCCCGCCGCCTACGTGCTCAACGCCCTGATGTACGTGCTGTACCCGGCCGTATGGGCCATCAACCAGGTATCCAACACCCTGCTGCGGCTGATCGGGGTCGATGCGGAAAAAAGACCCGATGACGCGTTGAACTCCGAGGAGTTGCGCATCATCGTGGGTGAGGCGGGGCCGATGATCCCGGCGCGCCACAAACGCATGCTGCTCAATATCCTCGATCTGGAGGAAGTGACGGTGGACGACATCATGGTGCCGCGTCACGAGATCTACGGTATCGATCTCGGCCGCGATGATGCGGAAATCATTGCCGCACTCCGCGCCAGCGAACACACCCGGGTGGTCCTCTATCGCGAGGATATCGGCAATATCCTGGGCTTGCTGCATTTGCGTACCGTCAGCACGTACGTGCGCAATGACGAACTCGATCGCGACGCCATGCAACGTGCCAGCTCCGAGCCCTATTTCGTTCCCGAGAGCACCCCGCTCAACACGCAACTGCTCAATTTCCAGAAACAGAAGCGGCGTATCGGCATTGTCGTCGATGAGTACGGCTCGGTGCGCGGATTGGTCACGCTCGAGGACATCCTCGAGGAAATCGTCGGTGAATTCACCTCGAATCTCGGCGATGACTCACCCGAAATCGTCCAGCAGGGCGATGGCAGCTATCTCATCGACGGCGCCACATCCATCCGCGAGATCAATCGCTCGCTGCACTGGTCGCTTCCGGTAGAGGGCCCGAAAACGCTGAACGGCCTGATCCTCGAATACCTCGAAACGATACCGGAGGCGCATGTCGGACTGCGTATCGGGAATTACTACCTGGAGATTCTCCAGTTGCAGGGCAAGGTGATCCAGCAGGTGCGCGCGCTGCGTCAGTAGAGCACGCGTCGCGCTACGGGCGGCCGGGACCGACAGGCTCCCAGGCCTCGCGATAACGCCGATCGGCCGCGGCGATGACCGCCCGCTTCTGCTCATCGGGCAATTGCGTCCACTCCGATATTTCCGCTGCGCTGCGATAACAGCCGGTGCAGATATCGTCCTCGTCCAGCGCGCAGATGTTCACGCATGGCGATTTGACCGTCGACGGCTCAGCCATCGTGCATCGCCTTCAGGCATTCGCGAAACAAACGCCCGTTGCTCACATAGCGCACCGCATTCGCGGCCAGTTCGGCACGCTTGCTCTCATCGAGTATGCGTATCACCCGACCTGGCGAACCCATCACCACGGCGCCATCGGGCACCTGCATGTTCCTGGTCACCAGCGCCTTGGCCCCGATCAGGCAATTTCTGCCGATCACCGCGCCATTGAGCACCACCGCGCCGATTCCCACCAGGCAGCCATCACCTACGGTACAGCCATGCAGCATCGCCTGGTGTCCGACCGTGACATCCGCGCCGATATGCAGCGCAAAGCCCGGATCGGCATGCAGCACGCTGCCGTCCTGGATATTGCTGCGCGCACCGATGGTGATGGTTTCGCGATCCGCGCGAACCGTCACGCCGAACCATATGCTGGCGCCGGCATGGACTGTCGCCGAACCGATCACCGCGGCGTTGGGCGCGACGAAACAGCTCGAATCGATCTTCGGCCTGCGCCCGTCGAGTTCGTATATCACTGTCGCCCCCTTGTTGTTCAGCGGCGTATATCGACGCCAAAATCGAAAGCGGTATTGAGCAGATCGATCAGCATGAGCGCCGTCAGCCCACTGACCTGCTTGTCGCGCCACGGATACCGCGGCAGATCGCAGATGCGGCCCTCGTGCTCGACCTCATCGAGACGCAGGTTGTCGCGCTCGAGAAAATGGCGCAGCGGCACCCGGAACACCGAATCGAGTTCGGCAAGGTTGGGAACAAGCACCAGGTCGGGTGCGACGATGCCGATGAACGGTCGCACCTGCAAACCGAAGCGCGATCGACGCTGCAGCCCGGCACCCAGGATCTCGACCGCCGCAGGATCGAGCGCGATCTCCTCGAAGCTCTCGCGCAAAGCGGTCGCGACCAGGGAGCGATCGCCGGGATCACGCTTGCCACCCGGAAACGCGACTTCGCCGGGATGAGAAGACAAGTGACCGGCGCGCACCGTCAGGATCAGCTTCGGCTCGGGTTCGCGGGTGATCGCGATCAGCACCGCCGCATCGGCGTGCTGATCGACATCCCGCGTTGCGGCAATACGTTCGCGCAGTATCTGCAGCATCTCAGGCCCGCTCCACTGCGGGGCGCTCGTAACGCGCCAGGAACTCGCGACAAAAAGTCTCGAACCGCCCCGCGGCGATCGCCTCGCGAATCCGGCGCATCAGCGACTGGTAGAAGAACAGGTTGTGCAGGGTGTTGAGCTGGCTGCCGAGAATCTCGTTGCAACGATCGAGATGATGCAGGTAGCCACGGCTGAAATTGCGGCAAGTGTAGCAGGCACAATCGGGATCGGCCGGCAGCTCGCTGTCGCGATTGACCGCGTTGCGGATCTTCAGCACACCCTCGCTGGTAAACAGGTAGGCATTGCGCGCGTTGCGGGTCGGCATCACGCAATCGAACATGTCGATGCCGCGCGCCACGGCAGCGAGTATGTCCTGCGGCGTGCCGACGCCCATCAGGTAGCGCGGCCGCGGCACCGGCAGCAGCGGCGCGAGGTGATCGAGCACCAGCAGCATTTCCTGCTTGCTTTCGCCGACCGACAACCCGCCTATGGCGTAGCCATCGAATCCGATTTCGCGCAGACCCGCGAGCGATTCCGAGCGCAGCCCGGGGTACATGCCACCCTGCACGATGCCGAACAGCGCAGCCGGGTTGCCGGCATGCGCCGCGCGCGAGCGCGCCGCCCAGCGCAGGCTGAGCTCCATCGACTGGCGCGCCTGCGTGGTGTCCGCGGGATACGGGGTGCACTCGTCGAAAACCATCACGATATCGGCGCCGAGCTCGCGCTGCACCCGCATCGAGGTTTCGGCATCGAGAAACACCGGGCTTCCGTCCACCGGCGACTTGAAGTGCACACCCTGCTCGCTGATGCGCCGCATATCGCCGAGGCTGAATACCTGGAAGCCGCCCGAGTCCGTGAGGATGGGTCGCTGCCACGCCATGAAGCCGTGCAGATCGCCGAGCCGGCGGATGATCCCGGTGCCAGGACGCAACATCAGGTGAAAGGTGTTGCCCAGCACGATCTGCGCGCCGATCTCCTCGAGATCGCGCGGCAGCATGCCCTTGACCGTGCCGTAGGTGCCCACCGGCATGAACGCCGGAGTATCGACCACCCCGCGCGGGAACCGCAGTTGTCCGAGACGCGCGCCGCCATCACTCGCCGCCAGCGAAAATTGCATGAAACACTCAGCCATTGGCACGACCTTTACGTGTCTTGAGCAGCGCCGGTCGCTCGCCCCGGATGAACATCGCATCGCCGTAGCTGAAGAAGCGATAGCGTTCGCGCACCGCGCAATCGTAGGCATCGAGCACCCGCACCGTGCCGGCAAAGGCGCAGACCAGCATCAGCAGCGTGGATTCCGGCAGATGAAAATTCGTGATCAGCGCATCGACGCAGCGAAAGCGATAGCCGGGGTAGATGAAAATCGAGGTTTCGCCCTGCAGCGGATGGATACCCGAATCCGTGCTTGCCGCCTCGAGTGCCCGCAGGGTGGTGGTTCCGACCGCGATCACGCGCCGCCCCTCATCATGCGCCCGCAGCACGCATTCGCACAAATCGGCAGAGACATCCACATACTCCGCGTGCATGAGGTGTTCCTCGACGTTGCCGACACGCACCGACTGGAAGGTTCCGGCTCCGACATGCAGGGTGAGAAAACCGGTTTCGACACCCATGGCACGCACCCGCTCGAGCATCGCCTCGTCGAAATGCAGGCCGGCCGTGGGTGCGGCAACCGCGCCGTCCCGCGCCGCGTAAACGGTCTGGTAGCGGTCGCGGTCGAGCGCGTCATCCGGACGTTCGATATAGGGCGGCAGTGGCACATGACCAATGGCCTGCATCACGCCGAGCGCGGTGCGATCGGCAGGGAATGCGATCTCGTACATGTCGCGGTGCTTTTCGATCACGCGCACCCGCACCGCAGCATTGCCCTCCCCGTCGAGCAGATCGAGTTCGCTCCCGGGGCGCGGCGGCTTGCTGGCCCTGACCTGCGCCAGCACCCGGTGCGGATCGAGCACCCGCTCCACCAGCAGCTCGACACCGCCACCGGTGGCGGTCTTGCAGCCGAACATCCGCGCCGCAATCACCCGGGTATCGTTGAACAACAGCAGATCTCCGGCCCGCAGCAGCTGCGGCAGCTCGGCAAACGAGCGGTGCTGCAGTGTTGCGCGCATTGCATCGAGGCACAGCAGACGACTGCCGGAACGGGCCGCGGGTGGCTCGCGCGCTATCAGTTCGGCGGGAAGCGGGTATCGGAAGTCGCTGACTTTCATGGCGTACCGGAGAAGACAAGGCGGCAAGGGTATAGATGGGGACGCCCCATGGCAATTGCGCTTGCCGGCACGAAGTCCGTTGCTATAATGCCGCCCTTCCAAACGCCAGAGTGTCGGAACTGGTAGACGAGACGGACTCAAAATCCGTTGCAGTAGCCCTGCGTGGGGGTTCGAGTCCCCCCTCTGGTACCATTATTTTTGCAGCCGAACCCGCAGCGGGTGGCAATCAATCGTCGATCAGGGCGATCGGCTCGCGCACGGCCACCGACTGACCTTCCTTGACCAGCAGTTCGCGTATCGTTCCGCTGGCAGGAGACTCCAGCTCCTCAACCGCCTTGGCGGTTTCGATCTCGGCGAGCACTTCGCCTTCCACAACGGCATCGCCCGCTTGCTTCAGCCAGCGCAGCACGGCCCCCTCGGTGATGCCCATGCCCCATTGGGGCATCCTGACCGTTGTTGTCATGTTCCGGTTTCCTGTGGCGAAAGGTGCCATCTCAGATCAAACGCTTCACGGCCGCCACTATGCGCTCGGCAGACGGGTACAGCGGCCTCTCCAGGCTAGGTGCAAAGGGGATGTTGACGTCCGGTGTGGTGACCCGCTGAATGGGTTTGCGCAACGACTCGAAACCATCCTCAGCCACGATCGCGGCTATTTCCGCGGCGGCACCGCAACTGCGATGGGCGTAGTCCACGATGACGAGGCGCCCGGTGCGGGAAACCGAGGCCAGTATGGTTGCGCGATCGAGCGGAACGAGCGTCCGCACATCGATGACGTCCGCCTCGATCCCGTCTGCGGCGAGCGCATCGGCCGCCGACAGCGCGTGTGGCAGGCAACCGGCGACCGAGACGATGCTGACATCCCCGCCAGCGCGCTTGATGTCCGCGACACCGATCGGAACGAGGAAGTCGGGATCGGCCGGGCACGGTCCCCTGCGGAACCAGAGATCGTTGTCCTCGAACACCATCACCGGATCATCGTCGCGGATCGCCGACTTGAGCAGCCCTTTCATGTCGGCGGCGGTGGCGGGTGCGACGATCTTCAGCCCCGGCGCATTCATGAACATCGGATAGGGGCGATCGGAGTGCTGGGCCGCATTGGAGCCGTTGTGCCACATGGAGGCGCGGAAAACCACGGGAACCCGCGCCTTGCCGCCGGTCATGTAATGCAGTTTGGCCGCCTGATTGATGATCTGGTCGGAACCCAGGTAGGCAAAACTCGCAATGGTCAGATCGACCACCGGGCGCAGACCCGTCATCGCCGCGCCCACCGCCATGCCACAGAAACTGTTTTCCGAGATTGGCGTGCTGCGCAAGCGCCTGGGATCCACGTTCAGCAGGCCGCTTCCGGCGTAGAGATAGATATCCTCTCCGATCAGGATTACGCGTTCGTCGCGATCCATTTCCTGCTGTTCGGCTTCGAAGATCGCCTCGAAATAGCTGGTTTCGCGTACTTCACCGTTGCTGTTTTCCATTAGCGAAGCTCCGGCGCCGGGTGAATCGGATTGCTGTAGAGATGCTCGAACACGGTTTCGAAACCGGGCTCCGCACTGCGCTTTGCGTGCGCGAGTGCCGCGGCCACTTCCTCGCGTGCCGCCTTTTCCAGATCCAGGAGTTGCTCCTCCTGCGCGACCCCTTCGGCAGCGAGCCGGGCACGCAACAACACGAGCGGATCGCGCGCACGCCAAAGCGCCATCTCCTCGTCGCTGCGGTACTGTGTCGGGATGAAGAGATTGACCGCGTGCTCATCGTAGCGATAGGTCTTGGCTTCGATCAGCGTTGGCCCTCCACCTTCTCTCGCGCGCTCTACCGCGCACGCCGTAACCGCGTGCACCGCGAAGAGATCCTGCCCGTCCACGATCTCGCCGGGCATTCCGTAGGCAGCTGCGCGGGCAGCGATATCCGTCACGCTGTGCGCAAGCGCCATCGGCGTGGTTGCCGCGTACCGGTTGTTTTCGCAGAAGTAGACGACCGGCAGCTTCCAGACCGAGGCCATGTTGAGGCTTTCGTGGAACGTGCCCTGGTTTGCCGCCCCATCGCCGAAAAAGCACAGCGATACGCGGCCGTTGCCAAGCACCTGTGCGGAGAGCCCGGCGCCCGTTGCCAGCGGAATGCCGCCGCCCACGATGGCCGATTCCCCGACGATTCCGACGCTGGCATCCGCGAGGTGCATCGAACCACCGCGTCCCCCGCAGATTCCGTTCGACTTCCCCATCAACTCGGCCATCAGCGCGTCGAGTTGCGCGCCCTTGCCGATCGGGTGGCCGTGCGAACGGTGCGTGCCGGTCACGTAGTCATCCGCGCCAAGGGCCATGCAGGCCCCGACGATGGCCGCCTCCTGTCCGGCGCTCGAGTGGCAGCTGCCGGGAATGAGCCCGGCACGCACGGCTTTGCCGACCGCCTCCTCGAAATAGCGGATACGCAGTACTCGACGCAGACTTTCGATCTTCTGTTCGCTGGAGAGGCTCATGATCGTATCCCGAATGACATCCTGCCAAGCTTAACCGTACTGTAACGGACAGGAAAATTACTGATCGGCAATACTGAAAGCACGACGCAGGTGGAGGCTGGACTCATGATTGAAGCAGGAAGCAGCAGATTGGCCAATAAGGTGATCGTGGTTACCGGGGCAAGCGGAGGCATCGCATCGGCCACGGTACGGATGCTGGCAAAGGGCGGCGCTCGATTGGCATTGCTCGACCGCGACCCGGCACTGCTCGAGGCGCTCCGTTCGGAACTGAGTGAGTCCTCGCGCCATCGCGGATGGGCACTGGACCTGACGGACGATGCTCGGCTCGACGTGGTCTTCGGGGAACTGATCGCGCATTTCGGTCGGGTCGACGCCCTGATAAACAACGCCGGGCTGCTGATTGGCGGTCATTTCGAGGAGGCGCCAGCGGCACGGCTGCGCAAGCTGATCGACGTCAACCTGTATGTACCCCTGCGGATGTGCCAGTTGGCGGTTCCGGTGATGCGGCACCAGGGATCGGGCCACATCGTCAATGTCTTCTCGTCGGCGGGGCTGCTTGCGGTACCGGGTTTCGCCGCTTACGGCGCGACAAAATCGGGGCTGTTTGCGTTCAGCCGTACCCTGCGTCGCGAATTGCGCGGCTCGGGAATCAAGGTCAGCGCGTTCTGCCCTGGCGCGACCCGCAGCCCGATGACCGAGGCCATGACCGAGGCGGGCGGCAATCCGGGCGGCGAAACCCCGCACCCGGTGGCAAAGCCCGCCGCGGCATTGTGCCACTTGATCGAACATCCCGAAGACGTGGTGGTGGTCTCCGGCAGACCCCTTGCGCAGGGTATCGCGATGTTTCTTGATCGCGTGTTCCCGAAGTTGCTCGACGGAGTATGGGCAAAGCGCTGCAACGATGCGTATTACGGCATGGCTGCGCGGGGTGGGCGGCCGCAATGAACACAGCCCTGGCGCTTGCAAACCTGCCGGCAACCCCCCCCGCACCGTGTGCAGCAACACCGTGTTACCGCGGCGATCGCCGGCAACAGAATGGACCCTGCACGGGTCAGGGTGCTTGCCATCGGCGAAGGTCGGCATGTGCCCGCTCCCGGGTTTGCCCCTCGAAATGGTCGGTAACGATCACTATTCCCGGACAATTTGCCCGAAAACCTGATTAGAGGCGTAAATGATGAATATGTCACATTGACTTCGGGGGGGAATATGTAAAAATTTGCCTGCTTATCACCCGTTCGCATGATTGAACCTCAAGGAGACCACGATGCGTACTATGTCCAAGAAAGCTGCACTCCTGTCTGCAGCACTGGCTGTCACCCTGCTGAGCGGCTGCGCTTGCAACGACCGTCTTGACGCTCTCGAAGCCCGCGTTGGCACCGTAGAGACGACCGCCAACAGTGCACAAGCTGCGGCAAACCGTGCCCAGTCCTCTGCCGATGCCGCAGCCGCTGCTGCCGCCGAAGCACAGAAGACTGCAAACGATGCAGTTGAAGCTGTCAGCCGCATGGCCGAGAAGTGCTGCCGCAAGTGAGTTGAAACTGGCCGGGTTCGGCCAGTAATCGACCTTGCTGATACCGCCCTGCACGGCTTGGTGTTCACACCCGGCTGATGCGGGGTTTTTTTGTGCCGCAATTACGAGAATTCTTTGGATCCACGCCGCCCATACCGCACCGGTCTGCGATCGCCACATCGGATTGCGGAGGCCGGTGCAAGTATTTGCGAGCAATAAACCGGGAAGGGCGCGTCGTCGACCCAGGGCTAACGGTTCAGGTTCAGCAGCGAGATAAACGTGACCCCCGCTTCATTGCGAAGCGAGGGCAGAGAAAATGTGGGAACCCTTTTAGCGGATCGCGATGCTCTCGGTCGATACCCGCACCGGCAGGCCGGAACGGTGAACCGCGGCAGCCTTGGCCTGGACCCAGTTGACATCGACGGAATTGACGCGCAGCGCCATATGTATCGCATCCGCGACATCGGCCTCGGGCACCTGGATAGCACGCTGCTCCTCGAGCGCATCATGCACCTCGACGTAGAGACTGCCGCCTTTCCACCCGGCCTTGACCGGTGCATTGATGATGCGCACCGGCGTGCCACGCTTGACGAGTTGCGCGAATTCCTCGACATCGCCGTTGTACATCCGCATGCACCCATGGCTCACACGCATGCCCACGCCGAGATCCTTGTTGGTGCCGTGGATGAAATAGCCCTTGGCGCCCAGTTGCACCGCCCAGCCGCCGAGCGGGTTGTCCGGACCGGGCGGCACGACCGAAGGTAACGGATCACCCGCGGCAGCATGCTCGGCACGGATCGATGGGGGGGGGACCCAGGTCGGGTTCTTGATGGTGCTCAGCACCGTGGTGCTCACCAGCGGGGTCTCCCAGCCTTCACGCCCGATACCGATCGGGTAGGTGACGACCGTCTGGCCATCGGGCTGGTAGTAATAGATGCGCAACTCGGCGAGATTGATCACGATGCCCACGCGGTTACCGGGCGGCAGGATGAACTCGACCGGCAGCACTATCTCGCGGCCTTCACCCGGCACCCAGGGGTTTACCCCCGGGTTGGCCGCCACGATCTCCCTGAATCCGACGCTGTAGTGCTCGGCATAGACCGGGAGGGTATCGCTGTAGCTGGCAATACGCACCGTAACGAGTTCCCCGACGATATCCTCGCCGGGCGGCGGCATGCTCAAGGTCAGCGCGCTCGCGTTGAGGGCGCAGAGCAGCAGAAAAACACCGGTAAGTCCACGCATCGGATTTTCAATCCAGACCAATTGATGCGTCCATTCTAGCAACTATGCCGGCAAGCCCGCGATGCACCGTGTGCCCGAAGCGGCAAATTTACAATACGCCGCCTCAATCGACCCCGAGAATCAGACCGCTGGTCGGAACGCCGGTGCCGGCGGTAACGAGCGCGTGCTCCACGCCGGACACCTGGTTTACCGCACTGCCGCGCACCTGCCTCGCCCCTTCCGCAACACCGTTGAGGCCATGGATATAGGCCTCTCCGATCTGTCCACCATGGGTGTTGACCGGAAGCTTGCCGCCGCGCGCAATATGACCATCACGGATGAAATCCTTGGCCTCGCCGCGTCCGCAAAAGCCGAATTCCTCGAGCTGGGGGAGCACGAAGGGTGTGAAATGGTCATACAGCACGGCAGTCTGGATATCGTCAGGACCGATACCCGCCATCTCGTACAGTTGCCGGGCAACGAGTCCCATCTCGGGAATTTCCGTGAGGTCCGGACGGTAAAAGCCGGTCATCATCTGCAGATCACCGGCCGCGCCCTGGGCCGCGCCACGGATCACCACCGGTTTCTGACGCAGATCGCGAGCGTGCTCGAGCGACGTGATCACCATTGCCACCGCGCCATCGCTCTCCTGGCAGCAATCGAGCAGCCGCAACGGCTCGGCGATCCAGCGCGAGTTGCGGTGATCATCGAGCGTGATGGGCTTGCCATGGAAAAACGCTGCCGGGTTGGTGGCGGCAAAATCGCGGGTGGATACCGAAACCCGGCCGAAATCATCGGGACTGGCACCGTAGGTGTGCAGATAACGCTTCGCACACATCGCCACCCAGGATGCCGGCGTCGACAAACCATAGGGCATGTACCAGCCAAAATGCACGGTTTCGAAAGAATTCGGATCGGTACTGATCAAACCGCCCTGGCCAAAACGAAAGCCGGAGCGTTCGTTCATCGCACGATACACCACCACCGCGCGGCAGACCCCGGTCGCAACCGCCATCGCGGCATGGAACAGGGGCGCGCAGGCAGCGCCACCGCCGTAATGGGTACGCGAGAAAAACTTGAGCTCCTTGCCGCCGAGCAGGCGAAACAACTCGATCTCGGGGTTGTTGTCCATCGTGTAGGAGGCCATGCCATCGACCTCGTCGATACCGATCCCGGCATCGTCGAGCGCCATCTTGATGGCCTCGACGCCGAGCTGTATCTCGCTGCGACCGGAATTCTTGGAAAACTCGGTGGCGCCCAGCCCGGCGATCGCGGTCTTGCCGCCGAGAAATCTGTTCCCGCTCATTGCGCTCTCCTCAGGGCAAGGCAACCGTCACCGATCCGGTGACGTGGTAACCAAGGCCGTTCTTGCCGCCGACTTCGATCTCGACCAACTGCTCGTCGCCACCACCAAGTGCCGTGACCCGTCCCTTCAGCACCATCGTATCTCCCGGATAATTCGGAGCTCCGAGCTTGATCTTGACCGCGCGCAGCAGCGCATTCGGACCAGCCCAATCAGTCACGTAGCGTCCCACCAGCCCGTTGCTGGTAAGAATGTTCATGAAGATATCGGGTGAGCCGAGCGCCTGCGCACCGGGTTTGTCATGGTGGACATCCTGGAAGTCACCGCTCGCAATGGCGGCGGACACGATCAGCCGCGTGGTGATATCGATGCTGAGCGGCGGGAGTTCATCACCGACACTCACCTCGGAAAATTTGCGTGTTGGTTGCAGCGTGCTCATAGTCCGATCTCGATTTGCTGTTTGGAAAGTTCGGCTCCGAAGCCGGCAAGAATCCGGCTGCCGCCACCCAGAGATAACTCGTTCTGCCGTGCCCACAGGTAATAACGGTGGATCGGGTAGTCGAGATCCGCGCCGGTCCCGCCATGCAGATGCTGGCAGGCATGGCCGACCCGGTGACCGGCCTCGCACGCCCACCAGGAGGCAACGGCGACGGCGGAACTCGGCGGCAAGCCCTGATCGATGCGCCACGCCGCCTGCCACAGGGTCGAGCGCAGAGCCTCGATATCGATATACGCGTCGGCCGCGCGGTGCGCGACCGCCTGAAAAGCCGCCAGCTGCTTGCCGAACTGCTTGCGCTCCACGGTATGGGCCGCGGTGCGGCGCAACGCCTCCGCGAGCACCCCGAGCTGGATGAAGCCAAGCGCCGTGGCCGCACGCTCGGCGATCCATTCGCGGATGCCCTCGCCCGCGCCCGCCTCACCCAGCATCGCGTCCGCGGCCACCCGCACGGAGTCAAACGTGAGCGTATCGAGCGGTTCGTGATTGGTGCCCCGCTGGCGCTCGAACCCGAGGCCTGCCGCATCGCACGCCATCATGAACAGATTGCAGGAGCCGTCCGCCGCAAGCGCCGGCACCAGCACCGCCGAGGCATCCAGACCATAGGGCACGAAATCGAGCCGGCCATCGAGTATCCAGTCCTTGCCATCCTCACGGCAGCCGGGCAGCTCGCCTTTCATGGCGAGGCTGCTGCCGGTAAGCACCACCTCGCCGCTCGCGGCCCGCGGCAACCAACGGTCACGCAGCGTGGGGGAACCGAACTCCGCCAGCGGCAGCGCTGCCAGTACGCTCGATGCCAGCAGCGGCAACGCGGCCACGTGCCTGCCCTGCTCCTCGAATACCGCGCACAAGCCGGAAAAGCCCAGGCCGCTGCCGCCATAGTCCTCGGCCAGCGCAACGCCCACCAATCCCGCTTCCGCCAGCAAACGCCACAGTTCAAGGTGGTAGGCGACCTCGCCCCGGTCAAAACGCCTGAGTTGCGCATCACCGCTCTGGTCGGCAAAAATCTGTGCCGCGAGTTCCTGTACCGAGCGCGTTTCTTCCGCTATCGAAAATTCCATATCACGCACCTCCCCGGATACGAAACAGCGGAAAGGCGAGGCCATCCTCCTCGCGAAACACCACCTCGACCGGCGTGCCGATATCGATGTCCGCGGCGCTCGCATCCACCAGCTGACTCACCAGCCGGGTTCCCTCTTCCAGTTCCACCAGCAACACCGTGTTCGGATACTCGAACGGCGGGATCTGCGGGTGATGCATCACGACAAAGCTGTAGACCACGCCCTTGCCACTGCTCTGCACGGCCTCCCACTCGAGCGACTGGCAGGCCGGGCACATCGGACCAGGCGGGTGGCGCAGCGTGGCGCAGCTCGTGCAGCGCTGGATCAACAGCTTGCCTTCCCGCGCGCCCTGCCAGAAAAACTGCGTGTCGTGGTTCTCGACCGGGCGGAAGCGCTTGACCTGCGCCGGTGCCGCGGTGGTAGCGGCGGGTGCGCTTTGCGCGCGCTCCGGTGCCCGGTAGCGGAATACCCTGAAGCGCATGTCGCCGACTTTCTCGTCGTTCTGGTCCCAGAATTCCTCGAGCTCGGTGACGAAGAAGCCGGTACCCAGCGCCGTGCTTTTCTCCGCGGAAATCGCTTCGATCCGGGAGGTGTGATGAATTCGGTCGCCCGGTCGCAGGTAGCGCGCATAGGTTTGCTCGCAGTTCACCGCGACCACCGCCGGATAGCCCAGCTCGGTCAACAGCTCGAACACCTCGAACGGTTCACGGTTATCGGAGCCTGTCGCCCACTGGCCGGTCACACCACGCATCGTCCATGCCTGCAACATGGTCGGCGGAGCAACGATGCCACCGTGAACCGAGGCGGCGGCCGCCTCGGGGTCGGTATAGACCGGGTTGGCGTCGCCCATGGCCTCGCACCAGTGCCGGATCATGGCCTGGTTGACCTCGTCCCAACTGTTGAAGGGTCCGCAGGGACGACCCAGGTACTGCTGCAGCTTTTCGTTCAAATCACTCACGATGACACGTCCTCAACAACGGAAATGGGGGCTCATGGCCGCGCCGCCAGCGCCGAAACTGCTGGCGGGCGGCGCAGGTCCGCAACCTGCGCGGCAAACTGCAAACGCTCGAGCGGCGGATTCTCCAGGAACAGCGCACGGTAGAACATCACCGTGATCCACTCGCTCATTTCTTCCTCACCGAGCGCGAGCGCCGTCAGCTCCGGCGTGCGCACGATATAATACTCCGACAACAGGTGTTCACCGATGCCGGCCAGCATGATCGTGATCATGCGCGCCCGGGCGCTCGAAAGACGCGCCGCCGGAAACAGGTGTGGCAACGAGCGCACCAGCAATTCGAGCCGCCGGTGATAGCTCGTGCGCCACAGCTCGCCGAACTCGGGTGCCTCGTCCCCGAGTTGCACCATGCAGCGCATGATGCCCGGGTTGCGCGCATAGCTGCGCACCACCAGCCGGTTGTGCGCATGACTGCGCGCGTACCAGTCACCCTTTGCCACACCGCGCTCGATTTCCTCGAGCGCCTCGAAGCGGGTCATGAAATCGCCCAGCACCTCGATGGTCAGGGCTTTCAGATCGGGAAAGTAATGGTAAAAAAGGCCGGTTGCCACGCCGGCCTCGCCGGTGACATCGCTGACCCGCATCTGGCGATAGCCAACCCGCTCCAGCACTCTCGTGGCCGCTTCCTTGATGCGCGCCCGCGCCTGCTCGCCCCGCGCGCTGTGGGCCGAGCGCGCCCCGGCGCGATCGCGTCGCGGCGCGATGCCGCGCGCGGGCCGTCCGGGTGCAGGCGTCTTGGCCATGATCTCGTGTTTCCGCTCCATTGGGCGTATTGTTGTTGAAATTGAATCCAATTTCAATATCATGTGCATGCCGGCTCGTGACGACCGGCATCTCAAGGAGCATTGCACCACCATGTACATCGACTATACGGATACCCAGAAAGCCCTGCGCCGTGAACTACGCGATTATTTTGCGGGCCTGATGACTCCCGAATTGCGCGAAGCCACGCGCGGCAATGAGAGCGGCGATGCGTACAAGGCCGTGATCCGTCAGTTGGGCAAGGATGGCTGGCTCGCACTCGGCTGGCCCCGCGAATACGGCGGGCAGGGGCGCAAGAGCTCCGAGCAGTTGGTGTTTTTCGAGGAGGCACAGCTCGCCGACATCCCCCTCCCCTTCGTGACCATCAATACCGTGGCACCGGCCCTGATCGCGCTCGGCTCGGAGGAGCACAAGCGTTCGCTGCTGCCGCGCATGGCCGCCGGCGAGCTGCATTTCGCCATCGGTTATACCGAACCCGGCGCGGGTACCGACCTGGCGTCGCTGAAGACCAGCGCGGTGCGCGACGGTGACGACTACGTGATCAACGGCAGCAAGATCTGGACCAGCAGCGCGGAGGCGGCCGACTACATATGGCTCGCAACCCGCACCGACCCCGACGTCAATCCGCCACACAAGGGCATCACCATTTTCATCGTCGATGCCACTCTGCCCGGGTTCAGCTTTACCCCGATCCGCACCGTCGGCGGCGTTCGCAGCAATGCCAGCTATTACGACAATGTTCGGGTCCCCGCCAGCATGATTGCCGGCAACCTGAACGGTGGCTGGAAGCTGATCACCGCGCAGTTGAATCACGAACGGGTAGGACTCGCCGCAATCGGCATACAGGGCTGGGGCCTGCTGCAACGGGTGTTGAACTGGGCACAAACCACCGAGATCGGGGGACAACGGATCGCCGACCTGCCCTGGGCCCAGTCGTCACTGGCGGAAGTGTATGCGCGCCTCGAGGCGATGCGGCTGATGAACTGGCGCATGGCCTGGCAGCTCGATACCGGCGAACCCGACCCCGCGTTTGCCTCCGCCATCAAGGCCTACAGCACCGAATGCCTGATCGCGGTCGACAAGCTGATGCTGAACGTGACCGGCATGGCGGGAGGATTGCGCCGCGGATCGCCCGGCGCGGCGCTGAATGGCGATCTCGAGGAGCATTACCGCAAGTGCCAGATCAACACCTTTGGTGGCGGCGTCGCGGAGGTCATGCGTGACCTCATCGCCCAGTTTGGCCTGGGCATGAGCGCCTACAGTCGCCGCTGAGTCTCTGCTCGCGAACTACCGGGCTCCCTCCAGGGGAGCCCGGAATCCGCATCGCAGCTCAGCAGGCAGCGCGCGCCTCCACCAGCCGGGCATAGAAATCCGCGAGCTGTGCCGGCTCGCGGATATACGGGTGGTGCTCGAATTCCAGCACCGTGGCGCCCGCCTCCAGCATCGCCCCCATATCATCGATCGAGCGCTGCAGATCGCCGTTGCCACCGGCATCGTAATGCGTCGGCACGTGGGCACGAACCCGCAGTGACGCGGGATCGCGGCCGGCGGCGCTGAACGCCTCGCGGATACACGCCACACCTTCGCGAACGTAATCGCAGCTGGTGGAAATGGGAATCCAGCCCGCGCCGAGCTCCGCGATCCGTTGCGCCTGGCGCGGTGTCGGCTTGACGCCGTACCAGATCGGGATGCCCCTGGAGGCGGGAAACGGCGTACTGTAGACACGCTCGAAATTCACCGTCTTCGAACTGAAACTTGCCGGCGCCTCGCGCCACAGCAGTTGCATCGCGCGCACCCCGTCATCGAGCAGGGTCCAGCACTGCGCGAAATCGACTCCGACCGCATCGTACTCTTCGCGCTGCCAACCCGTGCCCACGCCGAGCTCGACCCGCCCCGGCGCAATCGCATCCAGCGTGGCGCAGATCTTTGCCAGCAGCGCCGCCGGTCGCAGCGGCGCGATCAGCACACCCGTCGCAAGGTGAATGTGCGTGGTGCCGCCGGCGATTGCCGCGAGCAGGGTCAGCGGCTCGAACCAGGGCTCGCTCGGCGGCAACGGGAACGCGCCATACGGATAACGCTCGGTGTGCTCACCCATCACCACATGGTCGGTGAACACTACCTGATCGATGCCGGCGGCATCGGCCAGCCGTGCCGCCTCGATATAACCCCGCGCATCACCACCATAGACGTTGTGCAAACCGAACATCCCTACGGCAACTTCGCAATTCGCCATTTCCGACTCCTCCTCGTGTTGAATATTTCAGTGCCTGGTCGCGGGGCGCTGCCCCGCGCACAGAATCTCGGTGACCAGTTCGGTATCCATGTATTCCTTGAGCCTGACCAGCAGCCCGTCCCGGAACTCGAACAGGAAATGATAGAGGTTGTTGTATATCGCGCCGGAGACGTGCCGGCCACGCGACTCTGCCTCCACCGCCACCCTCTCGCCCTCGGCCGTCATCCCGTGAATCGTGAATTCCAGCCCATCGGGAAACGCATCAAAGATCCGCCCGCTGCTCTCGCGGATCTGCTGTTTGCCGAACGTGCCCGATATCAGGGTGCGCCCCGAGGTCCAGACGGCGCCATCCTCGGCATACGCCGCCACGATATGCGCCGTATCACCGGCACTGAGTGCTGCGAAAAAACGCTCGACCAGAGCCTTGTTACGCGATTCGACCGTCATTGCGCTGCTCCATATCCCTCGCCGCCAGCAGCGACTATATCGCGCGGCTATCCGCCTTGGCCAACTTGCGACCCTGCCCTGACCATGCTCGCGGCATGGCAGCGGCGGCGCTAGAATAGCCGCAGACAACTCCGGCGGGTGCAGAATGGGGAACCAGCAGCAGCCGCAAGCGGTCAAATCCAGCGTCACAACGCAGACAGGGTTTATTACGGGTGAAGCGCTCTTGCGACAGTTTGCAACGTTTCGGCAGCCGGGTGCTGCTGGGTTGCTGCCTGCTCGGCGGATCCGCGTCGAGCGCCGCCGAGGATGTGCCTGCCGCAGCTACCGAGCATGCCACGGTCGACGCAGTGCAGGACGTGTCGGTCGAAGCAGCTCCGGGCACCACGCCAGGCGTTGCGCGGGAAGCAGCGATCGACGCGCCAGCACAGCCTCCTGTCGAAGCCGCTGCGCCAATGCCGGCTGAAGCGGCAGCGCCAGCCACGGTCGATGCAGCACAGGAGGTGCCGCTCGATGCCACAGGGCAAAACTCGAACGACGCCGCGCCGCAAGCACCACTCGAAGCAGCAGCGCAAACTCCGGCGCAGGCCACGCAGAAAACACCGACCGCCGCCGCTCCGGAAACCGTGATCGACGCGGCACAGGACGTGGCGGGCGAAGACGCGCAACCAGACACTGCGGCGGAACCGGCCAACCCCATCGAACAACGCTACCTGGACGCAGTGAGCACCGTCGAGAGCGCGGGCGGCGCCTACGATCCTGCCCTGTCGCAATATCTGCTGGGGCTTGGCATTGCCTATCAGAACGATGGCAAGCACGCCGAGGCGGCCGAGGTGCTCAATCGCGCCGCCCATGTGACCCGTGTCAACGAGGGCCTGTACAGCACCGCGGACCTGCCAATCCTCGAGTTGCTGATCGAGAGCTACGCAGCGCTCGGTGAATGGGAGGAAGTCGGCAATCGTTATCACCAGATGTTCCAGATCCATCACCGCAATTACGGCAACAACGATCCGCGCCTGCTGCCCATGCTGGACAAGCTGTCGGCATGGCATATGCGCGCCTACCTGCAGGATCTCGGGGAGCAACCGCTCAATCACCTGATAACGGCACGCAATCTCAACGACTCCTCGACAACGATCATGCGCGCGAACTACCCCGCCAATGACCCCCGGATCGCCGACAGCCTGCGCCAGCGAGCGCTGGCCGATTACTACCTCGCCTCGTACCGACCTCCGGACATCCCGGAAACCGGATTCGACACCGCGGATGACGCCGCGTTCACGCGCCAGCCCAGCTACCTGATCAACAGCTTCAGTGACGGTCGCGATGCGCTCAGCAGCGCGGTGGAAATCCGCAGACAGGATCCGGACAGCACCACCCTGCAACGCAGTCAGGCAGTGGCCGAGCTGGGCGACTGGCACCAGCTTTTCAATCGCACCCAGACCGCGCTCGACACCTACCGCGAGGCCTATGCCGAAGGCATGCAGGGCGGCGATGACCCGGCCAGCGTCATCGACCAGGTATTCGGCAAGCCACAGGCCTTGCCGTTACTGCCGCAGGACTACACGCTGCCGGTCAATCCCGCAACCCGGCCGCAAGCGTACATTTTGCTCAGCTTCGCCGTGAACGAAAAAGGCCAGGCGGACGATTTCCAGGTGCTGGAGTCGGTTCCTGCCGCCGCCGACAAGAGTGTCACGAAGTTGCAAAGGCAATTGCGCGCCACCCGTTTCAGGCCGCGCTTTGCCGACGGCGAACCCGCCGCCACCTCGGGCCTGACCTACCGATATTTCTATCAACCATGAGCGGTATAGCCATGCGTCCCGGATCGTTGCCGATCGTCCTGCTGATGTTGACGCTTGCCGCGTGCAAGACCACTTCGACCGCACCCTCGACGCCACAGCCACCACCGAGCAGCCCGTCGAGTTCATCCTCGATGCCCGCGGCCTCGGGTTCGCCGGGCGCCTCGCAACCCTCGACGGCGTCGCGGACCCCTTCCCCCGGATCGCAGAGTGAAGCGTCCGCGAAGTCCGGGCAAGAAAATGCGCCAGCAGGTGAACAGGCAGCGGAGTCCGCGGACGGGCAGGACAGCGCGAGCAGCGACCAGGTGAGCCTCGAGGACAGCGAACAGGCAGCGGCAGCGAGCAGTGAAGCCGAGGGCAAGGCCGAGAGCGAGGCCGAGGTGCTCGACGCCGCGCTCGAGGCGATGCAACGCACACCCGCGCAACCCGGCCTCGAGGAGCAGAGCCGCGCGCAGGGCAACACCGATGGTGCAGCGCAGGGTGGCGCCGCCGGCACTGCGGGGGATGCCACGCCAGCGGTGGGCTCCGCAATCGATACCGGGGACGGGTCCCTGTCAGGCGTGCGCGAAGCGATGAAGGGTGCCGAGCAGGGCGGCGGCGGCGGGGAACTCGCCGAGCTGAATCGCGAACTCAACACCTCGCTGGGTCGTTTTGACGGCGCACTGCTGGGCGAGCGCGAACGCAGCCAGGCCCAAAGCGAGGAACTGGGCAACTCCGCGGCACGCGACGAGAGCGTCGCAATGATCGACGGCAACGGCGCCGAGGGCGCAGGCACGGAATCCGGCGGTTACGGCGCCGCGATGCCGGCGCGCACCGAGGGGGACACCTCGAGTGGCAGCGGCATGTCCAGCGCGGGCGGTGGCAGCGCGCGCCAGGGTGATTACCAGCATACCGCCAGTGCCAACACCGTCCCGCCGGATATCCGCGACGGCTCCGATGACGATGTGGTGGCGCGCCAGATCCGCGAGGCGGCCATGAAGGAAAAGGACCCGGAGCTGCGTGCCAAGCTGTGGGATGAATACCGCAAGTACGTGAACACCGCCAAGGGAAAATCCTGATGACGCAAGGCCGCGGGTTTCCGAGGCTCGCGGGCGTATTGATCGCCGCGATGATGCTGCTGCTGGCAGGTTGTGCTTCGAGCACGGTGCGCACCACCGAGACGACGCCGGTCATCACCGGCGACCCCGCGATGCCCGAGGACCAATTGCTCGATGTCGGTGTGCGGCTGTTCGATCCGGGCCTCGAAATGCTGGACGAGAAAGAGATCATGACCGCCCCGGAAATCCGCAAGGCCGAGGCGCGTTTTTTCCCGACGGTGCTGGTCGATACCCTGCAGCGCAGCGGTCACTGGGGTGCGGTGAGAGTCGAGCCGGCACAAACCGGGGTCACCGATATCGTGCTCGACGGCAGGATCATCGAATCGACCGGCGAGGAACTGCAACTGGAGATCACCGCCAGCGATTCCAGCGGCGCGCAATGGTACACGCGCCGCTATGAAGGCACGGCGAGCAAATACAGCTACGATGCCAAGCGCGGCCCCGACCCGTTTCAGGACGTCTACAACCGCATCGTCAATGATCTCGCGCTGTATCGCGCCCGGTTGCAGCCGGCAAAAGTCCGCGAACTGCGCACCATCAGCGAGTTGCGTTTTGCCGAAAGCTTTTCGCCGCAGGCCTTTGGCGGTTATCTGCAGACCGACAAGAAGGGCATCTCCCGGATCCAGCGTCTGCCGGCGGACAATGACCCCATGCTCGCGCGCATCCGCCAGATCCGCGAGCGTGACAACCTGTTCGTGGACACGCTGCAGGATTATTACAACGGCTTCGCCCGGCAGATGTCGGGTCCCTACCAGGACTGGCGCAAGGAAAGCTACACCGAGTCGCTTGCCTACAAGGAATTGCGCCAGCAAGCGACACTGCGCACCGTTGCCGGCATCGCCGCGGTTCTGGTAGGGGCCGCCGCAGCCACCACCGGCGACAGCAGCACCAGCCGCGCGGCCGGCACGATCGGTGTCATCGGGGGTGCCTCCATGATCAAGAGCGGAATGGACAAGCGTGCCGAGTCCAAGATGCACGCCGAGACATTGCTGGAACTCGGTGGCTCGCTTGGCGCGGAAATCAGCCCGCAGGTGATCGACCTCGACGAGCGCAGCGTGACCTTGACCGGCACCGTCGAGGACCAGTACACCCAATGGCGTGCAATCCTTCATGGCATCTATGCCGCCGAGACCGGTAGTATCTGAGCCCCTGCACACCGAAGAGACCGCGATCCGCCAACTCATGGGCCACGACGAATTCGAACGCATCCAGCCCGCCAGTCTGGATATATCCTCCCCCGCCGCCTCCACCACGCCACCGGCGCGCGTGGCCGCGCAACCCTCGCCGGTCGCGCTGCTGCTGGTGGCATTGCTGCTGGTGGCCGCAGCCGTTGTTTTCGTGTTGCCCGAATTTGTCGGTGAACCGTCCGCCGCGCCAGCCGAATCCGCCGCAGCTGCCAACGCTGCCGCGGGCAGCGGTGCCGCAGCACCAGCCAACGCGGTATCGCCGTGGGAAAAGGCCCAGGCGGAGCGCGAACGGGGGGCCGCCAAGACCGCACTCGACGCGCTGCTGGCGCTGCAGTTCGAACTGCAGGAGCGCGGTGCGGAAAATTGGGCCCCGACCGAATATGCCGAGGCCATCGCCAGCGCACACGCCGGCGACGAGGCTTATCGCACCGAACGCTTCAAGGAAGCGGAGCAACACTATCTCGGCGGTCGCGACCGGATGCAGACGCTGCTCGAGGGCATCGATGCCCGCCTGCAAGCGGCACTCGCCACCGGCGACGCGGCGCTTGCGGCCGCGGACGAGCCTGCGGCAACGGCCGCTTTCAACTCCGCCCTGGCGATCGATGCCGCGAATCAGCACGCCCAGAGCGGCTTGCAGCGCGCCGCCAATATCGCCCCGCTGAACGCAGCGATGGCCAGTGGCGCCAGCGCCGAGGCGGCCGGCGATTTTGATGCCGCCGCCGTCTCCTACCGCCAGGCGCTCGCCATCGACAACACGTTCGCCCCCGCGCAACAGGCGCTGACGGCATTGCAGGCCAGGCGCACGCAGGACCAGTACGGAGCCCGCCTCTCGGGCGGCTACGCCGCGCTCGCATCGGGCAAACTGGCGCCTGCACGCACCGAATTCCAGGCTGCTCTCAAGCTCAAGCCGGGCGGTGCGGAAGCGCGCGAGGGTCTGCAGCAGGTGGAATTCCAGTTGAGCCAGCAACGTATCGGCGAGCTGCTGGCGCGCGGTGACAAAGCGAGCCAGTCCGAACAGTGGCAGGCTGCGCTCGAGGCCTATGTCGCGGCACTGGCCATCGATGCCTCGCTCGGCCCGGCCCGCGAGGGCAAGCAGGTAGCCGAGACGCGCCTGGCGCTGGATGGTGCCCTGCAGCGCATGGTCGCCGAGCCCGAACGTCTGAATTCCCCCGCGGCGCTCGATGCCAGTCAGAAACTGCTCGACAGCGCCGCGGCCATTGCGGTTCCCGGCCCGCGCCTGCTGGCCCAGATCGATGCCGGTCGCAAATTGCTCGCGGAACTGCGGACCAGCGTAGCGGTGCGCCTGGTCTCCGACAACAAGACCGAGGTAACGGTGTTCCGGGTCGGCAGCCTGGGCAGTTTCGACGCAACCACTCTGGACCTGCTGCCCGGCAAATACATCGCGGTCGGGCAGCGCAACGGGTATCGCGATGTGCGGATCGAGTTCGTGGTGCGTGCCGGCCTCGCTCCGGCTCCGGTCAGCGTCCAGTGCAGCCAAAAGATATGAATCCCGGCAACGGACCCTCATCCGGGGACGACCAGCCCATCCGTCCGTATGATTACACGCCACCGGTCGCGGCCACCGGCACGGCGCTGAAACGCCCCGGGCGCCGCCAGATGGCGATTGCAGCGGCCCTGATCCTCGCCCTGCTGGCATTGTGGTTTCTGCTCAGCGCACGCGCCATCGAGATCCGTACCGTGCCGGCCGAAGCCGAGCTTGCGATCGATGGCGGCGGGTATCTGGCGCTCGGATCGCGGCTGCTGCTGCGCCCCGGCAACTATCAATTGACCGTCAGCGCCAAAGGCTACGCGACCCGGCAACAGCAACTGCTGATCAGCAAGGCCCGCGACCAGCAGCTGACGGTGGAACTGGACAAGCTCCCCGGCCTGCTGCTGATCACCACCGCCCCGGTACCCGCCCGGGTGCTGATCGACGGCGTGGATGCCGGATACAGCAATGCCGCCCCGCTCGGCGTGAGCGCGGGCACACACCGCCTGCGCCTCGAAGCGGAGCGCTTTTTGCCCCGCGAGCAGGCGCTCGAAATCGAAGGCATGGAGATCGAACAAAGCCTGGCGCTGGATCTCGCGCCCGGCTGGGGAACCTACCGGGTGGAAACGCAACCCGCAGGGGCCAGCATACTGCTCGACGGAACCCAACTCGGGGTCACGCCCACCGAGGTGGAACTTATGGCCGGACGGCGCACGCTGGCCCTGCAACTCGCCGGTTTCGCCGATGCCGCGCTGAGCATCGAGGCCAGCGCCGGCGAGCGGCAACAATTGCCGCCAGTGGCGCTGCGCCGCGCTGATGCCCGGGTGCAGCTCAGCTCGCGTCCGAGCGGCGCGAGCGTGACCGTGGACGGGGTGTTCCAGGGCAGCACGCCACTGGAGCTGGCGCTTGATTCTTCCGCCACGCACGAACTGATCGCCTTCAAGGCAGGTTATGAACGGGCCGTCCGCAAACTCGGCCCGGGCACGGGTGCCGGGCAGCAACTCGTACTGGAATTGCGCCCGATCACCGGCGAGGTGCGCCTCGACGTGAAGCCGGCGGATGCGCAGATTTTTTCCGGTGAGCGGCTGCTCGGCAAGGGATCGCAAACGCTGCGGCTCCCCTCGACCGCACAGAAACTGACGATTCGGCGCAGCGGTTTCGCCAGCGAAACGCTCAGCGTGACGCCACGCCCGGGCTTCCCCCAGACGTTCAACGTGAACCTGCGCACCGTCGCACAGCAAAAACTCGCCGCAGTGAAATCCCGCATCACCACTGGCATC
This sequence comes from Gammaproteobacteria bacterium, assembly GCA_016705365.1. Taxonomy (NCBI): domain Bacteria; kingdom Pseudomonadati; phylum Pseudomonadota; class Gammaproteobacteria; species Gammaproteobacteria bacterium. The sequence goes on along the minus strand of JADIYI010000005.1, from coordinate 93,571 downwards.
GGCCAGGAGCTGGTGTTGCTGCGCCCTGCCGACTTCTCGATGGGCTCCTCGCGACGCGAGGCGGGGCGGCGCGCGAACGAGGCCCTGCACGAGGTGCGGATGCGGCGTCCGTTCTATCTTGGCGTCGCGGAAGTCAGCAACGCGGAATTCCGCATGTATCGCGGCGCCCACTCATCGGGCAATTTCAAGGGCAAGAGCCTGAACGGCGACGACCAACCGGCGAGCCTGTTGTCGTGGGAAGACGCGGCACTGTTCTGCAACTGGCTCAGCAAGCGCGACGGATTGCCCGATTTCTACCGCACCGAGGGCAATACGGTCACCGGATTCAACGCGGGCAGCCCCGGCTACCGGTTGCCGAGCGAAGCCGAATGGGCGTGGGCGGCAACCGTGCAACCCGGCGGGACGAATCTGCGTTTTTCCTGGGGAGCCACGCTGCCACCGCCCGCGAAAGCCGGCAATTTCGCCGACCAGAGCAGCGCCTCGCTGCTCGGCGATGTCATCGCCGGTTACGATGACGGATTCCCGGTGTCATCACCGCGCAAGCGTTTCACGCCGAACCGGCACGGGCTTTTCGACATGAGCGGTAATGCGGCAGAATGGGTCAACGACTATTACGAAGCCGTGCCCGCAACCCGCGTGAGCGATCCGCTGGGCCCGGAGCTCGGCGAATTCCACGTGATTCGCGGTGCCAGCTGGCGCCACGGCGGCATCACCGAGTTGCGCCTTGCGTTTCGCGATTACGGCAAGGAGGCCCGCGCCGATGTCGGCTTCCGTCTTGCGAGGTACCTCGAATGATGCGAATGCTGTTGCTGATGCTGTGTCTGCAGACGGGCTACGCAACTGCCGAGGATCCGGCGCCCCAAGCGCCGGCCGAGGCGGCGGATAATACGACCGAAGCCAGCCCGGCCAGCGCACCGGCCGGCGAGCGCTTTGAACCGAGCGAACAGATTTCCGAAGACCTGTCGGTCTCCTTTCCCGCCGATATCTGAATACGGCAGCCCATCATGAAACGCATCTTCGCCTCCGAATTCCTGTTCCAGCTGTTTGCCCTGCTGCTGTCGCTGATCGTGGTGCACACGCTGTACGTGAGCCTCATCTGGCCCCGCGCCGAATTCATGCAGAAAGCGGCACAGGAGCGCATCGCGGCCGGTGATGTCGGTGCCCAGCAGCAATCCGCCTACACCATACTCAAGGACTACGAACAGGAAAGCTGCCTGGTGCTGATGCTGTGGTGCATCGCGATCATGGGTTTCAAGGCACGCACCCTGGTGCACGAACGGCAGTTGCTCGAGCGCCGCCTGATCCAGATTCCGGGTGGCACCAGCATCCTGCCCGAGGATGCGCGCGAGTACCTGCGTCCGATCGAGGCATTGCCCACGGCAGAGCGCGAGGGCTTGCTGGCGCGTGCGTTGCTGACCGGGCTGCAGCGCTTCTCCTCGACCCGCAGCATTCAGGATGCCGCAGCCGCAATACACGAGGTCTGTGACAGCGAAGGCGATCGGCTCGATTCCGAACTGTCGATGATCCGCTATATCGGCTGGGCAATTCCCTCGATCGGATTCATCGGCACGGTACGCGGTATCGGCATGGCGCTCAGCGAGGCACACCGTGCGGTCTCGGGTGATATCGCGGGCGTGACCGCCGCGCTCGGCGTGGCTTTCAACTCGACCTTCGTGGCGCTGGTGATCAGCATTTTCCTGATGTTCCTGATGCACCAGCTGCAGCTCCAGCAGGAACGCCTGGTTCTCGCGGCACAATCCTATTGCGATCTGCGCCTGCTGGGGCACTTCAAGGTCACCCGGGAGAGCTGAGAGTGTCCTTGTGCGTGCTCGAATTCAACGATACCGGTCTCGCGCTCGGCGATGAACGGAGCTTGTGCCCGAGCAGCCCGGGCTACGCGAACATCGGTCGCGAACCGGTGTTGATCGGCGCCGCGGCGCAGGCGCAGGCGCGCATCGATCCGCGCCAGACACTGAACCAGTTCTGGATGCGGCTTGGCACCGAACCCTTGCACCATGCCCGCGCCCTGGCCCGCCACCATGCCGACCTCGCCTACCTGCACTTGTTGCAGCTGCACGAGGAAGCCGGCAAACCGGATGAACTGATCTTCGCGGTGCCCGGCAGCTTCAGCAAGGAGCAACTCGCGATCCTGCTCGGCATTGCGCAACGCTGTCCGTTTCGGGCGGCAGGGCTGGTCGATGCCGCGCTGGCCGCGGCAAGCTCCGTCCCGATTGCCGATTCGGCACTGCACCTGGACCTGCAATTGCACCAGTGCGTGCTGACCCGGCTGGTACGTGAGGGCGACACCCTGCAGCGCGTCGGGGTACGGGTGTTGCCGGGTACCGGCCTGCTGCAGATGCAGGAGCGCTGGGCAAGGCACGTGGCGGCGGAATTCATCCAGCAGACCCGCTTCGACCCCTTGCACTCGGCGGCTACCGAACAGCAACTCTATGACCAGATGCCACAATGGCTGGACATCCTGAACCAGCAGTCCGATGTCGGCGCGGGCCTGCTGAACGGCGGCAACAGCTACCACGCCAAGCTGCGCGTTGCCGATATGCTCGAAGCCGTGCGCCCGCTGTATCTGCAACTCAGCGAGGCCCTTGCCGCAGACTCCGGCACGCTGCTGCTCAGCCCGCGCATCGCGCGCTTGCCGCGGATCGGGCAGTTCCTCGGCGCGGCCACGGCGCTGGAACCGGGCGCGGTGACGCGTGCCTGCCTGCGCCACGCCGCGATCATCCGCTGCGACGATCAGGCATTGCGCTTCGTGACCCGCCTGCCGGCGCAGCCGGTGCCAAGCGGCAGCGTCGCCCCGGACCCGGCGCGGCCTCAGGCTTCGGTGAATCACGCACCCGCTGTCGTGCCCTCGCACCTGGTGCTCGGTGCACGTGCCTGGCGTCTCGCCCCGGGATGCCTGTACCTGCACCGCGACGAGCGCGCCAACTGGCAACTCAGCCGGCGGGCGCTGGACCATGCAACGCTGGTGCTGAGCTGGGAGGCCAATGCATGGTGGGTGAGCTCCGTCAACGGCACCACGGTGCAGGTCGATGGCGTGACGCTGCAGCGCTCGCTGCGTGTGAGCGCCGGTACCCGTATCAACCTCCCCGACCACGGCGACACCGGTATGCGTCTGATCGTCGAGGAATCCGTCACCGGCAATGGCGCGTAAGCGACGCGGCTTCAACGTATTCAGCCTGTCCTTCCTGGACATCATGTCCTGTGGTTTCGGCGCGACCATCCTGGTGTTCCTGATCATCGACCATGCCGGTGCGGAAAAATCCCGGAACATGAATCACGATCTGATCGGGGAGGTCGATTTTCTCGAACGCGAGGTGCGCGAGGGTCGAGTCAACCTGGCGGAACTCCGCAACACGATCGCTCTGGTCGATGACTCGACCGCCGAGGCCAAGGGGCGCTCGAAACAGATCATCAGCGAGATCCAGCGGCGCAAGCAGGAACTTTCCACGCTCGACAAGGACACTCTCGCCCAGACCGAGCACATCAACCAGCTCAAGACGGACCTCAGCCAGCTCGAGAAGCAGAACGAACGGCTGCGCGCCGAGGCCGACAAGCAGACAGGCGAGAACGTGCGCGAATTCCGCGGTGACGGTGACCGTCAGTACCTGACCGGCCTGAAACTGGGCGGCAAGCGCATCCTGGTGCTGCTGGACCGCTCGGCCAGCATGCTCGATCACAGCCTGGTCAACGTGATCCGGATGCGCAACATGCCCGAACCGGTGCAGCGGCGCGCCGCCAAATGGCAGCGCGCGGTGGCGACCGTGGACTGGCTGAGCAGCCAGTTCCCGCGCGACAGCGAGTACCAGATCGTCCTGTTCAATACCAGGGCCGAGCCGGCGCTTGCCGACAGCGCGGGCAAATGGCTGAAGGTCAGTGAGCGCAAGCAACTCGATACCGCGGTGGCGAGCCTGCGCTCGGTCACCCCCGCCGAAGGGACCAGCCTCGCGGCGGCATTCGCGGCGGCGGCGGCGATGTCGCCACGACCCGACAATATCTACCTGATCACCGACGGCCTGCCCACCCAGGGCAGCAGCATCGGCACCGGCAAGGTGAGCGGGCGCGATCGTCTGAAGTTCTTCAACCAGGCGCTCGATCGACTGCCGAACGGCATCCCGGTCAACGTGATTCTCGCGCCAATGGAAGGCGACCCGATGGCGGCAGCGGCGTTCTGGCAACTCGCGCAAGCGACACGCGGAGCGTTTCTGGCACCCGCAAAGGACTGGCCATGAGCAGGAGACGGCGCGCGCAGGAAGAATTCAACCTCTCCTTTCTCGATGTGATCTGCTGCGGCTTTGGCGCGATCATCCTGCTGCTGATGATCACCAAGATCACCGAGCCGATGGTGCTCGAGGACAGCACCCGCGACCTCAACGGACACATCGCCGCACTGCAGGAAGAACTGTACCGCCTGCGCGGCGAAGCGACGGTGCTGAACCGCGATCTCACCGCCCGGCGCGAACAATTGTCCGAGGTGCTTGAGTACGTTGCACGCCTCGATGGTGATCTCTCCGCGATCCGGGGCGAGAACGCCGCGACACCCAAGGATTCCGCCGTGAACAGCCGCCTGATTGGCCAGCTCGAACAGGCGCGCCAGCGTCTCAGCGACGAGATGAAACGGTTGCTGGGGGCACAGGGACGACGGCGCAACGACAGCATCGGCGGCATCCCGGTCGACAGCGAGTACGTGATCTTCATCATCGACACCTCGGGCAGCATGTTCAATTACGCCTGGCCACGCGCCCAGCGCGAGTTGATCAACATCCTGAACCTCTATCCGAAGGTCAAGGGCATACAGGTGCTCGACGACGAGGGCGGGTACATGTTCTCGAGTTATCGCGGACAGTGGATTCCGGACACCCCGGCACGACGCAAGGCCATCATCCAGCGCTTTGCCAGCTGGAACCCGTACAGCAACAGCAGCCCGGTGGAGGGCATCGTGCATGCCATCCGCACGTTCTACCAACCGGGGCGGCGCATCAGTCTTTATGTGTTCGGCGATGAGTTCACCGGCAACTCGATCGCGCAGGTGATCGATGTGGTCGACCGGATCAATGGCGAATCCGCCAACGGCGAGCGCCTGGTGCGCATCCACGCGGTCGGATTTCCGACCCAGTTCGCGAATCCGGCGAACATGCAGATCACCGGCATCCGCTTCGCGACGCTGATGCGGGACCTCTCGTGGCGCAACAATGGCACCTTCGTCGGATTGAACGATTTCCGCTGAGGCTGGCTTTGTGGCGTGGCGCGCTTGCGCTTATGATTGGACGAATTCACGAGAGATGACCATGCCCAGACTCCTGTTGCTGTTGGGAATGCTGCTGATCGGTGTCGCCGGCTGCGGTCCGAACGTGGTGAACATGCAGGCACTGAACGAGTTTCCGCAGCCGCTGGTCGAGCCGCTGCCGGTCAGCGTGGGGGTGTATTTTCCACCCGAGTTCGGCAGCTTCACGCACCATGAGGAGCGCCCCAACGTCGCCGGCGGCGAGTGGACCATCAGCATCGGGCCGACCCAGTTGCAGGTGTTCCGCACCATTTTTGCGGCGATGTTCCGCAGCGTGCGCGAACTGGATTCGGCCGACGCGGCGGGCGAGGGGCTGGCGGCGGTGATCGTGCCGAGCATCGCCGAGTTCCAGTTCGCGCTGCCCGCCGACACCCGGGCCACGGTATTCGAGATCTGGATCAAGTACGACCTCAGTATCCGCGATGGTCATGGCGCGGAGATCGGTCATTGGCAATTCACCGCGTATGGCAAGACCCCGACGGCGTTCCTGAAATCGAGCGAGGACGCCATCAAGGCAGCCTCGATCATCGCCTTGCGCGATGCGGGTGCCTCGATGGTGAGCGGCCTCGAACGTGATCAGCGCATCCGCGAATGGCTCGGAGTGGCACCGGCGACACCGCTCGCGGGGCGTTGAGCGTCAATCCGGTGCGCCGCCGGGTTGCGCGTACCAGAAACGTGGCCGGTGCGATCGCCAGCCCACGGGCTGCTCCAGGCTGCCATCCTCGGCCACACGCATCCTGATCGCGCCTTCGTACGCGGTATTCAGCAACTGCGTGCCACGTGCCGCATAACGCTCGACCACCGCCGGATGCGGATGACCGAAACGATTGCGATAACCTGCCGAGACCAGCGCATAACGCGGCGCGACCGCTGCCACGAACGCCGCGGTGGAGGAACTGCGACTGCCATGATGCGGTACCAGCAGCACTTCGGCACGCAAGGCCTGCGCATCCTGGCGCAACAACTCCGCCTCGGCGAGCGCTTCGATGTCGCCCGCGAGCAGGAATCGGTGTCCCGCGGCACTGACCCGCAAGACGCAGGAGCGGTCGTTGTCGCGGGTCCCGCTGCTCCCGGGGGGAGGATGCAGCAGTTCGAAGTCCACCCCGTCCCAGGACCAGTGCTGCCCGCGTTCGCACGGCGCCAGCTCGATACCGGCAACTGGTTCGCCGCCACGCACCTCGCGTACCGGCAACGCATCCATCAGGCCCGCCGCACCGCCCGCGTGATCGCCGTCGGCATGGCTGATCAGCAACAGATCGACCCGCGGATCGCCGGTGTTGCGCAATGCCGGCGCGACGATCGCCCGCCCGGCATCGAAGCGCTCGCTGAAGCGCGGGCCGGTATCGTAGACCAGGGTGTGTTCGCGGGTGCGCACGATCACCGCGGAGCCCTGCCCGACATCGAGCACCCATAGTTCGAGCATTGCCGGTGCAGCGCGCGCCGGCAGCAGCAGCGGCAACATCAGCACCAGGCCAATGGCACGCGCCGGGAAGCCACGCGGCAGCAACAGCCAGATCGTCCCGCCCAGTGCCAGCAGTACCCGCCACGTTTCCACGCTCACCCCACCACCCTCGGGCAGCGGTGGGTTCCAGCTCGCCGCGTGCGCGAGTAGCCACCACAACAGATCGAGCGCGAGCAGCGCCATGCGCAACAATGGCCATGCCAGGACATCACCCAGCGGCAACAGCAGACAACCAAGCAGGGCGCATGGCACCACGACCAGGTCTACCAGCGGAATTGCCAGCGCATTGACCAGCGGTGCCAGAATTGCCTGGGGCTGGCCGGCAAGCAGCAGCGGGCCCGCCAGCGCAATTGCGATCACCAGCTGCGGCTGCCACAGCAACTGCAGCCGCGTTGGCCGGCGCACCCGCCCGGAAAAAACGAATATCAAGGCCGCAACGGCAAGAAATGACAGCCAGAACCCGGTTTGCAGCGCGGCCATCGGCTGCAGCACGAGCACCAGCAGCAGCGCGCACCCGAAAGCGAGCCAGGCGCGCAGATGGCGCTCCGCCACACCAAAGACGAACACCACCGCCAGCATCAGCAACGCGCGCTGCACTGACACCGACCAGCCCGCCAGGCCACCGTAGAGCAGCGCGCAGGGGAACGCGGCCCATATCGCCGCACTTTGCGCCGGCACCCGCCCGTGCAGTCCCGGCCACAGCCGCAGAACCCGCTTCGCGCCCAGCAGCGCCAGCATCGCGACCAGAGTGATATGCATGCCGCTGATGACCATCAGGTGGGTGGTGCCGGTAAGCGCGAATACCTCCCAGTCGGAAGGCCGGAACCGCGAATCGTCACCGATGGTCACCGCCAGCAGTTTGCCGAATTGGGGTTCGTTGCCGACCAGTTCCGCAAGGCGTGTACGCAGGCTCCAGCGCAGGCGGTCGAGGTGCGCGCCGCACCCCCGCGCCGCGAGTCGCGCATGCGGCGCCTTACCCACCACATAACCGCTGGCGTCGATTCCTTCCGCCAGCAGCCACGCCTGGTAGTCACGACCGCCCGGGTTCACGAATCCGCGCGGCGCCCGCAGCCGCACCGTCATCGACCAGGCATCCCCGGGGCGAAAGTCTCCTGCGCCATACCAGCTCAGCTCGACCCGGCGTCCCTGGCGTGCGGCCCACGCACCGCGCGCACCCGGCAGGGCATCGAGCACCCGGGCACGAAATCGCCAACGCTCGCCACGGACATCGAGAAAGCGTTCGGGCAGACCCTCCACGCAGACCCGCACCGCCAGGTCCTGTCCCTCCAGCTCCGCCGGTAACGCGCGCGCGAGCATCTCGTGTCCGCGCAGCATGCCCAGGGCGAGCCCGAGCAACAGGCAGCCGCCGGTACGCAGCGCGGCGCGCGTGGAAAACAGCAACGGGACGAGCAACGGCAGCGCCGCGATCAACGGGGCGGCACCAGGCAATGAACCAAGGCGGGTAGTCGCCACGATGCCGGTGGCGACCGCCAGCATCCCTGCCAGCATCTGCGTCTCTCCAGTCCATTGGATGAGCGTGGGCCATTGAGCCCTATCGGCTCCGGTCCTGCAAGTGTTTCAGGCGCGCCCGGGGGGTCAAAGCATCGAGGTATGCGAATTCAACCGGCCCAAACCCTTGCCCGCGGTCTGCTTGTCTGGCTGTGACATAACCCCTATGCTTCGCCGCGCGTCGGCATTGCGCCTGCCTCGATGACCCGCGCGTATTTCCGGGACCAAGCGATGGCACGCAAATTCATCCGGCGCTACCTGCCGCATCCGCACGCAATCCGCGATCACAAATCGCTGCGCATGCTGAGCACGCGTCTGCACGACCCCAACCTCTGGCACCTCAATCGTCACTCGGTATCGACGGCGATGTTCGTCGGGGTGTTCGTGGCCTTCATTCCGCTGCCACTGCAGATGCTCATTGCCGCCGCGGCCGCGATCATGCTGCGCTGCAACGTGGCGCTTGCGGTAGTGCTGGTGTGGATCACCAACCCGCTCACCATGCCGCCGATCTACTACGCCACCTATCGCCTCGGGGCCCAAATGCTCGGATTGCGTCCCCAGGCGAGCGACTTCGAGTTATCCCTGAACTGGCTCGAACACCAGATGAGCGTGATCTGGCAGCCCCTGCTGCTCGGCAGCTTCAGCACCGGACTGGTTCTCGGCACCCTGGCGTTCATACTGACGCGCCTGGCGTGGCGCATCGGGGTGCAGCTGAAATGGCGCCAGCGCCAGCGTGAGCGCCGCGACGCGAAACGCGATCACTCGTAACGCAGCACCTCGGCTGGCTGCATGCGCGCGGCCCGCCACGAAGGGTACAGCGTCGCCACGAAACTCATCGCCAGTGCCACTGCGCAAACGCTCGCCACATCGGTGAACGCCAGTTGCGAGGGCAGATAGCTCACCGGGTACACTTCCGCCTTGAGAAACTGCACGCCGAGCAACGATTCCAGCAATGCCACCGCATCGGTGATCAACAGCGACAGGACACAGCCGATCAGCCCCCCGCACAGGGCACCGGCCAGGCCGATCAACGTGCCCTGCACCATGAACACCCCCATGATGTCGGCAGGGCTGGCGCCGAGCGTACGCAGGATCGCGATATCGCCCTCCTTGTCCTTCACGATCAGGAACAGGGTCGAGACCACGTTGAACACCGCCACCGCGATGATCAGGAACAACAGGATCCCGACCATGTTGCGCGACAGCTGGATGGCTTCGTAGAGATTGCCATGGGTACGGGTCCAGTCGAGGCCATGGATCTCGATGCCAAGCCCCTGGATCACCTCTCGCTCCACCCGCGGTGCGCTGAACAGATCACGCACCTGGAAGCGCACGCCCTGCACGACACCGGGCGCGCCGCGCAATCGCGTTGCCAGGCCGAGGCCCGCCAGCGCCATCGCATTGTCGACCTCGGTGCCGGTATCGAACACGCCGCCGAGCAGCACGCGTTGCACCCGCGGCATCACCTGCCCCGCCGCGTTCACGTCCGGCACCATCACCTGCAGGCTTTCGCCGACGCCAACGCCGAGCTTGTGCGCAAGCGTATCGCTCAGCAGCAGCGTATCCGCGTCTGCGTCGAGCAAATCCAGGGTGCCCTTGGCGAGATAGCGGTCGATCGAGGAAATACGCCGTTCGAACGCAGGCTCCGTGCCGTGGATCAGTGCCGGCACGACCTTGCCGCGATACATCAGCAGGGCCTGCAAATCGACGTAGGGTGCCGCGGCGAGCACCTCGGGATGCGCTTCCACCGCAGCGACCAGCGCGCGCCAGTCACGCACCGGCTGGATGGGTTGCAGCGAGACATGCGGCACCAGCGAGAGAATACGCTCGCGCAGCTCGCGATCGAAGCCGTTCATCACCGACAGCACCACGATCAGCAGCGCCACACCGAGCACCAGGCCCGCCGTCGACACACGCGATATGAACGCGACCAGCGCACCGCGATGCGTGCTGCTCGCATAGCGAAACCCGACCCGCAGCGGAAAACGCCATCCGCCGGGGTTCATGCCGCAGCCTCGAGCAGGCGCCCCTCCGCCAGCGTCAGCACGCGATCCATGCGTGCCGCCAGCGCCGGATCGTGGGTGACCACCACGAAGCTGGTGCCCAGATCCTTGTTCAGCGCATCCATCATCGCGTGGATGCCCGCGGCGGTGCCGCGATCGAGATTGCCGGTGGGTTCGTCCATCAGCACGCAGCGCGGCTCGGCAACCAGCGCGCGCGCAATCGCCACCCGCTGGCGCTCGCCGCCGGAGAGCTCACCCGGCTTGTGATCGAGCCGTGCGCCAAGACCCACGTGCTCGAGCAGCACGCGCGCACGCGCCGCCGCAGTCCGCGGCGCCTCGCCGCGGATCAGCAACGGCATCGCCACGTTCTCGAGCGCATCGAACTCACCGAGCAGGTGATGAAACTGGTAGACGAAGCCGAGCGCACGGTTGCGCAGCAGCCCGCGCTCGCGCTCGCTCATCTCGCTGATGACACGCCCTTCGACCCGCACCTCGCCCGCGTTCGGCAGATCGAGACCGCCCAGCATATTGAGCAAGGTGCTCTTGCCCGAGCCCGATTGACCGATGATCGCCAGCCGCTCACCGCGCCTTACCCGCAGGTTCAGGTCGTTCAGCACCACCAGTTCCTGCGGTCCCTGGCGGTAGAGCTTGCGCAATGCGCGGCACTCCAGCACCGCCTCGCCATCATTCATAACGCAGCGCCTCCGCCGGGCCGATACGCGCCGCGCGCCGTGCCGGGTAGAGCGTGGCCAGCACGCTCAGCGCCAGCCCGCACCCGGCTATCAGCAACAGGTCGCCCATCTCGGGATGGGATGGAATATAGCTGATGAAATACACCGCCGGATTGAACAGGCGAACCCCCAGCACTTGCTCCAGCCACGCGGCCAGCGCGCTGATGTTGAGCGCGACGGGTATGCCCACGGCAAGACCCGCGGCGATTCCCGATACGCCGATCAGCGTGCCCTGCACCGTGAACACCGCCATGATCTGCGCCGGCGAGGCGCCCATGGTGCGCAGCACCGCGATCGCGCCACGCTTCTCCGCAACCACCATGGTCAGGATCGAAACGATGTTGAATGCCGCGACCGCCACGATCACCAGCAGCAACAGCGTGACCATGCGTTTCTCCATGCGGATCGCGCCAAACAGCGTGCCCTGCGTGGTGCTCCAGTCCTCGGCATGCAAACCGGGTGGCAGCGATCCGGCAATGCGTGCGCGTACCCGTGGCGCCTGGTCCGGATCGTCGAGTGCGAGACGCACCCCGTGCACCCCTTTGCCGGTGCGGTAGAGTCGCGCCGCATCCTCGAGCTGAATCAGCGCGGTGCTGGCATCCACCTGGGCGCCCACTGCAAAAATGCCCACCACGGTCAAACGACGCATCCGCGGATACGCCCCGGCCGGCGTCAGTGATATTTCCGGCAGCATCACCGTGACGTAGTCGCCGATCCCGAGGCCGAGCGAGCGTGCCACGAGATTGCCGATCACGATTCCGAATTTTCCTGGCTGCAGATTTTCCAGCGCCCCCTGCTGCATGTATTGTCCGATGACCGACACCCGCGCATCATACTGCGGGCGAATTCCGCTCAGCTCGACGCCACGCACGATTCCCGGCGTGCTGAGCATCGCGGTGCCGCCGATAAAAGGTGCCGCGCCGCGGACACCCGGTTCGCGCTCCAGCGCGGCCGCGAGCGGCTCCCAATCGACGATTGCCCGAGAGCCGACGACCAATACGTGCGGCACCAGTGCCAGGATCCGGCTGCGCAACTCGCGATCAAAACCGTTCATGACCGACAGCACCACCACCAGCGCCATCACGCCCAGCCCGAGTCCGCACAGCGCCACTGCGGAAACCACCGAAATAAACCGGGTTCGCCGCCGTGCACGCACATAGCGCAGACCGATGAAAAGGGGGAACGGACGAAACATCGCGGCATTTAAGCACAATTGTCCGAGCCCCCACACGGGCGTGGTATTTACAGCACTTTTTAGTCCGCGAAACGGCGCTTATACTGCCGGGCAAGCAAACCGCGAAATCCCTGGCGTACCATCATGTCCAGTCCCACTGCCAACCAGCGCGATTTCTACCGGGTGGACTGCCCGGTAATCATCAGCCACTGCCTGGTCGGGGATCATGCGCCCGCCGCCAAACCGGCCGAGAATTTTTTTCCCGACAACGAGCACTTCAACCTGTTGCGCGAAATGCGCCGTCTCGACCAGGACAACAGCCACCTGCTGCACACACTCGGCGAGCAGGATCGGGGGCTCGGTGCCTATCTCGGCCATATCAACCGCAAGCTCGATCTGCTGGCCCGCCATATCGCCAGTCTGACTCCGGAGCTCGGACGTGGCAGCGAGCAGACCATTTCGCTCAGTGAGGGCGGACTCTCGTTCAGCTGCGCCACACCACCGGCGTTGGGCAGCGTGCTGGCGATCCGCATGACGCTGCTGCCTGCCTACGTGGGCATCGCGGTCTACGCGAGCGTGGTCAAGCTGGTGCCGGAACGAAGCGGCAGCACCCATGTGTCAGTCAATTTCGAGCGGTTGCAGGATGCGGACCGCCAGATCATCGCCCGTCACGTCATGCAGGTACAGATGGCGGAGCAACGCAAGAAAGGGGGCCGGGAATGATCCGCGCAATCGCTTTGTTGGTCTTGTTCGGCTGGTCGGCACTGCTTGGCGCGGAAGTCATCAAGGTACCGCTCGGCGCGCAGGGCTCGGCCGCGGTTGCCGCGCACGTGCCCGAACGCGGCACCAGCATGGAAACCGTGCTTGCCGGCTGGGGTGAGCCCGCGGCACGCCAGGCAGCGGTCGGCCAGCCGCCGATCAGTCGCTGGGACTACCCGGAATTCTTCGTGTATTTCGAGTACAACCACGTGCTGCACACGGTACTGCGCCACACGCCGGTTGCACCACCGCCTGCTCCCTGAATGCCGTTGCGCGCGCGGCACCTTCACCCGAGAGAATTCCATGCTGTTGATATTGCACCCGAACACCGATGAATCCAGCGAGGAATACCGCAAGACCTGGGAATACCTGCGGACGCTGCCGCGCATCGAGATGCGCAGCCACGTGGTGCAGGGCCAGCAACAGAAACTGACCGAGATCTATCTCCTCGGTGACACCCACACCCTCGACAAGGACGCACTCGAAGCCCTGCCCGCGGTCGAGCGCGCGGTGCGGATTTCCGAGGAATATCGCATGCTCGGCCGGCACAAGGACGAGCAGCGGCTGGCGGGCTTCGATTATAACGGTGTCAATTTTTCGCAGAATACGCTGCACGTCATGGCAGGTCTGTGCGCGGTCGACAATCCGCAAAACGTCGAGACCATGCTGGCGGCGCTCGCGAGCGAAGGCCAGCTCTGCACCCGCATGGGCGCCTACAAGCCGCGCACCAATCCCTATTCGTTCCAGGGCCATGGCGGCAGCTGCCTGCCGTGGGTATTCGAACTCGCTGGCAAGCACGGCATTCGCGTGATCGCCATGGAGGTCACCCACGAGAGCCACATCGAGGAAATCGACACCTGTCTCGAAAAACTCGGCCGACCCACCGGCGTGATGCTGCAGATCGGCACCCGCAACACCCAGAACTTCGAGCTGCTGAAAGCCATCGGCCGCCAGCAAACCTACCCGGCGTTGCTCAAGCGCGGTTTCGGCATCAGTCTGAACGAATCGCTGAATGCCGCGGAATACCTTGCCAGCGAAGGCAATTCACGGGTGATTTTCTGCCTGCGCGGCATGAAGAGCGATGGTGGAGCGCCACATCGCAACATGGTCGATTTCGCCCACGTCCCGGTGATCAAGCGCCTGACGCGGATGCCGGTGTGCATCGATCCCTCGCACTCGGTGGGATCGCGTGATGCGGCACCCGACCATATTCTCGATGTCGCGCACGCCACCGCGCAGGGCGTGATCGCGGGTGCCAACCTGGTGCTGGTGGATTTTCATCCCCGGCCGCGAGAGGCGCTGGTGGATGGACCGCAGGCATTGCTGCTCGATGAACTGCCGCGTTTTCTGGCCGACGTGAAGCTGTGCCGCGAGAGCTATCTCGCGCGCCAGCGGCTGTGGGCGCAAAGCGCTTGCTGATCTACGGTCACCGCGGCGCACGCGGCGAAGCACCTGAAAACACCCTCGCGGGGTTTCACCGCGCGATCAGTGCCGGCGTGGTCCGGGTCGAACTCGATCTCAGGCTCTCACGCGATGGCGAACTGGTGGTGATTCACGACGATACCGTGAATCGCACTACCAATGGACGTGGTGCGGTGGCGCAGCTGACGGCGCAGGAACTCGCCCGCCTCGATGCCCGACGCGGCGGCCCTGACTGCCCCACCCCGCAACCGGTACCGGTGATTGGCCGCGTGCTCGAGGAATTCCCGGAGATCCTCCACTTCCAGCTCGAGGCGAAACCGGTAAGCAGTGCCCAGCGGCCGCTCATGGCCGAGCGGCTCGCGGCGCTGTTTCGCGAGCACGCGCTGCACCCGCGCGCCACGGTGACATCCTTCGACGCCGCGCTGCTCGGTGCGGTTCACGATTGCGACGCCCGGATCCCCCGCGGATTGATCACCGATCGCACGCGACCCGATCCACTGACGCTGGCGCGCGAACTGGGCGTCGAGCTGCTGGTCCTTCACTGGAAGCTGTGCACACCGGCGCGTATCGCTGCCGCTCATGCCAGCGGCCTCCCGGTGTCGGCGTGGACCGTGAACGACGCGAAGGTGGTGCGGCGCCTGCACGCGCACGGAATCGACAGCGTGGTGACCGATTACCCCACGCGCATGATGGCGTTGTGGCTCAGTCTTCGGGGTTCCGAAAGCTGATCACTGGCGCGGCGCAGCCCGACCCGCCGCGGTGTCGCTGGCGTCGTAGGGAAGATCGGGATCCACCGCATCGCATTTGGCGGGATTGCCGCCGCAAACCGGACAGTCGGCGTCGAGCATCGCACTCATGCCGCCGCAGCTGCCCTGGATCGGCTTGCGACCGGCCAGCACGCCGATGGCCATCGCCGCGGTCACCAACAGAAAAAAAGCCAGCGTGAAAAACAGGGTTGCCATTGTGCTCACCTCGCCCTCATTCTAACCCATCCAGATACGGCTGGAACGTGGTGCTGGACCGCGACTCGAAGCCCGAGCCCACGCGCACCAGCATATAGACCGGGATCTGTTCGCGCTCGGCGAGTTCCATGCCCCGGGCCGGACCGAGCACATCGATCGCGGTTGCCAGCGCATCGGCGGTCTTGCAGTCCTGCGCCACTACCGTGACCGAGGCAAGACCGTGCTCGATCGGGCGTGCAGTGGCGGGATCGATGGTGTGGGAGTAGCGCTTGCCATCACGCTCGAAGTAGTTGCGGTAATCACCGGACGTGGCAATCGATTTCCCGCTCACCGCGATCGCCGCCAGGGCCCGGCCGCGCATCAGCTCCGGTGCCTCGATGCCGATGCGCCATTCATGACCGTCCGGATTGTTGCCCGCGGTGCGTACCTCGCCGCCGACTTCGACCATGTAGTTGGCAACCCCGGCGGCCTCGAGCCAGAGCGCCGCACGATCCACGCCATAGCCTTTGGCGATCGCGGACAGATCGATTTCGCGCTCGGCGCTCTTGCGCAAGGCGGGCGGTTCGCGACGCACGCTCAGCGCCGCGGAACCAACGCGTGCCGCTGCGCGCGCGATGTCCTGTTCCGAGGGCACCCGGTCCGCCCCCTTCGCGCCGGCGCCAAACCCCCACAGATCGACCAATGGTCCGACCGTGATGTCGAACGCTCCGGCGCTGAGTGCGTGGATTTCCAGCGCGGTCTCGACAACGTCGAGTGTTTCGGGCGATACCGCGAACCATGCATCGGGCGGCGCGGCGTTGAAACGCGAAACCTCGGACTCGGGGCGGTAGGTCGACATCAGCGCATTGACCTGCTGCAGCGCCGCATCGACGCCCTCGCCCGCCGCCGGCTGGCTCAGCCGGCGGGGCGGCTCGACCACGGTAACGTGGTAGGTCGTGCCCATGGTATCGCCCTCGAAACGCCATACCTCGGGTCCGGGAGTGCAGGCAGCAATCGCCAGCAGCACAAACAACAACGGGAGCAACACCGTTGCTCCCGTTCGCTGCGCGATGCCGCGGCGCGTATCAGCCGCCGAAATCATCCAGCAGGATATTCTCTTTCTCGACACCCAGGTGCTCCAGCATGTTGATCACTGCCGCATTCATCATCGGCGGCCCGCACATGTAGTACTCGCAGTCCTCCGGCGCCGGGTGATCTTTCAGGTAATTGTCGAACAGCACCTGGTGGATGAAGCCCTTGAGTCCGCTCCAGTTGTCCTCGGGCTGCGGGTCGGAAAGCGCAACGTGCCAGCTGAAATTGGGATTTTCCGCGGCCAGCCTGTCGAAATCCTCGACATAGAACATCTCGCGCAGGCTGCGTGCACCGTACCAGAACGTGATCTTGCGATCGCTGTGAATGCGGCACAACTGGTCGAACAGGTGCGAGCGCATCGGCGCCATGCCCGCACCACCGCCGATGAATATCATCTCGGCCCGGGTGTCCTTGGCAAAGAATTCGCCGAACGGACCGAATACCCGCATCTTGTCACCCGGCTTCAGGCCGAAGGCGTAGGACGACATCTGCCCCGGTGGAATGCCCTTGGAACCGGGCGGCGGCGTCGCGATGCGGATATTGAACTTCAGCACCCCTCTCTCGTCGGGATAGTTCGCCATCGAGTAGGCGCGGATCACCGGTTCCTTGACGGTCGAACTCAGGTCGAAGAAATGAAAACGCTCCCAGTCCGCGCGATATTGCGCATCGACCGCGAAATCCTTGTAGTGCACCGTGTGCGGCGGCGCTTCCAGCTGCACATAACCGCCGGCGCGAAAATCCACGCTTTCACCCTCGGGCAGCTTCAGCACCAGTTCCTTGATGAAGGTCGCGACGTTGTCGTTCGACACCACGGTGCAATCCCACTGTTTCACTCCGAAGAACTCGGGCTCAACATGAATTTTCATGTCCTGCTTCACCGCCACCTGGCAGGCAAGCCGCCAATTGTCGCGCAACTGCCCACGGGTGAAATGGCCTTCCTCGACCGGCAGGAAGGTACCGCCACCGTCGAGCACCTGGCAGCGGCACTGGCCGCAGGTACCGCCCCCGCCACAGGCCGATGACAGGAATATGCCCGCATTGGCCAGCGTGGTCAGCAGCTTGCCGCCCGCCTCCACGGTGAGCGCGCGCTCGGGATCGTCGTTGATCTCGATGTTGACATCGTCGGTGCTGACGAGCCGCGAACGGGCCAGGAGTATCAGCACCGCCAGCGACATCACGATCGCCGTGAACATCCCGACACCCGCAAAAATCGTCCCTACGTCTACCATGTTCGATCGTCCCGAAATGCCGTGCTCAGAGCGAGATACCGCCGAATGACATGAACCCGAGCGCCATCAGTCCCACCGTGATGAAGGTGATGCCGAGGCCGCGCAATCCATCCGGCACATCGCTGTACTTGAGCTTTTCACGCACACCTGCCAGCGCCGTGATCGCCAGCGCCCAGCCAAGACCGGAACCGAAGCCATAGACCACGCTCTCGCTCAGCACGTAATCGCGCTCGACCATGAACAGCGAGCCGCCCATGATCACGCAGTTCACGGTGATCAGCGGCAGGAACACGCCGAGCGCGGTGTAGAGCGCCGGCATGTACTTGTCGAGGAACATCTCGAGAATCTGCACGATCGCGGCGATCACGCCGATATAGCTCAGGAAACCGAGAAAACCCAGATCGAGCTCCGGGAACCCCGCCCATGCAAGCGCTCCGTCGCGCAGCAGGAAATGGAAGATCAGGTTGTTGGCGGGTACCGTGATGGTTTGTACCACCACGACCGCGACCCCGAGCTGGAACGCCGTTTCCACCTTTTTCGAGATCGCGATGAAACTGCACATGCCGAGAAAGAACGCGAGCGCCATGTTCTCGATGAACACGGAGCGGATCAGCAGCGCCAGGAGATGTTCCATCACACTACCTCCTGCGGCTTGCTCTGCGGTGCCATGTGAAATTCCCTGGCTTCCACCTGCTGGGTCTTCCAGCTGCGCAGCAGCCAGATGAACAGGCCGATGATGAAAAACGCGCTCGGCGGCAGCAGCAGCAGACCGTTTGGCTGGTACCAGCCACCGTTGTTGACCTGCGCCAGCACATCGAAGCCAAACAGCTTGCCGCTGCCGAACAACTCGCGCACGGTGCCCACCGCCATCAGCATCGCGCTGTAGCCGAGCCCGTTGCCGATGCCGTCGAGAAAGCTCGGGATCGGCGGGTTTTTCATCGCGAAGGCTTCCGCACGCCCCATCACGATGCAGTTGGTGATGATGAGACCGACGAACACCGACAACTGCTTGGCGATGCTGTAGGCCACCGCCTGCAGGATCTGGTCGACCACGATCACCAGCGAGGAGATCACGATCATCTGCACGATCATGCGGATGCTGCTCGGCGTGTGGTTGCGCAACAGCGAGATCGCGAGATTCGAGAACGCGGTGACCAGTGTCAGTGCGATCGACATCACCAGCGCGGTCTTGAGGCTGGATGTGACCGCCAGTGCCGAGCAGATCCCGAGGATCTGCACCGCGATCGGATTGTTGACGAATATCGGAGAAATAAGAATTTCCCGGGTCCTGGACATCAGGATTGCCCTCCGCGGATCTTGCTGAGATAGGGTCCGAAACCGTGCTCACCGAGCCAGAAATGCAGCATGTTCTCGACGCCGTTGCTGGTCAGTGTCGCGCCGGACAGCGCATCGACCTGGTGTCGCGCCAGCGGGCTCGCCGGATCCACTCCACCCTTGACGATATCGATCGATACCTTGCCGTCCTGGTCGTAGACCTGCTTGCCCGGCCACAGCGCCTTCCACTTGGGATTGTCCACTTCGCCGCCAAGCCCGGGGGTTTCCTTCTGGTCGTAATAGGACAGGCCGACCACCGTGCTCGCATCGCCCTCCAGGACCAGGAAGCCGTACAGCGTGCTCCACAGCCCGTAACCGCGGATCGGCAGCACGATTTTCTCCATCCTGCCCTGGTCCTCGATCAGGTAGACCTGCGCGAATCGTTCGCGGCGTCCGATGCTCGCCACATCCTCGACATCGTCGAGCGCTGCCGAGAGTTTGGCGTCCTTCGCCGCCTTGACCTGGTCGTAGCGCGCGGGATCGAGTTCCGGACGCGCCAAATCCTGCTCGGTGGCATAGGTGCCGGTATCCAGGTCCACGAGGCGCACTTCGAAGTGGCCAAACAGTTCCTCGACCTCGGCACGGCTGTGCTCGCCCCCGGGGAGCATGCCGGCGGCCGCCAGGATATTGGTCTTGCGGTCCAGGGCCTTGTTGCTGCTCTGGATCGGCTTCAGCGACACGGCCGCGCCGGCCACGATCACCGAACACACGATGCACAGAACGAAAGCGACCAGCAGCGTCTTCCCGGTGGTTTCCTTCTTAGGCGTTGACATTGCGTGCCAGCCTCCGGTTGATGTTGGCGCGCATCACGAAACTGTCGATCAACGGCGCGAAGATATTTGCAAACAGGATCGCGAGCATCATTCCCTCGGGAAATGCCGGATTCACCACCCGGATCAGCATCACCATGACGCCGATCAGGATGCCGAACGCGAGCTTGCCGGTTTCGGTCATCGCCGCCGACACCGGGTCGGTGGCCATGAACACCGTGCCGAAAGCCCAGCCGCCGACCACGAAATGCCAGTAGAACGGCACCCCGAACATCGGGTTGGTGGCAGAATCGACGGCATTGAACAGCAGGCCCATCGCCACGGTGCCGATGACCACTCCGAGCATGATTCGCCACGAGGCAATGCCGGTCCACAGCAACAGCGCCGCGCCCATCAGGATCGCGAGTACCGAGGTTTCGCCGATACTGCCCTGCATCTGCCCCAAGAACGCATCCATCCAGCTCATATGCCGGGTGATCAGGTCCAGCCCGCCACTGGCGCCGAGCGACAGTGCCGTCGCGCCGCTGAAGCCATCGACCGCGGTCCACACCGTGTCGCCCGACATCTGCGCGGGGTAGGCGAAGAACAGGAAGGCACGCCCGACCAGCGCCGGGTTCAGGAAATTCTTGCCGGTGCCGCCGAACACTTCCTTGCCGATCACCACCCCGAAGCTGATCCCGAGTGCCGCCTGCCACAGCGGGACGTCGGGTGGCACGATCAGCGCAAACAGGATGGAGGTGACAAAGAAGCCTTCATTGACCTCGTGACCACGCACCGAGGCAAACAGGATCTCCCAGCCGATTCCGACCACGAAGGTCACCATGTAGATCGGCAGGAAATAACAGGCACCATGCCAGAAGCAGTCCCACACGCTGTTCGGATCGTAGCCCGCGGCGAGGGCGATCCACCAGCCATGCCAATCGGTCTTGGCCGCGATCCCCATCGCCTCCATCGCGGTATTGGCCTGGAATCCGAGGTTGTACATGCCGTAGAACATCGCCGGGAACACCGCCAGCCATACGGTGATCATGACCCGCTTGAGATCGATGCCATCACGCACGTGCGCGCCACTTCCGGTCACGCTCGCCGGGGAATAAAGGAAGGTGTCCAGCGCCTCGTAGAGCGGGAACAGCTTTTCGAAGCGCCCGCCTTTCTCGAAATGGGGTTCGACGACGTGGTCCAGAAACCGCCTAAGAGCCTTCATTCAAGCCTCCATCTCGATGCGGGTCAGGTTGTCCCTGAGGATCGGACCATATTCGTATTTGCCCGGACACACGTAGGTACACAGCGCAAGATCCTCCTCGTCGAGTTCGAGCGCGCCGAGCTTCGCGGCGACTTCCACATCACCGACGATCAGCGACTTGAGCAGCGGTGTTGCCAGCACATCGAGCGGCATCACTTTTTCGTAGGCACCGATAGGCACCAGTGCCCGCGGACTGCCGTTGGTCGATGTGTTCATGGCCACCGGCTTCAGCCCGAACAGGCTGGAGAGGTAGATGCGCATCATCGAGTGACGCTTTGCCCCGGGCGAAAGCCAGCCAAGCAACAGGCGCTCCCGGCCTTCGGGCAACACCGACACCTGCGTGTGATAGCGTCCGAGAAAGGCCAGCGATCCGCGCGCCGAACGACCGGCGAGCACGCCGCCGCTCAGTATCCGCGGTTCGCCGCCGGCGATCTCGCCTGCACAGAGTTCCTCGACGCTCGCTCCGAGGAGCGTCTTCAGCAGCCGGGGGCGTTCAACCGACGGGCCTCCCAGCGCGATGACGCGCTCGCAATGCAAACGACCGGTAGTGAACAGCTTGCCGATCGCAATCACGTCCTGGTAGCCGATGCTCCACACCGTCTTGCGTTCGTGCACCGGATCGAGAAAGTGAATATGGGTACCCACCAGTCCGGCCGGGTGCGGGCCCGCGAACTCCTCGTGAACCACGCGCGGCGCCTCGACGCGCGGCGTCGCCCCACCGGCGCCTCCGACCACGAAGACCTTGCCGTCGGTGAGCGCGGCCAGTACCTGCACGCCCTGCCTGAACGAGTCCGCTTCGGCGGCCAGCACCAGCGCCGGATCGGCGGCCAGCGGACTGGTGTCCATGGCGGTGACAAAGATCGAGTGCGGTGTCGTGGACGGCGCGGGCACCTTGCTGAACGGGCGGGTGCGCAATGCCGTCCAGAGTCCGGAATCGACCAGGTTGTCGCGCACCTGCTCGCGACCAAGCGTGGCGAGTTGTGCCGGCTCGTAACGCGCGAATTCACGCTCCTCGCTGCCATCGACATCGATCACGACCGAGAGCAGGAGCCGCTTGTCGCCACGATTGATCGCCGCGACGGTGCCCGCCGCGGGAGCCGTGAACTGCACCCCTCGGCACGCTTGTCGATGAACAGCGCCTGGCCCCTCGCCACCCGGTCGCCGACCCGCACCAGCATGCCGGGCTTCAGGCCCGGGTAGTCCGGGCCCAGCACTGCCACGGTACGGATTTTCGGGCCGGTATGGATCACCTGCTCCGGCGCTCCACTGATGGGCAAATCCAGTCCACGGCGTATCGAGATCATAGCTACCCTGCCAGGCTTGAACAGAAATCCACCACGAGTTACAGACTGCGGCATTCATTCATTGCCGTGGACATCGCTCTGCGGTGGAGAGAGGGGGCAACGCGTCTCTACGGCCCGGATCGGTCACCGGACGGTGAGCACCCCTCGAATGGCGCGCAAGTATAAAGGGCGCACCGGCCGCGTGCCACCGGAAACATCACCGATTATTGATCTGGTCATGGCTTTCAGGATGGTTGTGGCCAGTTCCAGTTCACTGCCTCGGGAGCCGGGTACACCGCGTAGTGCACGCCGGCGACGTGCTCCAGCACCCGCTGTACCTGGCAGGCGTAGCCGAACTCGTTGTCATACCAGAGGTACAGGATCGCATGGTTGCCGCTGACGATCGTCGCCTGGGCGTCGTGGATGCAGGCGGAGCGCGAACCCACGAAATCCGATGACACGACCTCGGGAGACGCGGTGTAGTCGATCTGCCTGTTCAGCGGCGAATGCAGCGATGCCCAGCGCATGAACTCGTTCACCTCGACCACGGAGGTCTCGCGCGACAGCGTGAGGTGCAGGATTGCCATCGAGACGTCCGGCACCGGGACACGGATGGCATTGCCGGTAAGTTTTCCGGCCATCGACGGCAGCACCTTGGCTATCGCACTGGCCGCTCCGGTCTCGGTGAGCACCATGTTCAGGGCGGCGCTGCGTCCACGACGGTTTTTCGGGTGGAAATTGTCGATCAGGTTCTGGTCGTTGGTATAGGCATGCACGGTTTCGACATGACCGGAGACAATTCCGAACTGCTCGTCGATGGCCTTGAGCGCGGGCACGATCGCGTTGGTGGTGCACGATGCCGCGGTGATGATGCGGTCGGATTCCGTGATCGTGTCGTGATTCACGCCGTAGACAATATTCTTCAGCGCGCCCTTGCCCGGAGCGGTCAGGATGACCTTGGCGACGCCCTTCGATTGCAGGTGCCGGGAAAGCCCCTGCTCGTCACGCCACTTGCCGGTATTGTCGATCACGATCGCATCGTTGATGCCATGGGCGGTGTAGTCGATGTTCTCGGGTGCATCGGCATGGATGAGCTTGACCTCGTTGCCGTTGGCGATGAACGAGTTGCGCTCGTCGTCGACCCGGATCGTGCCCTTGAACGAACCATGGATCGAATCGCGGCGCAGCAGCGCGGCGCGCTTGGCAAGGTCATCGCTGCTCGAGCGACGCACCACCACCGCGCGCAGGCGCAGCACGTCGCCACCCCCCGCTTTTTCGATCAGCAGCCGGGCCATCAGCCGGCCGATCCGGCCAAAGCCGTACAGCACCACGTCGCGTGGTTGCGTCACCGGCTTCGCCTTGCTGCCAACCAGCCCGGCAAGCTGCGTCGCGAGATACTGGGCAGGTGACAATCCGGCGGCCTGCGGCCCGGCGTGGTAGGCAACGGTCAGACGCCCGATATCGACATGCCCGGTACCGAGATCCATCGCACCGAGCGCCTCGACCAGCGGCCAGGTATCGAACTCCGACAACTCGTTCTTCTCCACCTGGCGCACGAAACGGTGGGTCTTCATGATATCGAGCACCGATTGCGCCACCAGCGAGCGGCCGTACACATAGACCTTGAGGTTTCGTTCGCGATAGAGCCTCCCCACCACCGGGATCATCGCCTCCGCAAGCGCTTCGCGCTGCTTCCAGTCGGCAAAGTAGTCTGCTGGTTTCGGCCGCTTGCGCTCGCTCATGTAGGGAACCTCGAAAAATGATCGGTACTACGGCACCCGAAGGCTTCATCGGTACGCCGGTCGCGGCGTATTATGGTCAGTCGCAACTACCACCGCAACAGCGCCATTCACCGTTGACCAGTGCCTGCCATCCGCATGAAACACCGCTTTTTTCGCCTCCCCTGCCGCGCCCCGGCGATCATCTTCGCTGGGGTGGCCTGCTCCCGGGCACCGATGCCCTGGCCCTCGCCATGGCGGCTCGCGCCCATCCCGGCATGGTCGCGGTGGTGAGCGGCGACAGCGCCGCCGCCGAGCGTCTCGAGGACGAGTTGCGCTTTTTCCTCGGCAACGACACCACCAAGCCCGTGTTGCGTCTGCCCGACTGGGAAACACTGCCCTATGACCGCTTCTCACCTCACCAGGACCTGGTCTCGGACCGCCTGCTGGCACTGTCGCGGCTTGCCGATGCGCAGCCCGCGATACTGATCGTACCGATCGCGACCCTGATGCAGCGGGTCGCGCCGCTTGCTTTCGTGAGCGCGGCTGCGCTGGCGCTGCAACCTGGCCAGAACCTGTCGATCGCGCGGCTGCGCACGACCCTCGACCGGGCCGGTTACCGCGTCACGGATACCGTGTTCGAGCACGGCGAATTCGCGGTACGCGGCTCGATCGTCGATCTGTTTCCGATGGGGCTCGATGCCCCGGTGCGCATCGAACTGTTCGACGAGGAGATCGTGACCCTGCGCCGCTTCGATCCGGAAACGCAGCGCTCGCTCGACAGCCTCGATGCACTGCGTCTGCTGCCGGGCCGGGAATTTCCGTTCCATGACGAGGCGATCACCGCGTTTCGTCGCCGCTGGCACGAACGCTTCGACAACGACCACCGCCTGTGCCCCGACTACCAGGACATCTGCCAGGGCATCGCACCGGGCGGCATCGAGTATTACCTGCCGCTGTTCTTCGAGGCCACCGCCACGCTGTTCGACTACCTCGCCGGGGAAACGCTGTTGTGTGTCGAGGATACGGTGCGCGAGCAAACCGACCGCGTCTGGCAATCGGTGCGCGATCGCCACGAGAGCCTCGGCTCGGACATCACCCGCCCGCTGCTCGGACCCGCCGAGATATATCTGCCACCCGATGGGTTGCGTCGCGAACTGAAGCGATTCACCCGCATCGGCTTTTCCGCCGGCCCGCAGCCCGAGCGCGCCGGAGCGGGAAATTTTTCGGTGTCACCGCTCCCCGAGGCGCCGGGTCGTGCCGTGCAGGAACCGCTGGCGCGGGTGACGCAAATCCTCGGCCTCGATGTGCCACGCATCCTGTTCTGCGCCGATTCGCCGGGGCGGCGCGAGATGCTGCACGAGTTGCTGACGCGAGCCGGCGCCACCGTGCAGCCGCTCGATAGCTGGGACGCATTCATCGGCGGCAGCGCACGTTGCGCCCTGGTCATCGCGCCGCTTGGCGATGGTTTCGTGCTGGACGATCCGGCACTGGCGGTGGTGGCGGAATCCGCGCTGTTCGGGAGACGCGTGCTGCAGCGCCGGCGTCGGGCGCGCGCGGGAGAGTCCTGGGAGGCCTCGATCCGCAATCTCTCGGAGCTCAACGTCGGCGTGCCGGTGGTGCATATCGAGCACGGTGTCGGGCGCTACCTCGGACTGCAGGCGCTCGATGTGGACGGGCAGCGCGCCGAATTCCTCTGCATCGAATATGCCGAGGGAGCGAAGCTGTTCGTGCCGGTGACGGCGCTCGACATGGTGAATCGCTACTCGGGCATCGATACCGAGCAGGTACCACTGGCTCGCCTCGGCAGCGACCTGTGGCAACGCGCGCGACGCAAGGCCGAGGAAAAGATCCGCGATGTCGCCGCCGAACTGCTCGAGATCCATGCGCGACGCGAATCGCGCCCCGGCCATGCCTTCACCCATCCCGGGATCGCCTATGAAAATTTCGCCGCCTCGTTTCCGTTCGAGGAAACAGCCGATCAGCTCGGCGCGATCGATGCGGTGCTGGAGGATATGTGTGCGCCGCGGGCGATGGACCGGCTGATCTGCGGTGATGTGGGTTTCGGCAAGACCGAGGTCGCCATGCGCGCCGCCTTCGTCGCCGTCCACGGTGGCAAGCAGATCGCGGTACTGGTGCCCACCACCTTGCTGGCGCAACAGCATTTCGAGACTTTTTCCGACCGCTTCGCGGAATTGCCGGTCACCATCGAAACACTGTCGCGATTCAAATCGGGCAGCGAGCAGAAAGCCATACTCCAGCGCGTCGCCCGGGGCGAGATCGACATCGTGATCGGCACCCACAGCCTGCTGCAGGCCGACGTCGCCTATCGTGATCTCGGTTTGCTGGTGATCGACGAGGAACACCGTTTCGGTGTGCGCCAGAAAGAGCAGCTGAAGGCGCTGCGCTCCACGGTCGATATCCTCACACTCACCGCGACACCGATTCCGCGCACGCTCAACATGGCGGTGGCGGGCTTGCGCGATCTGTCGATCATCAGCACCCCGCCGGCGCGACGGCTCGCGGTAAAGACTTTTGTGCAGCGCCAGGACAACAGCCTGGTCAAGGATGCGCTGAGCCGCGAATTGCGCCGCGGCGGCCAGGTGTTCCTGGTCCACAACGAGGTCAAATCGATAGCGCGCCGCGCCGCCGAGCTGAGCGCATTGCTGCCGGAAGCGCGGATTGGCGTTGCCCACGGACAGATGCGCGAGCGCGAACTCGAGCGGGTGATGTCGGACTTCTACCACAAGCGCTTCAACGTGCTGTGCTGCACCACGATCATTGAAACCGGCATCGATGTTCCGAGCGCCAACACCATCGTGATCGAACGCGCCGACAAGTTCGGACTGGCGCAGCTGCACCAGTTGCGCGGCCGGGTCGGACGCTCGCACCATCAGGCCTACGCCTTCCTGCTGACGCCCGATGAACGCTCGATGACGCCCGATGCCCTGAAACGGCTCGACGCATTGGCCGGCACCGAATCCCTCGGCGCCGGGTTCCTGCTCGCCACCCATGACCTCGAGATCCGCGGCGCCGGCGAACTGCTCGGCGAGGAACAGAGCGGCCAGATCCAGGCGATCGGCTACAGCCTGTACATGGAACTGCTGGGGCGCGCGGTCGCCGCGATCCGTGCCGGGCGCATGAGCGATACCGAGCTGGCATTCCGCCCGGCGATCGAGATCAACCTGCGCGTGCCGGCGCTGATTCCCGACGATTACCTGCCGGATGTGCACAATCGCCTGATCATGTACAAGCGGCTCGCCTCCGCCGCCTGCGATGCGGAACTGGACGGCTTGCAGAGCGAAATGATCGACCGCTTCGGAGCGCTCCCCCCGGGCACGCGCAACCTGTTGCGCATCGCGCGCATGCGGGTGCGCTGCCAGGGCCTCGGCGTTGCCCGCATCGAAGCGTCCGCGACGGGCGGCGTGGTGGAGTTCACCGCCGATACCGCGGTCGCCCCATTGACGATCGTGGACCTGGTACAGCACGATCCACGCCGTTACCGTCTCGATGGCGGCACCCGGCTACGCTTTGTCGAGGCGCTCGAGGAGGTATCCACCCGCATCGCTTTCGTGGAGGATCTGATGGATCGCCTGAGCCGACCCGGCACCGGGACCCCGACCCGGACAAGAAAAACATGAGCACGGATTCACGCTCGCTGCGCACGCTCGGATGCGCCCTGACACTGCTCGCGGCAGCGCTCGTCGGCGCCAGCTCGCCAGCACGCGCGCAGGAAGAAGATGGTTCCGGTGCGCCCTGGTTGCAAGTCGAGGTACTCGTGTTCCGGCAGCTCGACAGCTCGCTCGCTGGCGATGAAGCCTGGCCAAGCGCACCCGATCTCGGTTATCCGCAGGACATCCACATCCTCAGTCAACCCGAAGTGCCGGATCAATCGCTCACCGCAGCGTCCGATTCCCCGGAACTCCTTGCACCGGAGCAGCCGTTCGTGCAGCTCGGGCACGGCATGCGCGCGCTCGATGATGCCGCCGCGCGTATTGCCGGCTCCGCGGCCTATCGGCTGCTGGGACAGTTTGCCTGGCGCCAGCCGGCGCCGGCGCGCGGCACTCGCTCCAATATCCTGCTGACCGGCGGTGAAACCTACGCGGACCATTTCGAGCTCGAGGGCTCGATCAGCGTGACACGCTCGCGTTCCCTGCAGGTGGAAACGCGCCTGTGGCTCAATGATTTCACACCCCTGCCGGTTCCGGGCGCGCAATCCGCGGGCGTCGATCTGCCAGCGGTCCCGCAGCCGGTAGCGGATCTGCTCGAACCCGAATCGATCGAGCAGATCGCCACCGCGGCGCTACGCGCCACGCGCTCCGTACTGCTGGCCGAGACGCGCCGGGTACGGCTCGGCGAAGTGCACTACATCGATCACCCGTTGTTTGCGGTGCTGTTGAAACTCCAACCCTATGATCCCGCCGCGCAACCCGTAGCAACGGAGTCAACCCCGGCTCCCTGAGCCCGCGAGCATCCGCGCAGCCCGCTCGAGCAGGCGCGCGATCCGCTGCGCACACCCCGCCGCCTCACTCTGGATCTGCTGCAGGGAGATCGGCTGCGCTTGCAGCCCGGCCGCACGGTTCACAACCATCGCGAGACACGCATAGGACAAACCGAGTTCGCGCGCCAGTACCGCCTCCGGCATCCCGGTCATGCCCACCAGATCACACCCGTCGCGCCGCATCCTGGCGATTTCCGCGGCGGTTTCCAGGCGCGGCCCCTGGGTGCAGCCATAGACTCCGCGCGCCTGCACGCGGATATCCGCGCCTTCGGCCGCTCGCTCCAGCAGCGAACGCAGGCCGCGATCGTAGGGATCGGCAAACTCCTGATGGTGCAGCGCCAGCGGTGCGCCATCGAAAAAACTGCTGTCGCGCCCGCTGGTGTAGTCGATGAGCTGCAGCGGCAGCCAGAGGGTGCCCGCCGCGGCACTCGCCTCGATTCCGCCCACCGCGGCGAGACCGATCACATCGGTGGCGCCGAGATCGGCCAGCGCCTGCAGGTTGGCGCGGTAGTTGATGCGATGTGGCGCCAATGCATGGGGTTCGCCGTGCCGCGCGAGGTACAAGGCGGGCAGCCCGGCGAGCGTTCCGATGTGTATCGGCGCCGATGGCTGACCCCAGGAGGTCGGCGAATTCGCCTCGTCATCCTGCGTGAAACCGTCAATACCGCTGATTCCGCTGCCGCCGATGATCGCCAGTTTGCGCGTACCTGTCATGCCTTGGACTCTCCTGTTCTGCAATTCGCGTAAGGCTCCCGCCCGGTAAATCGAGGAAGGGCTGGACACACCCGGTCAACGTGGTATTTTGGCCCATGAACAGGTTCTGGCAAATGAGGGCTGGTCATGGCTAGCAGCAAACCCATCATCGGCAACTGGTACCAGAATGCCGAAGTCGGCAGTGTGTTCGAAGTCGTCGCCTTTGACGAGGAAGAGGAGACTGTCGAGATCCAGCACCTCGATGGCGAAGTCGAGGAGTACGACCTCGACACCTGGAAAGAAATGAACCTGGCCGGCATCGCACCGCCTGAAGACTGGCGCAGCGGCTTCGAGCTGAGCCAGGAGGATTCTGCCGACCCCGATGATACGCAGCGACCGGAAGACTGGTCGGGCGCACTGAACCAGATCGAGCCCGAGGAGATCGGCATCGATGACGACTGGAGCGAATGAGTGTCACAGACGCCGGCATCGCGTTTGAGCGGCACTCCTGTGGCCCGTCCGTTCGCGGAGCGCGATCGCGGCACTGAAACCTTTCCCTGAGCGTCACGCCTGGCAGCGACCGGCAGCGAACGGCAACGAGCACGCCGTCGATCACCGCGCTGCGGCTGCGCCAGAGTACCCGATCTCCTTCCGGGCACCGCCAGCACCAGCGGTCTCGACAATCCCGCGACGGTATGTGATCGGAGGGGAAACTGGTATCGACTCGTCCGCCAGTTTCGACGACCGCGGCAATGACACGGCTTGCGATCGAACGGATACTGTATATAATTACAGCTCATCACTGCCCCGGGATACCATCGATGAGCAAGCTGACCGATCGTCAGAACCAGGTACTGGAATTGATCCGCGGTTACATCGACAACACCGGTTATCCGCCAACCCGGGCCGATATCGCACGCGAACTGGGTTTCCGTTCACCGAATGCCGCCGAGGAACACCTGCGTGCGCTCGAACGCAAGGGCATGATCGAAATGACCGCCGGCGCCTCGCGCGGGATCCGTCTCAGCGGCGAATCCGGAATTCCGGTGGTCGGCCGGGTCGCTGCCGGCAGTCCCGTCCTGGCAAGCGAACACATCGAGCAGCACGTGCAGGTTCCGCCGGCACTGTTCTCGCCGCGTGCCGATTATTTCCTGCGCGTATCCGGAATGAGCATGAAGGATGCGGGCATCATCGACGGCGACCTGCTGGCGGTGCATCGCACCACCGAGGCACGCCAGGACCAGATCGTGGTCGCGCGCATCGATGACGAGGTGACGGTAAAGCGCCTGCACCGCACCCGCGAGCGCCATATCGTGGAATTGTTGCCGGAAAACGCGGATTTCGCACCGCTGCGCATCGATATGCGCGAGCACGATTTCACGCTCGAGGGTATCAGTGTCGGGGTGCTCAGGCTCGACACCTGAGCGCGGCGGGCCAGGGGAGCCGGCGCGGCAGAACCGGACGCAGACTTCTAGTGCAGGATGTGATCCGCGTCGTCCGCGCCGCCGACAAAATCGAGCTCCGCATCGCCGCCGGCCATCTGCGCCGCGGCCTGGATACCCGCCTGGATCATTGCCTTGGCGATTTCCAGACGCGCATCCGCGAGATACTGCCTCGATTCATCGGAGAACCGGATATTCACCAGCGGCCCGCCTTCACCACCGGCACGTTGCAGCACGAATTCGCCATTGGCGATTTCGACGATTTCAAGCAGAGATGCCGCCAAATCGGCCTCCTCCATCGTATGACGGGCCGCGACCATCGCGACCCGAACCGCGGTTCTACGCTTCCTTGCTGACCACCCATTTTCCGTCGCGGAAATAGGCGCGCCAGCCCGTTGCCTTGCCCTCGTGTTCACTCATCACGAACTGGCTGTGCATCTTGCGGCTGTAGCGCACCTGAACCGGATTCCCGTCCGGATCACGCGTCGGCGCATCGAGCAGATACGCGTACTTGGGGTCGATCAGATCGCGCACCGACTGCAATTCCTCGACCAGCGGAGCGCGCGTCTCGCGGTTCTTCGGAAAACGGCTGGCTGCGAGAAACAAGCCTGCGGCCCCGTCGCGCAGCACGTAAAAATCATCCACCTTGAGGCAGCGCAGATGCTCCATCGGCACCGGCGGCATCTTCGGCGGCGCCGCCTGGCCATTGCGCAGCAATTTGCGCGTGTTCTTGCAATCGCTGGCGGTACAGCCAAAGTACTTGCCGAAGCGTCCGGTCTTCAGTTGCATGTCCTGGCCGCATTTGTCGCACGGGATCAGCGGGCCGTCGTAACCCTTGAGCTTGAAGCGTCCCTCCTCGACCTCGTGGCCCTGGCAGTCGGGGTTGTTGCCGCAGACATGAAGTTTGTGCTGGGCATCAACCAGGTAGCTGTCCATCGCCGTGCCACAAATAGCGCAGCGATGGCGCGTGCGCAGCACCTTGGATTCGGCCTCCTCGTCTTCCTCGGCCTCGTCGTGCACCACTTCGTCGCCGTGGACCAGGTTGATCGTGGCCTTGCACCGCTCGGCAGGCGGCAGCGCATAGCCGGAACAGCCGAGAAACACCCCGGTACTCCCGGTCCTGATCTGCATGGGCCGTGAACAGCTCGGGCACTCGATCCTGGTTTCCACCGGCACATTGCCGCGCATCCCGCCGTCCGCTGCCTTGGCCGCGGCGAGGCGGGTGGAGAAATCGGCGTAGAAATCATCCAGCACCTTGATCCAGTCGCGCTCGCCGGAGGCAATCTGGTCGAGGAAGCCCTCCATGCCGGCGGTAAAGCCGTAGTCCATCAGGTCCTCGAATTTCTCGGTCAGCCGGTCACTGACGATATCGCCGAGCTTTTCGGCATAGAGACGCCGGCTTTCGAGCCGGGCGTAGCCGCGATCCTGAATGGTGGAGATGATCGCGGCGTAGGTCGAAGGACGACCGATGCCGCGTTTCTCGAGTTCGCGTACCAGCGTCGCTTCGGTATAGCGCGGCGGTGCCTTGGTGAAGTGCTGGCTCGGCAATAATTCCTGGAGTCGCAACCCGGCGCCAACCGGCACGTCCGGCAGTTCAATGTCCTCGTCCTTGCGCTGCCCCGCCGGCAGCACCCGCAGAAAGCCATCGAACTTCAGAATCCGGCCTCGGGCACGCAGTTCGAAGTCTCCGGCTGCGACATCGATCACCGAGCCGAGGTAGTCGGCCGCAGGCATCTGGCAGGCCACGAACTGCCGCCAGATCAGTTCGTAGACGCGCACCGCGTCGCGCTCCACACCGTCGATGGCCTCGGGTGCCAACCGCACGTTCGAGGGACGTATTGCCTCGTGCGCTTCCTGTGCACCCGCCTTGCTCGAATAGACATTGGGGCTCTCGGGCACATAGCGTGCGCCGTGCTTCTCGCCGATGAACTCGCGCACCCCGGCCACTGCATCGGCGCTCAGATTGGTGGAATCGGTACGCATGTAGGTGATGAATCCCGCTTCGTACAGGCGCTGCGCCATCATCATTGTTTTCTTGACGCTGAACCCGAGACGGGTACTGGCCGCCTGCTGCAGCGTCGAGGTGATGAAGGGCGCGGAGGGCCGGGTACGCGTGGGCTTGTCTTCGCGCGCCTTGACCACGAAGCGCGCCTTGCGCAACGCCTCTACCGCGCGCTCGGCGTCCTCGCGGTTGCCGGGACGGAAATTCTGCTCGCCCTCGCGGCGCACCTCGAGTCGCAGCGGCTGATCCGCGTCACTCAGCACAGCGGCGTGCAGCTCCCAGAATTCCTCGGGGATGAACGCCCGTATTTCGCGCTCGCGATCGACCAGCAAGCGCACCGCCACCGATTGCACCCGCCCCGCCGACAGACCGCGCGCCACTTTCTCCCACAGCAGCGGCGAGAGCATATAACCGACCACCCGGTCGAGAAAACGGCGTGCCTGCTGGGCGTTGACCCGGTCCATGTCGAGGGCACCCGGTTCGGCGAAGGCTTCCTTGATCGCCGATTGCGTGATCTCGTTGAAGACTACCCGGCGATACTTTCCCGGGTCGCCGCCGATGGCCTCGCGCAGATGCCAGGCGATCGCCTCCCCCTCGCGATCGAGGTCGGTCGCGAGATAGATCGTGTCGGCGCTGCTTGCCGCCTTGCGTAACTCGGCGACGACTTTTTCCTTGCCCGGCAGGATCTGGTAATTGGCCCTCCAGCCATGTTCCGGGTCCACGCCCATGCGATTGACCAGTTGTTCGCGGGCCTTTTTTTCCCGATGGCGCGCTTTCTGCGCATCCCCCATCTTGCGGGTCGCGGCGGCGCTCCTGGCACGCGCTGCCGGATCGGTGGTCTTGGCGCTGCCGCTGGTCGGGAGGTCACGGATATGTCCGATGCTCGATTTCACGACATAGTCGCGGCCGAGATACTTGTTGATGGTTTTCGCCTTCGCCGGCGACTCCACGATGACCAGTGCCTTGCCCATGTTGGTGCTTGATTTCCAGATTTTGTGCGACGGGAGGGATCCAAAAGAGGCGCCATATATAAGGGCTGCCTCCCGCAGGGTCAAGTGCGACCCTGGGCCGGGGACGATCGGTTGCCTCCCCCGAGACATGCTTCGCGCAACGTCACGAGAGCGGCGGCAAGACGCTCCACCTCGTGCTCCGCACCGCGCTCATCCCAGCGTGCGGCAAGACCATCGGCCACCGCCGTGAGTTCCGTCACACCGGCGGGAAGGTCGCCAAGAATCCCGATCAGCTGCTCTTGCTCCAAGCCGGGAGGCGCCTGCGCGCGCCAGCCGCCGGACGGCTCGAGCACGGCCTGAAAGCGCAGCTCGCGCGCCTGTTCGAGTTGCTCCAGTCGCCATGACAGCACATATACCACCAGGTTGGGCGAGATCTGTCCGCCAGGTGTCGCGGGTGCCACCCGCACCCGCAGACCCCTGGCTGTCGCGGCGGCGCGCAGCCGCGCCAGCTGCGCCTGGCGTGGCGAGGGTCGCATACCGAGCGCAGCACCGAACACGAACAGGAAAGTCAGGCCTGCGACCAGCACAAATGTACTCACGCCTTCTCCCGAGCGGGAACTGCCTGCGGCACGCCGAGGCGCATTTGCGGCAACGATGGATTTTCGGCTATGTTAGCGGAAAGCGTTCGCCGGACGTCAATCGAAAGGGAGTCATGGGCCATGAGCGGATATCGACACATATTGCTGGGGCTGGATCTGAGCGGTGAATCGCAGCAGGTGGTGGCGCGTGCCGTGGCGCTGCGCGATGCCTTTGGCTCCACGCTCAGCGTGATACACGTGATCGAACCGCTCAGCTTTGCCTACGGCGGTGACATCCCGATGGATTTCTCGGGAATCCAGGAAGAAATCCACAAACAGGCGCGCGCGCACATGAGCGCTCTCTGCGACCCGCTCAATATTCCGCAGGGCAATCGTCACCTGGTAGTGGGCAGACCCGAGACCGAAATCCATCACGTGGCCGAGGAAATCGGCGCCGACCTGATCGTGGTCGGAAGTCATGGGCGTCACGGGTTGTCGCTGTTGATGGGGTCCACCGCCAATGGCGTGTTGCACGGTGCGCGCCGTGACGTGCTGGCAGTGCGCGTGAACGCACCGGAGAAGTGAAGCAGGGTAAGCGCTGATGGTGGGCAGTCTGCGGTTTGGGCTGCTTTTTTCATTTTTGCTGCTGCTGCAGGCACAGGCAGTGGTGGCGGATACGCTCGAGGCACAACGCGCCCAGTACCGGAGCGCCTTCACCGCCCTGACGCGGGGCGACGCGAAACCACTCGAGCGTCATCGTGCCTCCCTGCAGGGCTATCCGCTCTACCCTTATCTCGAACTGGAGGAACTGCGCCGGCGCATCTCCTCCGCCTCCCCCGGCGAGATCGACCGGTTTCTCGCCCGCCATGCCGGACAACTGCCTGCCTCCCGGCTACGCGCGGCGTGGCTGCAAGTGTTGCAGTCACAGCAGCGCTGGGACGACTACCTGCACTACTATGTCGATGATCCGGCCAATATCGAGCGCCGCTGTGTACAGGCCTGGGCGCTGCTGCAGACCGGCCAGAGCGCCGCGGCACAGCAACGGATTTCCGCGTTGTGGCTCAGTCCGCGTTCGTTGCCGAAGAGCTGCGACGCGCTGTTCCAGGCCTGGTACAAGCGCGGCAACCCCGGCTCCGCAATGGCATGGCAGCGCTTCAACCTCGCGATGGGAGCGGGTGAATACCAGGTCGCACGCTACCTGACGCGCTTCATGGATGCGGCGCATACCGCCGATGCCACGCTCTATCTGCAGATCAAGGACAATCCGGCGCTGGTGGGCAACACGCAGCGTTTCAGGCGCGGCAATCCGCGGCACTCGCAGATCGTGGAGTTTGGCCTGCTGAAACTTGCCGGGTCCAATACCGTCAGCGCCCGGCGCAATTTCGAAAGCTACGCCCGCAGTGGCGTGCTCGACACCGAATCGATGCGCAACGTCGCACCGCGCATCGCCGCCAACATGGCCTCGAACTCGGGGCGCGAGGCCCTGGAGTGGATACTCGGACTGGAACCGGCCGCACGCAGCGATGCGCTGAGCGAGGACGCCGTGCGCTACGCGCTGCGTGGCAGCGGCTGGGAGCCGGTGATGTCCGCGCTGCAGATACTGCCGCCCGCGCTGGTCACGGAACAGCGCTGGGAATACTGGAGCGCGCGCGCCAGGGAAGCCGGCAACACACTCTCTGCGAGCGAAGAGATCAGCAACAGTTATCACCGCGTGCGCGCGACACGCAGCTACTATGGCTTCCTCGCCGCCGACCGGCTCGGCATGCCCTACGAAATGCAGCATGTTCCGGTACCGGTCAGCGACGAGCTGCTTGCCGCGACCGGACGCAACCCCGGAATCAGTCGCGCGCGTGAATTCTTCCTGATCGGAAACGGTCCCGAATCCCGCCGCGAATGGCAGCACACGATTCTCGCCATGCCGCTCGCGGAGCGCCTGGCGGCGGCCAAGCTCGCCGACCAGTGGGGCTGGCACCAGCTGGCGATCACCACGCTCGCCTCGGTGCAGAACTGGGACGACCTGGAGCTGCGCTTTCCGATCCTGTTCAGCAAACAGTTCGACGGCGCCGCACGCGGTCAGGGCATGGACAATGCCTGGCTGTACGCGATCGCGCGCCAGGAAAGCGCGATGAACGCCACCGTGAAATCGCCGGCTGGCGCTCTCGGGCTGATGCAGGTGATGCCCGCTACCGCGCAGCTTACCGCGCGGCGCGCAGGTATCCGTTACCGCGGCAGCTCGGACCTGCTGGATCCGTCCACCAACGTGACCATCGGCAGCCGCTACATGCGCATGATGCTGGATGACTTCCAGCAGAACCGGATTCTGGCCGCGGCAGCCTACAATGCGGGCCCGGGGCGTGTGCGCCAATGGCTGCGCCGCCTGCCGGACAAGGTGGAGCACGATCGCTTCGTCGAAACCATCCCGTTTCGCGAGACCCGGCAGTATGTGCAGAATGTGCTCTCGTTCGCGGTGGTCTACGCTTACCTGCAGGGTCGCAGCACGCCGCTGGTACAACCGGGCGAACAGCTGATCCGCAATCCCTATTTCGTGCAGACGGCACTGGCCGAGTAAATTCCACATGCCTGACAAGGCGATTCTGCTCGCGCGACAACCGATCTACGATGCCTCGATGAATGTCGTGGCATTCGAGTTGTTGCACCGTTCGCTGCATGCCGATCACTCGAACATCGGCGATGGCGACGAGGCATCCTCGCGGGTACTGCTCACTGCGTTCGGGGCGGTGGGCATCATGCAGGTGACCGAAGGAAAACCCGCGTTCATCAATTTCACCCACCACCTGATCATCAACCCGCCGCCCCTGGATCCACGCCACCTGATCGTGGAGGTGCTCGAGGATGTACAGGTCACGCCCGCGATCCTGGCCGGGCTCGGCCGGCTGCGTGACCAGGGATTTCGCATCGCGCTCGATGATTTCCAGCACCATCCCTCGCTCGAGCCACTGGTGGAACTCGCCGATATCGTGAAGCTGGATGTGCTGGAGCTGGGCGAGGTGCAGTTGCGCGCGGAAGTCCGCCAGCTGAGAAACTACCCGCTGCGACTGCTGGCCGAGAAGATCGAGACCTGGGAGATGTTCAATCACTGCGTCGACCTCGGTTTCAGCTATTTCCAGGGTTATTTCCTCGCCCGCCCGCAGCTTCTGCACGGCGACCGGAGCAGCGTGGCACGCCACGCGATCATCGGCCTGATGGCACAGCTGGCGCGTCCGGAAATCGATTTCGATTCGCTGGCGGTGACCATATCATCCGATCCGATGCTCGGTTTCAATCTGATCAAGCTGGTCAATTCGCCGCTCTACCGGCGCGCCCTGCCGATCGAATCGTTGCGCGAGGCGATCGTCCGTCTCGGGCTCGAGCGCGTGCGCGGGTGGTGTTATCTGCTGGTGCTGGCCAACATCGCCGGCAAACCGCGCGAACTCACCCGTATCGCGATGGCACGGGCGCGCTTCTGCGAGCTGCTTGGGGCACGCCACGAACCCGCTGCGGCACCACGCTATTTCATGCTGGGAATCCTGTCCGCCCTGGATGCCTTTCTCGACCGGGAAATGAGCGAGCTGCTGTCCGGAATGGGACTGAGCGATACGATGTGCGCCGCCCTGCTCGAGCACGGCGGCGACATGGGCATGGTGCTCGCGGCAACGCTCGCCTTCGAGACCGCGGCCTGGGAACAGGTGCCGTGGCAAGCGCTCGAACGTCTGGGTTCGGACCAGGTGAGCGTCGAACAGGCATACCTCGACAGCCTGCAATGGGTCGGCGAAACGCTGGCGGCGCTCGAGCAGTCCTGAGGCGGCTAACCCGCGAGCAGATCGAGCACCATTTGCGCATCGAACGGCCACCCCAGTTCACGTTCGCCTCGCGGGTCGCGAAGTACCGGGATGCGCGTCGCGTAGCGCTCGAGCAGCGCCTCGTCATCGGCGATATCGATCCGCCGCAACACCCAGCCGCGCTCGACCGTGAGTGGTGCCGCGAGCGCCTCGGCCTGTTCGCAGAGATGGCATCCGGCGGTGTGGTAGAGCAACAGCACCCTTGCCTCAGAGGTCATAGCCACGCTCGTTGTGAAGCACGATATCCAGCCCTTCGGTTTCTTCCTCGACGCTGACCCGCAGACTCACCAGCATCCCGGTGAGGCGCAGCAGTCCCCAGGTCAGCAATGCCGTGTAAAGACCCACCGCGAGGATGCCGCCGATCTGCACCAGGAGCTGGTGACCGATCGATACACCCTCGGCAAGGCCCTGGCCGCTGAACACACCGAGTTCGCTGCTGGCGAAGACGCCGACGGCAAGCGTGCCGAGTATCCCCCCCACGCCATGCACCGGAAACACGTCGAGGGAATCATCGATCTTCAGGGTACGCTTCAACGTCAGGGTCGCGAAAAAGCACACCAGTCCGGCGGTCGTGCCAATGACCAGGGCGGCGGCAGGCCCCACGAAACCCGAGGCCGGTGTGATGGTTCCAAGGCCAGCCACCATTCCCGTCACCACACCCAGCGCGCTCGGCTTGCCAAACTTGAGCCATTCGACGCACATCCAGGTGAAAGCGCCTGCCGCGGCGGAAAGATGCGTGACCAGCATCGCCATGCCGGCATCGCCATTGGCCGCCAGCGCGCTGCCCGCGTTGAAACCAAACCAGCCGACCCACAGCATGCCGGCACCGGTCACGGTCATGGTCATGTTGTGCGGCGGCATCGCGGTCTGCCCGAATCCGTTGCGGTTGCCGATGACCAGCGCCGCAACCAGTGCCGCCACGCCCGCGGTGATATGCACCACCGTGCCCCCGGCGAAATCGAGCAGTCCCATCTGCTGCAGCCAGCCACCTCCCCAAACCCAATGCGTGACCGGTGCATAGACCAGCAGCAGCCACAGCGCGGAAAAGATCATGACCGCCGAAAAACGCATCCGCTCGGCAAAACTCCCGATGATCAGCGCCGGGGTGATGATCGCGAAGGTCATCTGGAACATCACGAATACAGACTCGGGCAGGCTGCCATTGAGCGAGGATTCACTGATCCCGGCCAGGAACACTCGCTGGAAACCTCCGAACCAGGCATTGCCCTCGCCGAACGCGATGCTGAAACCCAGCGCATACCAGAGAATCGACACCATGCAGGCAATGGAGAAACACTGCATCAGTATCGTCAGCACGTTCTTGGAGCGGACCAGTCCGCCATAAAACAGTGCCAGCCCGGGCAGTGTCATGAACAGCACCAGTGCCGTGGAACTCAGAATCCAGGCGGAGTTTGCCGCATCGGGCGCGCCACCATCGGCATAAAGGGGCCTGGCGCCGGTCGCGAGAGCGATGAAGGCCATGGACAAAATGGCACCGACTGGCCTGGATCGCAGCATGAGTCTCTCCTGTCCCGAATTCAATAATTGCATCAATACCGTGCACGACTTCGAGGCTACGCACCATGTTGGCGCGCATCGGCACGGCGTTATCACGCCAATACCGCGAATTGCCCCGAAACTGTTCGTTGCTCAGCAAATAGCGTACCGCCCGGCTGCGCGCTGCTCCACGCTGGCGCACGATGCAACAATCGGGTCGCCATCCGCGCGCCGCCCGGTATCATGGCTGCAGAATTACCCGAGAGGCTCCATCAAACATGAACCTGCGCGCCGACTGCGACGATTACCGGCGGATCGAAGCTGCACTGGATTTCCTGCAGACACACCGGCGGGAACAACCGGAACTGCCGACGCTGGCCCACGAACTCGGGTTGAGCGAATTTCAGACCCAGCGGCTGTTCACGCGCTGGGCGGGGGTCAGTCCCAAGCGATTCCTGCAATTCCTGGGCAAGCAACACGCGCGGCAACTGCTGCTGGAGCAACGCCCGATACTGGAAGTCGCCGACGAACTCGGGCTGTCCGGTGGCGGGCGTCTGCACGACCTGGTCGTCAACACCTGGGCAGTGACGCCGGGAGAACTCGCCCGCAGTGGGTCCGGGCTGCAGATCCGCTACGGCTTTCCGCCCACGCCGTTCGGAGAATGCCTGCTCGGGTTTACGCCGCGCGGCATTTGTCATCTCGCCTTCGCGCACGAACACGATCACGACGCCATGCTGCAAGCGCTGCGCGCGGAATGGCCCAATGCGAGCCTGGCCGCGCACGAACACGAAAGCGCGGCGCTTGCGGGCCGGATATTCGGCGGCTTGCCAAGCGACGGCAAACCGCTTGCGCTGCTGCTGCGCGGGACCAATTTTCAATTGCAGGTATGGGAGGCTTTATTGCGCATACCCGAAGGACGACTGTGCACCTACGGCGACATTGCCACGGCAATCGGCAAGCCACGCGCCGCGCGCGCGGTCGGCCAGGCGGTCGGTCGCAATGCCATCGCCTACCTGGTCCCCTGTCACCGCGTGATCCGCGGCATGGGAGAATTCGGCGGATACCGCTGGGGGCGAACCCGCAAACTGGCGATGCTCGGGCGGGAAGCGGCTGCACTCAGTCCGGAAACCGCAGATCCTCGCGCTTGCCAGCTGCCGCCACGGAGCGCATGAGGTCATCGGCGCTCAACATGCCGGCGTTCCAGTTCGCGATATAACGCAGGCCTTCCTCGACGCTGTGATCGCGCCCGTAGAGCAACACTTCCTTGGTGCCGCGAATCGCCAGCGGCGAGTGCGAGGCGATGGTGCGAGCAATGGTCATGACTTCCCCGAGCATCTGTTCGCGATCGGCGTAGACGCGATTCACGAGGCCGCTTTGCTGCGCCTCGTCGGCATTCATGCGCCGCCCGGTGTAGGCGAGTTCGCGCATCAGACCGTCGCCGATCAGGCGTGGCAGA
The DNA here is from genome assembly GCA_016705365.1 of Gammaproteobacteria bacterium. NCBI lineage: Bacteria > Pseudomonadati > Pseudomonadota > Gammaproteobacteria > Gammaproteobacteria bacterium. The sequence continues at coordinate 52,643 of JADIYI010000005.1, read as the reverse complement.
CGCTGCAAGGTGCCGACATCGGCCACCATCCCGAGTTCGATTTCCTTGATCGAGAAATACGCATCCCGGGTGCAATAGCGCATATCGCAGCAACTTACCATGTCGACGCCGCCGCCGATGCAGGTGTGCTGGATCGCCGCCAGCACGGGCTTGCGGCATCGCTCGATCGCGCCGAGGTTGGCCTGCAGCCGCTCTATGGTGTTTCGCCGCTGCTCGGCGCGACGCGCTGCCTCGAGTTGCTGGTCATCGAGCGCGGCAAACATCTGCAGATCGATTCCGGCGCAGAAGTGCTTGCCGCGCGCCGCCAGCACCACCACCCGCACTGCGCTCTCGCTGTCGCACCAGCGAAAGCAGGCATCGAGATCGGACCACATCGCGGCGCTCATCGAGTTGGCCTTGGCGGGCCGATTCAGTTCGACCAGCGCGACGCACTCGTCCAGCGTGAGCACCAGGGTTTCGAATTGCGGACTGTCCATGCACATGCTTCCGTTTGCAGAATAATGAGGGTTGCTCAGGCTTGCGGCCAGGGGCGGAAATGCGCCTCGAGCGGCAATTCCTCCGGCGGCTTCGGCGGACCCTCCGGGGTGCCGAGATACAGAAAGCCGAGCACACGCTCGTTCTCCGCCAGGCCCAGTTCGGCACGCAGTTCGGCCGTATAGCTGATCTCGCCGGTACGCCAGATGGCGCCAAAGCCTTCGGCGTGCGCTGCCAGCAGCATGTATCCGGCGGCACAGGCGAGCGAGTGCAACTGTTCGATCTCGGGTACTTTCGGATGCGCCCCGAGATGCGCCACCAGCACGACCAGCAGCGGCGCGCGCAGCGGATTGGCCCGCAGCCTGTCCAGCGCCTGCGGCGCGGTATCCGGCGCATGACGCTGCATTGCTCTCGCCAGCGCGGCGCCAAGACGGGCACGCCCCTCGCCCTCCACGACCAGGAACCGCCAGGGTCTCAGGTGCCCGTGATCCGGGGCCCGCAGCGCGGCACGGAAAATGCGCTCGCGCGCCTCACCCAGCGGCGCAGGTTCGACGAGACGGCTGGCGGAACTGCGGCTGAGCAGGGCGGTGAGCGCATCCATGGCAAGGTCTTGATGGCGGGAAGTGGAGGTACTGTGCCAAGCAGCCCCGCACATTGCAACGGCTGTTCAGCGCGATCAGGCTCGGTGTTGTTTCAATTCCCGCAACCGCGCCGGATCGAGCGCCACGCCACGCTCGTAGAAATCCTTGAGACAGATCGCCACATCGCGGGTCGAGCTGCGGATGGCTTTCGCCAACACCAGGCGATCGAGCAGCTTGCCGAGCAGCCCCCAGCGCACCGTGTACGCCAGTGTGGTGCAGAGGCTCGTATTTCCGTCCTCGGCATCATCCAGCCAGTAGCGAAATGTCGCCTCGCTGAATGGCGCGGGCGCGCCATTGTTCCCCCGGTGCAGACGGATCACGAAACCGTGTCCCTCGCCCCAATCGATCACCGTCTCGTCGAGGAAACGCGTCTCGCTCTGGTACACCCGGCGGCTCGCGCCCACACCGGTCCGCGCGCCGGTGGTGATCTCGGTACGCACCAGTCCCGGCACATAATTGTGCGCCAGCCCCAGGTCGCGCAGCTTTTCCCAGGCGCGCGCCCGCGGCATCGCGATGGTCACACGATATTCGGCCGCATTGTTCATTGGCGGTCTCCATCCGCTGGCATATCCTCGTAGGGCGAACGCAGGTCGAGATCGATCGCCTGCGCGTAACCCGGAACGCGCAGTGTATGCGCATCCCACTGCAGGTCTTCGCCATGCAGCACGCCGTGGTCGAAGCGGTAGACCGGCGCAGTCGCGCCGGCGCACGCGCGCGCATCGTACTCGCTGGCGACGGCGCGCACGGCCTCGTTGCGCTTCGCCCAGGCGTCGAGCTGCGCGCGACCATGACGCGCGGCCAGCATGCGCTGCGTCACATGCGGCGCTAGCACCGTGGCGCTCGCGTTGTTGCCGCCAAAACCCTTGGCGTTGATCAGCGCCACATCGAGCTCACGCGGGTCGCGCGTGCTGTGCCGGCGCAGGATATCGAGATGCGCGCTGTGCACATCGTCGGCCGAGTGGTCCGCGGTCAATATGCCCGGCAGCACCCCGTCGGCCCAGACGCCGAGACTCATCACCAGCTGGTCACCGGCCGCGGCACCGATCGAGTGCCCGAGATAGGCTTTCAGGGCACATACCGGCCAGTCGCGAATACCGAAGACCCGTGCCGTTTCATCGAGAATGTGAGATTCGCTCACCCTGTTCTGCGGCGTGCCGGTACCGTGAGCCTGCACGAACGAGCGCTGCCGCAACCCCTCCTCGCCGACGATCGCGCGCGCCAGTGCCGCGGCACGTGCCATGGTCAGGTAGTTGCCGACGCCCGGCGAGGCAATCGATTTCTTGTAGCCGTCGGCGTTCACGAACACATCGGCAACCGCACCGTACACGCTGGCACCGAGCTCCAGTGCCAGCGCATCGTCCATCAGCACCACGAACTGTGCCGATTCGGCGATCGTGAACCCGCAGTTGGCGGCGAACGGGCGGCAGCTACGCCGGTGATCCGGTAGCGCATCGGCGCCGAGCCCGTCGAGTGCCCGCAAGCCCTCGTCGGTCGCCAGCGCACCCATCGCGGCATAGCCTTCGATGATTTCCGGCGTGATCGGCGCTTCCGCGTTGCCAACTATCGCGATGCGGGCACGACCGCTCTGGATATCGCTCACCCCCATGCGCAGGTTGTAGAGAAACGAGGCGCAGGCGCCCATGCTGGTGCCCGTGTTGCCGAGACTGCCGAGCACATACGCATTGATGAAATCGGCCGGCATTTCCGCGAAACCGAACGGGCACTGCTTGGAACTGACCCGCTTGCCCTGTAGCCGCGAGGCCACCATGCCGCCATTGCCATGGCCATCGAGCTGACCCATGCCGCTGCCGGCATACACACTGATGCGATCGGGTCGCACGCGCTCCAGCACCCGCTCCCAATCAATGCCAAGCGAGAGCAAGGCATCGGACGCCCCGCACACCGTCATCTGCAGACCGCGCGGGTGACTGCGGGCCGGATACAGGCTTGCGGGTTCAAACCCGCTCGGCAACTGGCCGGCCGCATTCACCTCCGAGCGGCGTTCGGTCGGGACCAGTACCTCGGTCGCGCCGTCGATGCGGATCTCGCTCTCCCGCCCCTGGGTCGAGAGCAGTTGCCAGCCGGGTGGCAACGGGTCGGGCAACTGCGAAGTACCGACGCGGATATGCAGCCCCTCGGCGCCAGCGGCTGACCAGTGCATGCGTCGCTGCCAGGGAATTCGCTCGCTGTCGAAATGCGCGCTTTCGATGCGCCTTACCAGGGTGTGCGCGCGGATTTGCTGGCGCGCGCCGGGCGAGCGGCTGTCGGGCAGATTCATCAGGCTGGCGAGACTCTGCCAGGTGGCATCGGCAAGCGCCGCGGGCAACGCATCGATCACGAGGCGCCGGTAACCATGATGAGCGGAGCTGCGCCCCGCGGGCGAAAAGCCGCCGAAACCGGTGATCACGGGGAGTCTGGACATCGAAACCGCTCGCTGCGTGGCCACGCCGGCCTGGTGATTACTGAGGTAGACCCAGTCTAGGCGGAGCCAACGCTTGGTATTAGCCAATTTCAGCCATACACTTTCCATTTACAGCCAGTCGAGTCGAGGTTCCAGCATGCCGGAAATCGTCGTGTTTGCCATCGATGACGCGCTTGCCTCCAGCATCGCCTTGCCGTTGGAGATGCTGCGCGCCGCGCGGCAGCATCATGTCGCCCACACCCGCCGCGGTCGCTCACTGCGGATTTCCCTGGTGTCGGAACAGGGCGCTCCGGTGCGGATGTCGGGCGCACTGACACTTCTGGCCGACACGGCAGCAGCCACCGTTGAGCGCGCGGAGCTCGTGATCATTCCTTCCCTGTGGCGTGCGCCGGTGAACAGCGTGGATCGCCATCCCGGCATCAGCGCCTCCCTGGCGCGCCTGGCCGAGAGCGGCGCGCGCCTGTGTGCCGTGGGCACCGGAAGTTATTTCCTGGCAGCGGCCGGACTGCTCGACGACCGGCCTGCCACCACGCACTGGTCCTTTTTCGATGATTTCGCCGCGCGCTTCCCCAAGGTGCGTCTGCAGCGACGCCATCTGATCACCCATTCGGGGTCGTTCTATTGCGCGGGCAGCGTGAATTCGGTGGCGGACCTGATGCTCCATTTCATACGCGAGCTGTTCAGCGCCGCCGACGCCCACCAGGTGGAAAGCCAGTTCTCGCCCGAGATCCGCCGCCCGTTCGAACCTCACGGCATTGTCGAGGGCGCGGCCGGCGCGCATCCCGACGAACTGATGTGGGTGGCACAGGACTGGATGCTGGCACGGCTCGATGAGCCGTTGCGGATGGCGCAGATCGCCGCGCACGTGGGACTCAGCGCACGCAGTTTCAGCCGCCGTTTCGGTTCTGCGTTCGGGGTCTCGCCGCATGGATTCCTGCAACGTGCGCGGCTCAACCTGGCACGCGACCTGTTGCGCCAGAGCAATCTGTCGATCAGCGAAATCGGCCATCGTTGCGGCTATTCCGAGCTGAGCCGTTTCAGTCGCGCGTTCACCACCCACGTCGGCAGCTCGCCGCAGGACTACCGGCGCCGTGCGCGTGGCAAGCTGTTCGGCGCCTCCGGATCGGGCTGAACGCTTGCCGCCCCGCGCAGGGTATGGCCAAATGCGCGCCCTGCGGTGGAAAAAACCGCGCCGGACAGCAGTTGCAGATTGCGGAGGCCGACAGATGGACGACATGACAGTGGTGATTGCGGGCGGTGCGCGCACCGCGATGGGTGGCATGAACGGGGTGTTTGCGGGCACCAGCGCGGTGCAGCTCGGGGCCACGGCAATAGCCGCGGCAATCGAGCGCAGTGGACTCGCCGCCAGCGATATCGACGAGGTCATCATGGGCTGTGTGCTGCCAGCCGGCGTGCGGCAGGGCCCGGCACGCCAGGCGGCCATTGCCGCCGGCATCCCCAAATCGGCCGGCGCGACAACCATCAACAAGCTGTGCGGCTCCGGTATGCAGGCGGTGATCCTCGCGCATGACCAATTGAAGGCCGGCACCAACAGCGTCATGGTCGCGGGCGGCATGGAAAGCATGAGCGGCGCCCCTCACCTGCTGCTGAACGCCCGTCAGGGCATCCGCCTGGGGCATGCGGAACTCAAGGACCACATGTTCTATGACGGGCTGGAAGATGCCTATACCGGGCGCGCCATGGGCTCGTTTGCGCAGGAAACCGCCAATGAAAAAGGCCTCACGCGCGAGCAGATGGACGCGTTTGCGATCCAGTCGCTGAACCGTGCCTGCAAGGCCATCGAGAGCGGCGCGCTGAAGGCCGAAATCGTCCCGGTGACCGTCACCAGCCGCAAGGGCGAGACTGTCGTCGACGTGGACGAGCAGCCACTCAGCGCCAGGCCGGAAAAGATTCCCCACCTCAAACCGGCCTTTGCGAAGGACGGCACCATCACCGCGGCCAACTCGAGTTCGATTTCCGACGGAGCGTCGGCGCTGGTACTGACCACTGCCGGCGAGGCGCTGCGTCGAGGTCTCGCACCCGTGGCACGCATCCTCGGGCACGCGCGCCATTCCCACGAACCGGGCCTGTTCACCACGGCACCGATCGGTGCGATGCAGAAGCTGTTCGCCAAAACCGGCTGGAGCAAGGACGACGTCGACCTGTTCGAGATAAACGAAGCCTTCGCGATGGTCACGATGCTCGCGATCCGCGAACTCGGTCTCGACGAGGCCAGGGTCAACGTGCACGGCGGCGCCTGCGCCCAGGGTCACCCGATCGGTTCGAGCGGCAGCCGCATCATCGTCAGCCTGATGTATGCGCTGCGCCGGCACGGCAAGCAGCGTGGCGTCGCAAGCCTGTGCATCGGCGGGGGCGAAGCGACCGCGGTTGCGATCGAGCTCCTCTGAGTGTGCTGAATCGCACAGTGCGCAGGGCCCCGGTTTGGCGCGGGCGGCAGGCGGGGAGAGCCTGTCGCGTGATTCAAGGCTGCGTTATCCTGCGCGGCGCGTCGTTTATGCAGTTCCCGCGTTCTGACCCGCACCCGGCATGATCATCAACATTCTTCTCATGATTGGCGGATTCGCGGTACTCGTGTTCGGCGCCGAGTTGCTGGTGCGCGGGGCCTCGCGTCTCGCCGCGGCAGCCGGCATACCGGCGCTGGTGATCGGTCTGACGGTCGTCGCCTTCGGCACCAGCGCGCCCGAACTCGCGGTGAGCCTCGATTCGGCGCTGAGCGGATCGCCCGATATCGCGCTCGGCAACGTGGTCGGCAGCAATATCTTCAACATATTGCTCATTCTCGGGCTGTCCGCGCTGGCGGCGCCGCTCGCGGTCTCGGCACAACTGGTGCGTCTCGATGTGCCGATCATGATCGCGGGTTCGGTGTTGCTGTGGGTTCTGGCGCTCGACAATCACCTCGGTCGCCTCGAGGGCGCCGTGCTCGCCTCCATTATCGGTCTCTACATTGCTTTCCAGATCCGCACGGGCCGGGGTTCCAGTGCAACTCCCGTCGATGGGCTGACAGCCACACATGAGGCGACCCGCATCGCCCGCAACCTCGCCTGGATTGGCGCGGGACTGCTGTTGCTGGTCGCCGGCTCGCGCGGCCTGGTGATCGGCGCCACCGGCGTCGCGCGCTCGCTGGGCGTATCGGAGTTGTTGATCGGACTGACCATCATCGCAGCGGGCACATCGCTGCCGGAACTCGCGACATCGGTGCTGGCCAGTCTCAGGGGCGAGCGCGATATTGCCGTGGGCAATGTGATCGGAAGCAACATCTTCAATATTTTTTCGGTGCTGGGATTCACTGCGCTGGTGGCGCCGCAGGGTGTCCATGTCGCCGAGGCGGCGCTGAAGTTCGATATCCCGGTCATGACCGCGGTCGCGATCGCCTGCCTGCCGGTTTTCTTCCGCAAACACCTGATCTCGCGCTGGGAAGGCGGCCTGTTCCTGTTCTACTACATCGCCTACACCACGTACCTGGTACTGACGGCAACCGCGCACGACGCACTGAATGATTACCGTAACGCCATGATCGCGTTCGTGCTGCCGCTCACGATCATCACGTTTGCCGTCATCCTCTGGCGCACGCCACGCCTGCGACGCGCAGACTGCTGATTGCGCTCAGCGGAACTTGCTGAAATCCGGTGCGCGTTTCTCGATAAACGCCGTTATGGCCTCGATGTTTTCCGGCGAGCCGGCGGTGCGCGCCATGCCCTCGGACTCCACCTGCAATGCCGCCTGCAGACCGGCGCGGTTCGCCTGCTTCAGGGTGCGCTTGGTTTCCTGCAGAGCGCTGGTCGGCCACGCCGCGATCTCGCGCGCCTTGGCCAGCGCATGCCCGAGCAGGTGTGCATCCGGTATCACGGCGGTCGCTATTCCGGTTTCCAGCGCCCGTGCGGCATCGATCCACTCCGCGGTGAAAAACAGCTCGGCCGCACGCCTGGCGCCGATATTGGCCTGCAACAGGTAGCTGCTGCCGAACTCCGGCACCAACCCGAGATTCACGAACGGCAGACGCATTCGCAGGCTCTCGCCCACATAGAGGATATCGCAGTGAAACAGCAGCGTGGCACCGCCACCGAGCGCGATACCGCACGCCGCACCGATCAGCGGCTTGTCGAACTCGCACACGATACGCGCGCAACGTCCGAACGGATGCTCGCCATCGTCCGTATTGAACTCGTGAAGATCGGTGCCCGAGGAAAAATTTCCGCCGGCGCCGGTCAACACCACGACCGCGACCCGACGGTCATCGCGGGCACTTTCCAGCGCATCGGCAAATGCGTTCCATTGTTCACGGCTGAAGGCATTCTTGCGGGCCGGGCGGTTCAGCGTCAGCGCAAGCACGCCGTCTTCGAGTCTGCTGATCACGGTAGCGCTCATGTTTGATCCCCGTATCCATTTCCGCTGGCGGCATCAATCGACAAAACGAAGCACCTCGCCGAGCGCTGCGCGCCCGATGCGGCTGTCGTTGGCGGGATGTGCGGTGTCTTCATATCCCAGCGACAAACCGAACAGCAGACGATAGCTGGCGTCGACTCCGAGTTCCTCACGCACCATGTCCGCGTTGAAGCTGAGCGCGGTCTGCGGACAACTGGCCAGCCCATGCGCGCTCAGGCCCAGCATCAGGGTTTGTGCATACATGCCGACATCGGCGGCCTCGCGAATTCCGCACCACTCGGGCATGAACAGGAACACGACGTGCGGGGCGTCAAAAAACGCAAAATTGCGCATGAACGCGGTGCCCCGTGCGGCCTTGTCCTCGCGCGCGATACCCATTGCGCCATAGAGTCGCTCCGCCGCATCGAATTGCCGCTCGCGAAACACGCCGGCGTAGCGGCCCTCGTAGGGAAAATCCATGGCATATTGCCCCTGCGCGAGCGATTGCTGGAATTTCTGCCGCAAGCGCTCGCACGCCGCGCCACTGGCGATCACGGTGTGCCAGGGCTGGGTGTTGCAGTTCGACGGGGCATGATTGGCAAGCTCGAAAACGTGCTCGAGCAATTCACGCGCAACCGGCTCGGGCCGGAACGCGCGCACCGAGCGCCGCGCCCGGACCGCCGCGTCGAAATCCAGGCAATCGCCGCCCGTGCTGCACTTGTCGGTCGCTATTTCCATGATTCAGCGCCCCTTGAATTCGGCCGGACGTTTTTCCTTGAACGCCTTCATGCCCTCGCGCGCGTCCTCGGTGGCAAAGACCGGCCAGCCCACCTCATCCGAACGCAGCATGGCATCTGCCTCGTCGAGGCACTCCTGGTGTTCGCGCAACGACTTCATGACCGCCCTGACGGCAACCGGACCGTTGCGCCCGATCTGCGCGGCAATCTCGAGCGCTGCCTCGAGTGTCTTCCCCTTGGGCACCACCTTGTTGATCAGGCCCCAGGCAAGTGCTTCCTGTGCGCTGACATGGCGTCCGGTCAGGAGAATTTCCGCGGCGATGCAATACGGTATCTGGCGCCGCAGGCGAATGGTCGAGCCGGCCATCGGATAGAGCCCGCGCGCGACCTCGGTGACCCCGAATACCGCGTCCTCGGCGCCCACGCGGATATCCGTTCCCTGGAGGATCTCGGTACCGCCTGCCAGCGCAAAGCCCTCGACCGCCAGAATCAGCGGCTTGCCGGGGCGGTTGTCACGCAACAGGGCCTGCCAATGGAGGTTGGGGACATCCTTCATCAACGCCTGAATCTCCCCCCCGTCGTCGCCACCCTCCGGACCGGCTTTCAGATCCATGCCGGCGCAGAAAGTGTCGCCGCGCGCCGTCAGCACCGCGCACCGCAGCGTGTCATCGGCATCGAGCAGGCGCCAGGCGCGATACATGCCGACCAGCATCGGCGGGTTGAACGCGTTCTTTGCCTCGGGCCTGTTCAGCGTCACGACCAGCGTGTGGCCGGTGCGCGCGACCAGGCAGCTGCTGGTGCTTATGGAAAGTTGTTCCATGATATCGGACTCCCTGATTGATGTTTCCGGCTTCCTGGCCAGGCGTCGCGCCATGCTCAGGTGGCCAGGTGCCACGCCCGAGCGCTAGGCCTGGTACCGGCCCGAAAGCGCAATATCGCGGGCCCGCAAATAATCGGGCTTGCCGCTTGGCGCGCGGGGGATTGCGTCGACGATGTGCAGTTCACGCGGCACCTTGTAGCCGGCGATATGCTTGCGGGCCTCTTCCTGCAGCGATGCGAGTGTCGGTCTGCTGCCTTCACGCCCGGCGATCACGGCGGTCACCTTCTGCCCCCAGCGCTCGTCGGGGGTACCGACCACCAGCGCATCGAATACCTGCGGGTGCGCCTTCAGCGCCTGCTCGACTTCCTCGGGGAAAATCTTTTCGCCGCCGCTGTTGATGCAATTGGAGCCGCGGCCGAACACCGTGATCGAACCATCCGCTTCGAGACGCGCGGAATCACCGGTCAGCAACCACCGTTTGCCGTCGATCTCGACAAAGGTCTTCGCGGTCTTGACCGGGTCATTGTAATACCCGATCGGAATATGTCCCGAGCGCGCGAAAATACCCATATCGCCGGCCCCGGCATGACGCAGCTCCTCTTCGACGATCACATCCATGAACGGGCTTCGCGTCACATTGCCGAGCCCGTTGCCATCGCTGCCCTTGCGCTGGCCGCTATCCATGCCCATCTGCCCCGATTCGGAGGAGCCAAAAGAATTGGTGATGAACACATTCGGGAAATATTCGCGGAATTTCGCCTGCTTCGATTCCGAGAATACCGCGCCCCCTGACCCGACGCTGAAAACCGCCGACAAGTCCCAGCGGCCCGGATTGGCATCCAGCGAATCGAGCAGCGGAATGGCCATCGCATCACCGACTATGGTCAGCGCGTTGACCTTCTCGCGCTCCATGATGTCCCACACCTGCTCACCAGCGAGCGAACGGTGCGGGTTCAATACCAGCTTGTTGCCCGCCAGCAACTGTATGCAGGCATACCACCAGCAGGCACCGTGCATCAGCGGTGCCAGCGCCATCCCGGCGATCGGATGCCCCTCGGTGACGCGCACCACGATATCCGCGGGTTCCTTGATCGGTCCGGCGGGATGAAAATGTCCGCCGCCGCCCATTGCCGCGAAGAACACGGCCTTGTGCGGCCACATCACGCCCTTTGGTGAACCGGTGGTACCGCCCGTATACAGGATGAACAGGTCCTCATCGGAACGTTCGGCGAAATCGCGCCCGGGTGCGCCCTGCTCGAGCGCATTTTCGTAACGCGTGGTACCCGGCTCGATCGGGGCCGCGCTGTCGTCCTCGACCGCGACCAGCGTCTTCAGCGCCGGCGCGCGGGCATGTACCGCGGCGATATGCGGTCCGAATTCGCGATGGTGCACACACGCAACCATGTCCGAGTTGCGGAACATGTACTCGAGCTCTTCGTCGACATAGCGGTAATTCAGGTTGACCGGCACCGCCCGGATCTTGAAGCAGGCCAGCATTCCCTCGAGGTACTCGTTACCGTTGTACAGGTACAGGCCGACCTTGTCGCCGACGCCGACGCCCCGCGCCGCGAGAAAATGCGCCAGCCGGTTCGCACGCTGCTCGAGATCCGCGTAACGCAGGCGTCGCTCGCCACAAACCAGCGCCTCGCGCTCGCCTACCGCATCCGCGACCAGCTCGAACATATCCGCGATATTGAAGTGCGGAGCAGGCATGGGCAGTTTCTCCAGAATACCGACAACGGGCTTGGCAGAATAAGCGAGACCGGCGGGGCGAGCAAATGACAATGGCCCAATCCGGCGCTCAGAGGAGCGCCTGCATGTTGTGCGCGATGCGCGCTGCCACGGACTTCGCCCGCTGCGCCAGCGGGCCCTCGAACTGCGCATCGAGTGCCTCGTGGAACAGCCTCAGCCAGCGCTCGAAGGCCTGCGGGTCAAGGGGGCGTTTCGCGTGCAGGGCGCGGTGGATGTTCATGGTGTGACGCCGGTAGCCGTCAGCGCCGAGAATCAGCTTTTCCCAGTACGCGCAGATGATCGGGATGTGCCTGGACAGATCGATATCCGCCACATCGAGAAATATCGGCGCCAGCAGCGGATCGGCCAGCACTCGCGCATAGAACGCCTCGATGAACGTCCGGATCCGTTCCGGGCTGTCGAGATCGGGTCGCGGGTCCATGACGCGGCGACCGTCTCAGCGACGGGTCTTCTTGATGTGTTTCATCATCCGCTTGCGCTTGAATTCCTGGCGCGGAGTCAGCGTGTTGCGCTTGCCGGCGAATGGATTCTCGGTGGTCACGAACTCGATCCTGAGCGGCGTTCCCACCAGTTTCAGTTCGCGGCGGAAGAATTTCTCGAGATAACGCGTGTAATGATCCGGCACGCGCTCGGTCTGGTTGCCATGCACCACGATCACCGGCGGGTTGCTGCCGCCCGGGTGAGCGAAGCGCAGCTTGATCCGTCGCCCGTGCACCAGCGGCGGCGAATGCGCGGCCACGGCGCTCTCGAGCAAGGCGGTCAGGCGGTTGGTGGGCACCTTGGCGCGCGCACTGGCGTAGGCGCGGTCGATGGCGGCATAGAGCTGGCCGACGTTGGAGCCGTGCAGCGCCGAGATGAAATGCACTTCCGCAAAATCGGCGAACATCAGCCGCCGGTCGAGTTCGCTGCGGACGGACTTCTTCTGGTCATGATCGAGCCCGTCCCACTTGTTGCACACGATGATCAGCGAGCGGCCGCTGTCGATCACGTGCCCCAGCAGGTGAACGTCCTGCTCGACCAGCCCGTCGTGGGCATCGACCAGCATCAGCACCACGTTGGCATCGGCGATTGCCTGCAGGGTCTTGACGATCGAGAATTTCTCCACGGTTTCGTGCACGCTGCGCTTGCGCCGCACGCCGGCGGTATCGATCAGCGTGTAGTGTTTTTGCGCGCGGTCGAAGGCGATATAAATGCTGTCGCGCGTGGTGCCGGGCTGATCATAGACGACCACCCGCTCTTCCCCGAGGATGCGATTCACCAGGGTCGATTTGCCCACGTTCGGGCGTCCCACGATGGCCACCTTGACCCGCCGGCTGGGATCATCCGCCGCCTCCTCGGCCTCGGGTCGCGCCGGAAAATATGCCTCCAGCGCCTCGACCAGTTGCGCGGTGCCGCGCCCGTGCGAGGCGCTCACGGCGTATAGACTGCTTGCTCCGAGTTCGTGGAACTCCGCGCTGAACTGGTGCTCATCGACACCGTCGATCTTGTTGACCACCAGCAGGAAAGGTTTGCCGCTCGAACGCAGCCGCGCGAGCACATCGCGATCCACCGGCGTGATGCCGGCTCGGGCATCGACCAGCAGCAATGCCAGGTCGCACTCCGCGACCGCTGCCAGCGACTGGCGCGCCATTTCCGAATCGATGCCATCCTCGGCCCCGCTCAGCCCGCCGGTATCGATGACGATGAAGCGCCGCTCGCCGGCGCGAAACTCGCCGTACTGGCGATCACGGGTCAATCCGGGGATGTCGGCAACCAGCGCATCACGGCTGCGCGTCAGCCGATTGAACAGCGTCGACTTGCCGACATTGGGACGCCCGACCAGGGCGATGACCGGAATCACGAACCGACACGCCTCAAAGCTTCTCGACCTTGTAGCAAATCAGCGAACCGCCGTTACCGAAAACATACAGCCGCTCGCCCCGTGCGATCATGTCCGCGCGAACGCCGTCGGAGTCAGCGCGCACGCGTCCCATCAGGTGACCGTCGGCCTGCGAGTGGAAATGCACATAGCCCTCGAGGTCGGCGACCGCAACATAGCTCTCGACCGTGGCCGGCGCACTCAGTTGGCGCCGCAGCATCTGGTCGTTCTGCCAGCGCAACGCACCGCCGGCGATCTCGTAGGCGCTCAGCACACCGCTCGCTTCCGACACGTAGAGATTGCCGAAACCCTCGGCAATTCCCTCATAGCTCGAGGCATCGCGGGCCCACATCGCGCGACCGTTGGCAAGGTTCAGCGCACCCAGCTTGCCCTGGTAGCTCACCGCGTAAATGCCGCTGCCGACGATCAGCGGCTGACCCTCGATATCCACCGTGCGCTCGATCTCGGATTGCCCCTGTGGGGTCGCGATCCGGCCATCCCACAGCAAGGTGCCGGAGTCCGCCTTCAGCGCGACGATGCGCCCGTTGGCGAGCGCCGCATACACCACGCCCTCGACCAGCAGCGGCGCAGCGGTACCGCGCAGCGTGAGCAGCGGCATGCTGCTGTCCTGGGTCCAGCGGCGCGCACCGCTCGACACATCGAAGCCGGTCAGCTTGCCATCGAGCGTCTGCACCACGACCACGTCCCAATCGGCAGCCGGAGGCGCAAGAACCTCGCTGCTCACCTGCGCGCGCCACAGTTCACGGCCGCTGGCGCTGTCGAGCGCGATCACCCCGCCCTTTGCGGTACCGACCAGCACCAGATCGCCGCCGACGCCGACACCGCCGGAAATTTCCGTGTCGACGTCGGCTTTCCACAACCGCTTTCCGGAGCTTGCGTTTATCGATTGCACGCTTCCGTTGGCCGAGGCAGTGAATATGGCCTCACCGTAAAGCGCCGGCTGCAGACGGTTGTACAACTTGCCCTGCCCATTGCCTACCCCGATGCTCCAATCCTTGCGAATGCGCAATTCCGGCTCGAAGTCAGCGAGTTCCATCGGCTTCTGCGCTTCGTCTTCCTCGTCATCGAATATGTTCATCACGCTACACGCACCGAGCGACAGCAGCAGCACGCCGCCAAGCAGAATCCGCAGCACCCTCGTGCCCAGCGCTTGCATTTTGCCCATCATGGTGTTTCCTCCGCTGCCTGCGTCGCCTGCGGCGTACTCTGCCCCGGCAAATCGAGCTCCTGCTGCTTCAGTTCCAGCAGCCGCGTCCCGCCCATGCTCGCGCTCCCGGACGCGATTTCCAGCGCTTGCGCATATGCCTTGCGCGCGCCGCCGGTGTCACCGTTTGCGCGCAGGATATCGCCGCGCAGCTCGAGTTTCTCGAGCGCGAAATCCTCGGTGCCGGCCGCATCCAGGGCCGCCAGCGCCTCGTCCGAACGTCCCATCGCAAACAGCACCCGTGCCAGGCGCACCCGGGCAAGCGCACCGAGCTGAGAATCCAGGTGCCGCCCGAGCAAACCGTTGAACCATGCCCGAAGCGCACCGACAGCGGCATCGGGCTGGCGCTCCAGCAATGCCTGCAACTCCGCTGCGGCCGCGGCCGGCTCGTTTTTATCGACCTGCAGGCGTGCCAGCAGCAGGCTCGCATAATCGCCGTAACGGGTGCCGGCCTGCGAATCGAGCAGCTCCCTGGCCAGATGCTCCGCAGTCGTCTGTTGCACCTTGTCGGCAGTGGATTGCTCCGTCGCCTGCAACAGCTGCTGGTAGAGCATGCTCGCCTGCTCGGTGGTGCTGCGCTGCCGCTCCTGCCACCATTGCGAACCGAATACGATGGCAAGTGCGAGCCCCACGCCGATCAGCGTCGAGGGGCCATTGCGCTCCCACCACTGCCGGATCGCACGAATCTGGTCTTCTTCGGTACCGTAGGAATCCACGTTATCTCCCTGATATCAGCCCGAGACCTGCGCCGCCGCGAGTTCGGTCTCGCCCACGATCAGCGCGAGCCGCGCGCCGCTGCGGTCCGCCTTCTTCATCTGGCTCTTGAGCGAGCCTCCGCCACAATGGAGTTGCATACGCAACGACGGTAATTGATCACGCAGGCGCTCCGCCAGCACCAGTGCAAAGCGGTGCGCATCCTGATCGGCCAGCACCCAGTAGACATGCGGGCTTTCATCGACGCCCTCCGTGCGGCCGGCGGCTGCGAGCAACAGCACCAGGCGCTCGAGGCCCATCGCAAAACCGACACCGTACGAGGCAGGCCCCCCCAGCTGCTCCACCAGCGCATCGTAACGCCCGCCTCCGCACACCGTGCCCTGTGCCCCGAGGCTCTCGGTCACCCACTCGTAGACCGTCTTGCTGTAGTAATCGAGGCCGCGCACCAGCCCCGGGTTGATGGTGTAGGCAACACCCGCGGCATCCAGCAGGGTGCGCAGCGTGGCGAAGTGCTCGAGCGATTCCTCATCCAGGTGATCCGCGAGCGACGGCGCGCCGTTCAGCACTGCGCGGGTATCCGGATGCTTGCTGTCGAGCACCCGCAACGGATTGCTCCCGATGCGCCGCCGGCTGTCCTCGTCGAGCGCGTCCCGGTGTTCGAGCAGATAAGCCACCAGCGCTTGGCGATAGCGCTCGCGCGAGGGCGCCGAACCGAGCGAGTTTATCTCCAGCCGCAGCAGGTGATCGACGCCCAGACGACACCACAGGCGCGCCAGCATCAGCAGTTGCTCGGCCTCGATATCGGCTCCCGGCAAACCGAATGCCTCGACGCCGAACTGGCAGAACTGCCGCTGGCGCCCGAGCTGCGGGCGTTCGTGGCGGAACATCGGCCCGATATACCACAAACGCTGGGGCAGCGTGTTCAGCAGGCCGTTCTGCAGCACCGCACGCACACAACCCGCGGTTCCCTCGGGACGCAAGGTCAGGCTGTCGCCATTGCGGTCGACGAAACTGTACATTTCCTTTTCGACGATGTCCGTGACCTCGCCGATGGAGCGCTGGAACAGCTCCGTCGGCTCGAGCACCGGCAGCCGGATCTCGCGGTAGGCATATGCCGCAAGCAGTTCCTGGATGCAGCGCTCCACGTGCCGCCAGAGCGGAGTCTGGTCGGGAAGGATATCGGGCATGCCCCTGATGGCCCTGAGTTGCTGCAACGCGAAGCTCTCCACAACATGAACGCAACTCTGCCCTCGATCGGCCGGGGGGTGCTGCGCGAAAAACAGTGCAAGGTAAAGCCTGGCTCAGGCTTTGGCAATCAAGTTCCCGGATTCCGATTCCAGGGCCGCGGCCTGTTCGGCAAGAGCGCTGCGTATGGTGTGCTCGAGGTCATCGATCAGCGAGCCCGACTCGATCTTGTGATGCGGCTTGCCGCCGACGAAAATCAGGTTGCGCGGGTTCGCCCCGGTCACTCCGACATCCGCCTCGCGCGATTCGCCCGGCCCGTTGACATAACAGCCGATGACCGCCACATCGAGCGGTGCACGCACGTCCTCGAGGCGCCGCTCGAGTTCGTTCATGGTCGCTATCACGTCGAAATTCTGCCGCGAGCAGCTCGGACAGGCCACGAAATTGATGCCCCTGCTGCGCAACCGCAGGCTTTTCAGCATGTCCCAGCCGACCTTGACCTCCTCGACCGGATCGGCCGCCAGCGAAATGCGGATCGTATCGCCGATCCCGTCCATCAGCAGCATGCCAAGGCCTATCGCCGACTTCACCGTGCCCGAACGCAGCCCGCCCGCCTCGGTGATGCCGAGGTGCAGGGGTTGCTCGATCTGGCCGGCAATCTTCCGGTAGGCCTCGACCGTCATGAATATATCGGAAGCCTTCAGGCTGACCTTGTAATTCTGGAAATCGTGGCGATCGAGGATATCTATGTGCCGCAGCGCCGACTCGACCAGCGCGTCCGCGGTGGGTTCGCCGTATTTGCTTTGCAGGTCCTTTTCCAGCGAACCGGCATTCACGCCGATGCGAATCGGGATACCGTGATCGCGGGCTGCATCGACCACCGCGCGGATCTTGTCCTCGCGGCCGATATTGCCGGGGTTGATGCGCAGGCAGTCCACGCCACCGGCCGCCACTTTCAGCGCAATGCGATGATCGAAATGGATGTCGGCCACCAGCGGCACGCTCACCTGCGCGCGAATCCTGGCAAACGCATCGGCCGCATCCAGGCTCGGCACCGATACCCGCACGATATCGGCGCCCGCATCCGCCAGCGCCTGCACCTGGCGCACGGTTGCCGCCACGTCGCAGGTCTCGGTGTTGGTCATGCTCTGTACCGAGATCGGCGCGTCCCCGCCGACCGCAACCGCGCCCACCATGATCTGGCGCGAGCGTCTGCGGGTGATGGAGGAGGGGTGTAACATATCGATCCGTCCTGCTACTGCTGCACCCGTCTCACGGGTCCCGCCAGCGGCACCACGTGCATGCCCCGGGCAGTCTCCACGGTCACCGCCTCGACGCCATCCTGCGTTGCCACGGTTGGCGGCTGGCGGTTGTAGAACATCACCAGCACGCTGATCGCCATCAGCGCCAGCACCACGCCCACACGGCCCGCTCCTGCGGAGCCACGCCAGTTGTCGCGCCGGCGCGCAAAGCGCGACTCTCCCCGGCCATGTGCCGGTTTGCCGGCATTGTAGCGCGCCACCACCTCGTCATCATTGATCCCGAGCAGGCGCGCGTAGTTGCGCATATAACCGCGCACGAAGGTGTCGCCGCGAATGCGATCGTAACAATCCGTTTCCAGCGAACTGATCACCGATTGCAGCAGGTGAAGCTTGTCGGCGACCTGTTCTATGCTGAGTCCCGCGGACTCGCGTCCCGTGCGCAGCAACGCTCCGGGGCTGCGCTGATCCTTGCCCTTCTCCTCTTCCTGAACCATGGCATCAGCTTCCTTTTGACATCTGCGAATATTCCCGCATTTCATCCGAATCCGGGTACATGCTCTTCAATTGCAGCGCATAGCTGGCTTCGGCATTGCGATCACCCGCAATCCGGGCAAGCTGAATGCCCAGTATCAGGCTGCGCGGCGTCTGTTGCGGCGCCTGGCGCCGGAACTGCTCGTAGTACTGCTGCGCCGGCGCATAATCACCGCGCGCAAAATTGATTGCCGCGACTTCCAGCATCGCCGGCCACAGGCGGCGATCCATTTTTGCGGCTTTGACGAAGGTCGCTTCCGCCTTGTCGGCCTTTCCGGCCTTCTGGTAGGCCTTGCCGAGATTCATGAACGCTGCCGCACGGCCATCGTAGAGCGTGTCTTCGCTCACGACCTCGAGTTGCCGGATCGCGCCCTCGACATCGCCGCGCTCGTAGAGCAGCGAGGCATAATTGTTGCGGGCCCGCGAGAGTTTCGGATCCAGCGCGATGGCTCGCCGGAAATGCTCGTCCGCGAGGTCGTACTCTCCTGTCTGCCAGAACACACGTGCCATGGACTCATGGATCGACGCATCGTTCGGGTCCAGCTCGAGTGCCCGGCGCAGATGAAACATCGCCTGCTCGGTGCTGCCTTTCTGCAGATAGGCGTCGGCAGCCTCGACACGGCGCTGCACTTCGGCTTTCTTGTCGGCGGTGAAGTCCCCGGTGACGGTCGTGACACAGCCCTGCAGGAGCAGCTGGACAAACAGCAGCGCCAGCGCGAGGGCACGCAACGGAGACATCGAAAGCGGGAGCTGCATCATGGTCTGGAACTCGCATCGGCAGTGACTGACGGGTGTTGCCGTGTTGCGGCGCGATGGCGCTCGCTGCGCCGGGTGCGGTCCTGCACCTGGCCAACCAGCTGTCCGCAGGCCGCGTCGATATCCTCACCGCGGGTGCTGCGGACGGTCACCCGCAGCCCGGCCTCGGTCAGGATGTTCCAGAAGCGGCTCACCGCATTGCGACCGGGACGCCGATAACCGGAGTGCGGAAACGGATTGAACGGAATCAGATTGATCTTGCACGGATAATCGGCCAACAGCCGCGCCAGCTCGCGCGCATGTTCGGGGCGGTCATTCACCTCGCTCAGCAGTGTGTATTCGATGGTGACCACGCGCTTGGTGTCGGACTGCGCCTGCAGGTAGCGGCGCGCGGCATCGAGCAGTTCGCGGATGGGATAACGGCGGTTGACCGGTACCAGCTGGCTGCGCAGCTCGTCGTTTGGCGCGTGCAGCGAAATCGCCAGCGAAGCCTCGCTGACCGCGGCCAGGCGCTCGAGCGCCGGCACCACGCCGGCGGTGCTGAGCGTTACCCTGCGCTTGGAGATACCGTAGACGTAATCATCCATCATCAGGTTCATTGCTGCCACGACATTGTCGAAGTTTAGCAGCGGTTCGCCCATACCCATCATTACCACGTTGGTGATGCGCCGTTGTCCGCCCTTTTTCGGCAATCCGAAGGAGCGCGCGGCGATCCAAACCTGGCCGATGATCTCGGCCGCGCTGAGGTCGCGCTGGAAGCCTTGCTTGCCCGTGGAGCAGAAGCTGCAATCGAGTGCGCAGCCGACCTGCGAGGACACGCACAGGGTGCCACGTCCGTCCTCCGGGATGAATACGGTCTCGACGCAACTGCCGCCCGTCACGCGCACCAGCCATTTGCGGGTGCCATCGGCGGAGATCTGTTCCTGCGCGACTTCGGGCGCACGTATTTCCGCGCAGTCGGCCAGCCGCTCGCGCAGGCTCTTGCCGACATCGCTCATGCTGTCGAAGCTGTCAACACCCTGGTGGTAGATCCATTTGAGCAGTTGCCGGGCGCGGTAGGGCTTTTCACCCAGCCCGACCATGAACGCCTCGAGCTCGACCGCCGGCATGCCGAGCAGGTTGACGCGCCGGGGCACGGCAACCGAATCGGTGGCAATCATCGGGGCACTCATGCTTGCGGGAACTCGCTCAGGCCCGCTCGCACAGATCCAGGCTGGCAAAGAAATAGGCGATTTCGCGCGCCGCCGACTGGAGGGAATCCGAACCGTGGACCGCGTTGGCGTCGATGCTCCGGGCAAAATCCGCGCGAATGGTGCCTGCAGCAGCCTCCCTGGGATTGGTGGCACCCATCAGTTCGCGGTTCCTGGCAACCGCGTTTTCCCCTTCGAGCACCTGCACCACGACCGGCCCGGAACTCATGAATTCAACCAGCGCCGGGTAGAACGGGCGCGCCTTGTGCTCGGCGTAGAAACCGCCGGCGGTAGCCGCCGAAAGCTGCATCATGCGCGCCGCGACGATCCGCAGACCGTTCTTCTCGAAGCGCGTGCAGATCTCCCCTACCACGTTTTTCGCCACCGCGTCGGGTTTGATGATCGAAAGTGTGCGCTCTATGCCCATGTGCCAAATGCTCCGCAGCCGGTGAATGTAAAAAAGGACCAGCATTATACGGGTTTGGCCGAGCTCACCGTAAGGGGCGGGCGTCACTCAAAATGCCGCATTCCGCGCATTTTTTTCACTTCCAGGTGGTGCGGACCCGGGAACCTCGCGCAGCCGCGCAAGCGCCGTGCCGATCGCGGCAGCGGCAATATCGATCTCGGCTTCGCTGGTGTAGCGACCCAGGCTGAAGCGTATCGAGGCGTGCGCCTGCTCGTCGCTCAGCCCGATGGCCCGCAGCACATGGGAGGGTTCGAGGCTCGCCGAGGAGCAGGCCGAGCCCGAGGAGACCGCAAGATCCTTCATCGCCATGATCAGGGTCTCACCCTCCACCCCGGCAAAACGCAGATTGAGCGCACCCGCCAGGCGCGCCTCCGGGTGTCCGTTCAGGGCCACGCCATCGATCGTGCGCAGCTTTTGCCACAAGCGCTCGCGCAATGCGCCGATGCGCGCCGCATCCTGGTCCATTTCGGCGACGGCAATGCGTGCCGCCTCGCCCATTCCGACCACCTGGTGCGTGGCGAGCGTGCCCGAGCGCATGCCGCGCTCATGGCCGCCCCCGTGCATCTGGGCCTCGAGCCCGACCCGCGGCAGACGCCGCACGTACAGCGCCCCCGCGCCCTTGGGGCCGTACATCTTGTGCGCCGACAGCGACATCAGGTCGACCGGCAGCAGCTGCAGATCGAGCGCCATCTTGCCCGCGCTCTGCGCGGCATCGACGTGAAACAGGACCCCTCGCTCCCGGCACACGGCGCCGAGCGCGGCAATATCGTTGATCGTGCCCAACTCGTTGTTCACGTGCATGATGCTGACCAGCACGGTGTCCTCGCGCAAGGCCGAGCGCAGCGCATCGGGTGACACGAGACCGTCGGCATCGGGGCGCAGATAACTGAGCTCGAAGCCCTCGGTCTCCAGCTGCCGGCAACTGTCGAGCACCGCCTTGTGTTCTATCAGCGAGGTGACCAGATGGCGTCCCTTGCGCCGATGGAAGTGCGCCACGCCCTTGATCGCGAGATTGTCGGACTCGGTTGCGCCCGAGGTCCAGACGATTTCCCGCGGGTCGGCGTGCAACAGATCGGCCACCTCGCGGCGGGCATGCTCCACGGCTTCCTCGGCGCGCCAGCCATAGACGTGCGAGCGCGATGCCGGATTGCCGAAATTGCCCTCGAGGGTGAGACACTCCGTCATGCGTGCCGCAACTCTTGGGTCGACCGGCGTGGTCGCGAAATAGTCCAGATACACGGGCAGACGCATGGCTCGTCAGCCTCAGCCGAGCGGGGTGAGGGCTATATCCCCGAGCGCGCGATGGCGCGACCCACGGGGATCGCGTTCGTCCTGACGCTTCGAGACGCGCTGCACTTCGCCACGCGCAACCAGCTCCGCCAGGCTGATCTGGCCCAGAAACGAGTGGATCTGCGCACTCAGGTTGTTCCACAGGGTGTGGGTGAGGCAGGTTTCACCGTGGTGACAGCCCTCCTTGCCCTGGCAAGCGGTCGAGTCGGTGTTTTCGTTCACGGCATCGATGATCTCGGCCATGAAAATGGTCGATCCCTCGCGTTTCAGGCGGTAACCCCCGCCAGGACCACGCACACTGCTGACCAGCCCGGCACGGCGCAACTTGGCGAACAACTGCTCCAGGTACGACAGCGAAATCTCCTGGCGAGCGGAAATATCCGCCAGGCTCACCGGCCCGCAATCCTCGTGCAACGCGAGATCCAGCATGGCGGTTACCGCATAGCGGCCCTTGGTTGTCAGTCGCATGACCCGACGCTCCCGCGAAGATATGTCCAAGGGCAGTATTCTGTTCCCAAGCGTTTCAGTCAAGAATTGCCTTGCCCCACCCGAATACGCTTGCGTATCTCGGTGAGCATGCCGCGCAGGATATTCAGCTCCATCTGGTCCATATGCACGCGGTTGAACAATCGTCGCAAGCGCGTCATCAACTGTCTTGGCGCCGCGGGATTGAGAAATCCGATCTCCGTCAGCGTGATCTCCAGATGCTCGTAGAAGCGCTCCATCCCCTCCACCGTTGCCAGGGGCTCGTCCCAGGCCGGCGTGTTCGCGACGGCCTGATCCGCAACCGTGGCCAGCGCCGCGATCCGCAGCTCGTAACACAACAACTGCACCGCGGCCGCGAGGTTCAGCGAGGTATATCGCGCGCTGGTCGGGATATGGACATGCGCATGACACAGGCGCAACTCCTGGTTGTCGAGGCCCGAGTCCTCGCGCCCGAACACCAGCGCGATCTGCTCCCCGGCAGGCATCGCCATGCAGCGTGGGCCCAATTCGCGCGGGCTGAGCTGCGGCAACTGGATGCGACGTTCGCGGGCACTGGTGCCGATCACCAGCGCGCAATCCGCCACCGCCTGCTCCAGCGTGTCCGTCACCCGTGCCGCATCGAGAATATCGCTCGCCTGCACCGCGCGGTAGCTCGCCTCGCGATGCGGAAAATCCAGCGGCGCCACCAGAACCAGATGCCGCAGCCCCATGTTCTTCATGGCCCGCGCGGCGGAGCCGATATTGCCCGAATGCACCGTCCCGACCAGCACCACACGCACCCGCTGCAGCAGATCGTCCACCCGCTCATCATCCGTCAAATCGGTCGTCACGATATGCTCCAATCCCCGGCTGCCTGCGCGCGGCCGGTGGCAGACACCCGCCGCGACGCGATGCCGCCTAGACTAGCCAGCATGGCGATGGCGCGCAAACCGCGACCCGCAACCGGAGGCTCGCTGCCCGGTCACTATTGCACTATACGCAGCGCCGGGCAGCGCAAGGGGGTCTGCTACAATCACGCCCCTTTTCAAGCCGGCCGCGCAACAGGAGACCCCCGTCGATGCATCCCATGGTCAACATCGCCCTCGCCGCCGCCCGCAAGGCGGGCGAGATGATTGCGCGGGCCGCCGACCGACTCGATCTGGTCGAAGTGAGCCGCAAGAGTGACAACGATTTCGTGACCGAGACCGATCTCGCCGCCGAACGCGAGATCATCTTCCAGCTGCGCAAGGCTTACCCCGATCATGCGGTGCTCGCGGAGGAAAGCGGCTGGACCGGTGATATCGGGAACTCGCCTTTCCACTGGATCATCGACCCGCTCGACGGCACCACCAACTTCATGCGCGGAATTCCGCATTTCGCGGTTTCCATTGCCTGCCTGAAGGACGGGAGACTGGAGCACGGCGTGATCGTCGATCCGATACGGCGCGAGGAATTCACCGCCACGCGCGGTTCCGGCGCGCAGTTGAACGGCCGACGCATGCGTGTCAGCAGCCGCTCCGCATCTCAGGAAGCAGTGCTCGGCACCGGGATTCCGTTTCGCGATCCCGCGCTGCAACACATCGACGCCTATCTGAAGGTATTGCGCGAATTCGCCAGCCGCAGCGCGGGCATCCGCCGCGCAGGCGCCGCGACGCTCGACCTCGCCTATGTCGCGGCCGGACGTCTCGACGGCTTCTGGGAAATGGGCCTGCAGCCGTGGGATATCGCCGCCGGCGCGTTGATGGTGCAGGAAGCGGGCGGCCTGGTCAGCGATTTCGACGGCGGCAGCAACTGGCTCGAAAGCGGCAATATCGTGGCCGCCAACCCCAAATGTCTCAAGGCGATGTTGCAGTCGATCCGACCCGCCCTGGGGAGCGCGGCGCTGAAAACACCCTGAGCGAAGGCTCAGGGCGAGCCCTGGATCTCCTTGTCGTCCCTGACCGGCAGCATCAGGTCCTGGCGGTCGAGCCCCAGCCAGAGCGCGAAATTGGTCGCCACGTAAATGGACGAATACGTGCCGACGATGATGCCGATACTCAGAGTCAGCGCAAAGCCGCGCAACACCTCGCCACCGAAAATCAGCAGCGCGGCCACGGCCAGGAACGTCACCCCGGAAGTCATCAGGGTGCGCCCGAGCGTCTGGGTCAGCGAGGCATTGCAGATCCCGAAGCGGTCCATGCGGCGCATCTTGCGGAAATTCTCGCGCAAGCGGTCATACACCACGATCGTGTCATTGATCGAGTAGCCGATCAGCGCCAGGAATGCCGCCAGCACCGTCAGATCGCACTCCCAGTGAAACAGCGAGAACGCCCCGAGCGTGATGATCACATCGTGCACCAGCGCGACCACCGCGCCCACCGACAGCTTCCACTGGAAGCGCACCGACACATACAGCATCACTACCAGCAGGGAAGTCAGCAGCGCGAGGCCACCCTGATCACGCAGTTCGTCACCCATTTGCGGGCCGACGAATTCGGTTCGGCGCAGGCTCACCTCACCGGTGCTCCCGGTCGAGAGCTTGGCCGCGATCTGTTCGCCAACCTTGGCGGAATCGGCGACTGAAAGGCGGATCAGCACCTCTCTATCCGAACCGAAATGCGCAACGGTGGCGCGCCCGAAGCCCGCCTCGGCGAGGCTCTCGCGCACCTCCGCCAGGGGCGCCGGTGCGCTGAAGCCCACCTCGACCAGGGTGCCCCCGGTGAAATCCAGCCCCAGGTTGAGACCATTGACCACCAGGGAGAGCAACGCTCCCAGCACCAGCACGATCGAGATGACGCCGGCCAGCAGCCGCGTCTTCATGAAGTCAATTACCCGTTCTTCGGCCGCCATGAGGGGCTCCTGTAGCGCTATATCGAGAGTTTGATCTGGCGCCGGCCGCCATAGACGAGGTTGACCAGTACGCGGGTGCCCATCACGGCGGTAAACATCGACGTCAGGATTCCCAGCGACAACACCACCGCGAAACCGCGCACCGGACCGGTGCCCACCGCGTAGAGGATCACCGCAATCAGCAAGGTGGTGAGGTTCGAGTCGATGATCGTCAGGAAGGCGCGCTCATAACCGGCATGAATCGCCGCATGCGGGGTCAAGCCATTGGCCAGCTCCTCGCGGATCCGCGAGTTGATCAACACGTTGGCATCGACCGCCATGCCGATCGTGAGCACGATGCCTGCCATGCCCGGCAGTGTCAGTGTGGCCGAGAGCATCGACATCAGCGACAGCAGCAACATCACGTTGAAACCCAGCGCAAGGATCGCGAAGATCCCGAACACGCGATAGACCAGCAGCATGAAGCCGATCACCAGCAGCGATCCGATCTGGATGGAACGCAGCCCGAGCGCGATATTGTCGGCGCCGAGCGAGGGCCCGACGGTGCGCTCTTCCACGAAATCGAGCGGCGCGGCAAGCGCGCCGGCGCGCAGCAGCAACGCGAGCTCCGCGGCCTCCGCCGGGCTGTCGAGCCCGGTGATGCGGAACTGGGTGCCGAGTGCCGACTGGATGGTCGCGAGACTTATGATCTTTTTCTCTTCGTACTTCTCGGTGATCGGCGTTTCATAGCCGTCGGCGTCCTTCTCGTAACCGATGGTGCGCGATTTGCGCTCGATGAACAGCACGCCCATGCGGCGCTTGATGTTGTCGCGCGTGGCACGATTCATCATCGTGCCACCCTGGCTGTCGAGACCGATGTTGACCTGTGGTCTGCCGTTCTCGTCGTAGTTGGACTGCGCGCTGGTGACCCGGTCACCGGCGATGATGATGTCGCGCTCCAGCCAGGCGCGCCGTTCGCCCGGGCCGGGATTGCGGAACTCGAATTCCTCCTTGCCCGAACCGCCCTCGTCATCGAAGCGCGCCTCGAGGCGGAATTCGAGGTTGGCGGTCTTGCCGAGAATACGCTTGGCTTCGGCGGTATCGAGCACGCCAGGCAGCTCGACCACGATGCGGTTGCGGCCCTGCTTCTGGATCAGGGGCTCCGACACGCCAAGCTCGTTCACCCGGTTGCGCAGCGTGGTGAGGTTCTGGTTTACCGCGTAATCCTCCATCTCGCGGATCTGCGCCTCGGTGAGTGCCAGCTGCAACCGGAACTTGCCGTCGCTCTCGAGGCTGAGGCGCTGCAGTTCGGGCATCGCTTCCTGGATTGCCTCCGCGGCCCTGGCGCGCACTTCGGCGCTCGCAAAATCCAGCTCGATATGACCCGCGTCAGCGACCGTCACCAGGCCGCGGATGCGCTGCTCGCGCAATTTTTTCTTCACGTCCGTGGCATAGATATCGAGTCGCTTCGCGACGGTCGCCGCGGTATCGACCTGCAGCAGGAAATGCACGCCGCCACTCAGATCGAGACCGAGCTTGAGCGCCGAGCCGCCGATTGCCAGCAACCAGTCGGGAGTGGTGGGGGCAAGATTGAGCGCGACCACGTAATCATCACCGAGTGCGCGCTTGATCACCGACTTGGCGCGCAACTGTTGCTCGGCATCATCGAGGCGCAACAGCGCGTTGCGCGCACTGAACTCGCTGCCACGCACCGCGATGCCCGCTGCGGCGAGCGCGTCGGTCGCCTTGTCGAGCGTCGCCTGATCGATCTCGAGCGCGCTGCTCGATCCCGACACCTGGACCGCCGGGTCCGGCGGATAGATGTTCGGCAGCGCATAGATGGCAGACAGCACCAGGACAAAGGCGACCAGAAGGTTTTTCCAGAGCGGATAACGATTCAGCATGCTTCAGCAGGCGTCCGTAGCGTGGAGAATGCGCCCTGACAGGGCGCCCGGGGTAACGTAGGGCGGGGCATTATAGCCAGATGCCGTGAGCGCGCCAAATGCTGCCATCACTCAGGCCAGCCAGGCGCGGGCGTTGCGGAACAGTCGCATCCAGGCACCGTCTTCTCCCCAGCCAGGTGGCTGCCAGGAGTTTTGCACGGTCCGGAACACCCGCTCGGGGTGCGGCATCATGATCGTTACCCGCCCGTCCTCGCTGCACACACCCGCCACCGCCCCGGCCGAACCGTTGGGGTTGGCGGGGAAGCGAGCCGCGGGGGCTCCATGATTATCGACATAACGCAGCGCCACCCGCGCGTCCTGCTCGAGGCGCTCGAGCGCCTGGGCCCGGAATTCCGCCTGCCCTTCACCGTGCGAAACCACGATCGGTATCAGCGAGTCCGCCATCCCCGCGAGCACGACCGACGCCGTGTGCTCCACCCGCACCATCGCCACGCGTGCCTCGTATTGCTCCGACAGATTGCGCACGAAACGCGGCCAATGACCCGCACCGGGAATGATATCGCGCAGGTTCGACAGCATCTGGCAACCATTGCAGACGCCGAATGTGAACGTGTCCGGGCGCTCGAAAAAAGCCTGGAACTGATCGCGCGCCCGCGCATGCATCAGAATGGTCTTGGCCCAGCCCTCACCGGCACCGAGCACATCCCCGTAGGAAAAGCCGCCACAGGCGGCAAGCCCGCGAAAACTGCCGAGCTCGACCGCGCCCGAAAGGATGTCACTCATGTGCACATCGATCGCGGCAAAGCCGGCGCGCTCGAAGGCAGCGGCCATTTCATACTGGCCATTCACGCCCTGTTCACGCAGGATCGCGATCCGCGGCGCGGTTGCGCCATGGATCCAGGGTGCCGCCACATCCTCGTGCGGCGCAAAGGACAATCGTGCCGACAAGCCCGGATCGTCCTCATCGAGCAGGGCAAGGTATTCTTCCTCCGCACACCGCGGATTGTCGCGCAGTGCCTGCATGCGATAACTCAGCTCCGACCACCGGCGGTGAAGCGCCACGCGAGACTCCCGGAACAGTTCGCGCTCGCCACTGCGCAGGCAGATGTCCGCGCCCCGCCCCGCTCGTCCCAGCAGATGCACATGCGCCGCGAGACCCGCCGCGGCAAAATGACCTGTCACTGCTTCCCGATCCCGGGCCCGCACCTGCAGTACCGCGCCGAGTTCCTCGTTGAGCAGCACACCGAACGGATCGGACGCAATGCCGCCGATATCGATATCGAGCGCGCTGCGCCCGGCAAAGGCCATCTCGCACAGGGTCACGAACAAGCCGCCGTCGGAGCGATCGTGGTAGGCGAGCAGCAGACGCTCGGCAAGACAGTTCTGCACCGCGGTGAAGAACCCGGCCAGCAGCGCGGGCTCGTCGAGGTCCGGCGCAACCGCTCCCAGTTGCGAATAGACCTGCGCCAGCGCCGATCCACCCAGCCGGTTCTTGCCGCGACCGAGATCGACCAGCAACAGCAGCGAATCCGGCGCATCGCGATCGATCTGCGGCGTGACGCACAGCCGCACGTCCGCAACCGGAGCAAAGGCCGAGACGATCAATGACAGCGGCGCGGTGACCGCACGGGTGGTTCCGCCCTCGTTCCAGCGCGTGCTCATGGACATCGAGTCCTTGCCCACCGGAATCACGACGCCAAGCGCGGGGCACAGTTCCATGCCCACCGCCTGCACCGCATCGAACAGCGCCTGGTCTTCTCCGGGGTGTCCGGCGGCCGCCATCCAGTTGGCCGACAGCTTCACCTGTGACAGCGCGCCGATGGGTGCCGATGCAATATTGGTCAGCGCCTCGGCTACCGCCATGCGCGCCGAGGCGCGGGCATCGATCAATGCCAGCGGTGCGCGCTCGCCCATGGCCATCGCCTCGCCGGCACAGGAGTCGAAGCTGGCGAGCGTGACTCCGGCGTCCGCGACCGGCACCTGCCACGGTCCGACCATCTGGTCACGACTCACCAGGCCGGTGACGCTGCGATCGCCGATCGTGATCAGGAAGGACTTGCTCGCCACCGCGGGCAGACGCAGCACCCGGTGCAACGCCGCGCCCAGTTCGACGCCCTCGAGGTTCAGCGCCGCCAGGCTTTTGCGGGTGCGCCGGAATTCGCGCTGCATGCGCGGCGGCTTGCCGAACAGCACCGACAGCGGCAGATCCACCGGCAGACTGGCGTTGTTCGCATCGACCAACTGCAGCAACGGTTCCCTGGTCGCGATCCCGACCACCGCGAACGGGCAGCGCTCGCGTTCGCAGATCGCACGGAAGCGCTCGAGATCGTGTTCCGCAATCGCCAGGACATAGCGCTCCTGCGCCTCGTTGCACCACAGTTCCAGCGGCGACAGACCGCTATCCGCGCTGGGGATGCTGCGCAACTCGATGCGTCCGCCGCAGCCACCGTCCTTTACCAGCTCGGGTAGTGCGTTCGACAGCCCGCCGGCGCCCACATCGTGAATGAAGCGCACGGGGTTGTGCTCTCCGAGCTGCCAGCAGCGATCGATCACCTCCTGGCAACGGTGCTCGATCTCGGCGTTATCGCGCTGCACCGAGGCAAAATCGAGTTCCGCGTCGCTCGACCCCGAGTTCATCGACGACGCGGCGCCGCCACCAAGCCCGATCAGCATCGCGGGGCCGCCCAGCACCACCAGTCGCTCGCCGCCATCCAGGGGGCTTTTCAGCACATGCCCCTCGCGCACATTGCCCATGCCGCCGGCGATCATGATCGGCTTGTGATAACCGCGCACCTCGGCATCGTGCAGTTGTTCGAAACTGCGAAAGTAACCCGCTATGGCGGGACGGCCGAATTCGTTGTTGAAGGCCGCGCTGCCCAGCGGCCCTTCGAGCATGATCTGCAGTGCCGAGGCAATGCGCCCGGGCTTGCCATGATCGATCTCCCAGGGCTGCACGAAATCCGGCACGCGAAGATTCGACACGCTGAACCCGACCAGCCCGGCTTTGGGGCGCGCTCCGCATCCAACCGCACCCTCATCGCGGATCTCGCCACCGGAACCGGTCGCGGCACCCGCATAGGGCGCGATCGCGGTGGGATGATTATGCGTCTCGACCTTGATCATGATGTGCACCGGCTCGCGCTGAAAGCCGAAGCGCCGGGTCTCGGGATCGGGAAAGAAGCGGCCCGCGACGTGGCCGCGGATCACCGCCGCATTGTCGGAATAGGCACTCAGCACCGCGGCATCGGCGGCGCGCTCGTGGGTATTGCGGATCATCGCGAACAGGCTGCGCGACTGGGGCTCGCCGTCGATGTTCCAGCTCGCGTTGAAGATCTTGTGCCGGCAGTGCTCGCTGTTGGCCTGGGCAAACATCATCAGCTCGACATCGCTGGGGTCGCGCCCGAGTGAAATGAAACTCGCGCACAGATAATCGATCTCGTCCTCGGCCAGCGCAAAGCCGAACTGTCGATTGGCTTGCACCAGCGCTTCGCGTCCACCCCCGAGGATATCGACATGACGCAGTTCGCGTGGCTCCGCGTGCGCGAAAAGCCGCGCCGCATCACCGATATCGTCGAGCACGCTTTCCACCATCCGGTCATGCAATTGCGCCGCGATCCGCAACCGGGTGGCGCCATCCGGCGGCGTCTGGCAGGCAACGTGGTACGCGATCCCGCGCTCGATGCGCCGCACGCTGTCCAGCCCGCAATTGCGCGCGATATCACTTGCCTTGCTCGACCACGGGGACAGCGTACCCGGGCGCGGCACCACCAGAAACAGCGTGCCTTCGCAACGCTGTGCAACGCGGCTCGGGCCGTATTGCAGGAGACGGTGCAATTTTTCCTGCGCGGGCGCATCGAGTGGCGCATCGATCTCGGCGAAATGCAGATACCGCGCCTGCACGGAAATCAGCTCCGCGCACACCGCGCGCAATCGTGTCAGCAATCTGCCGAGGCGAAACGGCGACAGCGCCGGCGCACCATCGAGAGTCAATATTGCTGGTTCGATAGCTGGTCGATTGCCGCTCATTTGCTTCCCGGGAGGTTCTCGGAGGCGCGGATTCTAACGTACGGCCGGTACTCTGGCTAAGCAACAATTGCCTACCAGCCGTACTGCCAACTCCACTCAGATAAAGCCTTGCGGAGTATGCAGTCACTAACAATCAACGGCCGTTGGAGTTCCGGTTCAAAAAAAACGGGGATTATTGCCGCTCGGTTCACTCGGTCATGGCGCTGGTCGCGCTTAGAATCGCCCTCGCCACGTACAGCAAGAGTGTGACCGATGTCGATCACAGCAACTACTGGAACGATGGAAAGCAGGACCAGGTTCGTCAGCCCGCATGTTAGGGGCATCCTGACGGGCCTGTTGTGTGCGGTACTCAGCGCGTATCCGAACGCGGCATTCGAGGCACACGAGTCCAGGCTTCCAAAGGATTCCCTTGACGAGGTAATGACGCGCGGCACGCTGCGTGTCGTCAGCCGGGTAAACCCGGCCACCTTCGTCGTCAACGAGCACGGACCTTCAGGGATCGAGTACGAACTCGCGCGCGCGTTCGCCGCGCATCTCGGTGTCGAACTCGAGATGCTGCCGGCGGCGAATACCGGCGATGCCTACGCAGCGCTGGACCGCGGTACCGCGGATATCGCCGCATCCGGCCTCACCGCGAGGGACGAGGGAAGACTGAGCTATCTCTACAGTTCTCCCTATCTCGATGTGAGCCAGCAGATCGTCTATCGCAGCGGTACCCCGCGCCCCTCCTCCATGAAAGACCTGGTGGGTGCGCGGGTGATGGTTCTGGCGCAGACCAGTTCCGCGGATGCGCTGCACGACGCGCAGCAGGCCATCCCCGCGCTCAGCTGGCAGGAAGCCACCCGCATCGAGACTTTCGAAATGCTGAAGAAAATTCTCGATGGCGAGATCGACTACGCGGTCGTCAAGTCAAACGAGTTCTTCATGCACCAGGGCCTGTTTCCCGGTCTCGAGGTCGCTTTCGAAATCGAGCAGTCCGAGCAGTTGTCCTGGGCAACGGCACGCAAGCGCCAGAACAGCCGCCTGTACCACACCATGCAGAGCTTTCTGAGCGCCTACGAGGCGAGCGGTGATCTCGATCTGCTGCGCGAGCGATTCTTTGGCTACCTGCCGGAAATCAACCGCCGGGCACTGAATGCCTTTGCCGAACGGGCCGAGCGTCAATTGCCGCGACTGGAAAAGCTGATGCGCCGCATCGGACGCGAAGAGGATGTCGACTGGCGCCTGCTGGCCGCCATCAGCTACCAGGAATCGCACTGGAACCCGCAGGCAGTCTCACGCACCGGTGTGGCCGGCATGATGATGCTGACCAAGGCGACCGCCGCCGAGGTGGGCGTGTCGGATCGCCGCAACATGGAACAGAGCCTGCGCGGCGGAGCGCGCTACTTCCGCGAATTGCTTGCCCAGGTCAGCGAGAAAATCGCACAACCCGACCGCGAGCTTTTTGCGCTTGCGGCCTACAACATCGGGCCTGCACACGTCGAGGACGCGCGCAAACTCGCCACGCTGCGCGGCGCCAACCCCGACGTGTGGGCCGATGTGGAACAGCAACTGCCGCTGCTCAGCAAGCGCGAGTGGCATTCACGCACCAGGCATGGCTATGCACGCGGCTTCGAGACGGCGAGTTTCGTCAACCGGATCCGCCAGTACCACCGTTTCCTGCTGCATCACAACGACGGTGGCGAACTGTTCCAGCTCGCCCTGGGCGGCAGCAGCGCGGGCTCCTATCTCTCACCCGAAAGATCCTGAGGCACTCGCGCGACGGCGCGCAAAGAAGTCTTTCATCAACTGCGCGGCCGCCTGCTCGCATACCCCTTCGCTCCAGGCCACGCGATGGTTGAGGAACCCGCGCTCCAGCAAGCCGAGGTTGCTGATCACCGCGCCGGCGCGTGGCTCCCGGGCCGCGAACACCAGGCGCGCCACACGCGCATGGACCAGCGCCCCGGCACACATCGCGCACGGCTCGATCGTGACATACAGCGAAGCGCTACTCAAACGGTAGTTTCCGATCGCCCGGGCCGCCGCGCGCAGCGCCACGATCTCCGCATGGGCGCTCGGATCATGGCTTGCAACGGGCTGATTCCAGCCCTCGCCGATCAGCTTGCCCTCGAGCACCACGACCGCGCCAACCGGCACCTCGCCGGCAGCAGCGGCCTCGGCTCCGAGCTCGAGCGCCCGCGTCATCCATCGCTGATCGTCGTCTGCGGGATTCAGCGGGGGAAGCTCCTCTCCGATCATTCCCGCTCCATTGTCAACGAGCCATTATTTCTCACTAAAATCAGGTGCTCAGGATCAGCCATCTATACGGATCGGGGTCAGATCACCGGGGCGTTATACGGACTGACCATCTGTTCGTGCAGGATGACGCCCTTGTCCCTGGCATATTGATCCCACAACCTGATCATGTTGCGCAAGCGTTGCGGATCATCTTCGGACAGGTCATGACGCTCGCCCGGGTCCCGCTCCAGATCGTACAGTTCCCAGTCACTGGAACCATTGGGCTTGCTGATCCAGGCTATTTTCCAGTGATCCTGGCGCAGTGCACGCTGGCCAAACAACTCCCAGCCAACGGCCTCGTCCACACCGTGAACGCGGTCACTGCGACCCTGCAGATACGGCAGCATCGAGCGCCCATCGAGCGGCGCAACATCGCGGTCACGATACTTCGTGCCCGGGTGTTCGACACTCGCCAAATCGAGGACGGTGGGCGCGATATCCATCACGGTGGCGAAGGCAGGATCGATTTGCCCCTGCCGCTCGAAGCGCGGATAGCGAATGATTGTGGGTGAAACCAGGCCCCCCTGAGTCATGTTTGCCTTGAACAACCGGAACGGCATGGTGCTCGCTTGTGCCCAATGAGGACCGTAGCCGGTCTTAGAAGTGGCACTGCCAAGCTGCTCGAAGGGTGTCGGAGGAATGCGTATTCCCACCGCCATGAATGTCTGCTGGATGATATTGGCCCCTTCGGCACCGTTATCGGACAGGAATATCACCAGGGTGTTGTCCAAATCCCCGGTATCACGCAGGTAATCGAGTACCCTGCCGATATTCCAGTCCATACGATCGACCATCGCCGCATAAATTTCCATATTGCGCGCGGAATAGCGTTTATCCTCCGCGCTCAGCTCATCCCAGCTCAACAAGGTGGCGGGCTCTTGCGCCGCGGCATTGAGCGGCAATACACCGAGCTTGCGCTGGCGCTCGAGGCGCTGCTGCCACAGCACGTTCCAGCCTTGGTCGTAATGCCCCTTGTACTTGGCGATCATTTCCGCCGGTGCCTGCAGCGGCGTATGCGGAGCGGTAAAGGGCAAGTAGGCGAAGAACGGGCGGTTGCGGTCCCGCTCTTTCATGAAGCCGATCAGTCGTTGCGTGAAATAATCGGATGAATAGTAATCTGCCGGCAGGGAATCCACCGTTTTGCCGTTTTCGGTGTATGCATACCGCATCGTCTTGTTGTTCACGCCGGGGCTGTTCATCAGGCCGAAATGATTGTTTCCGGCAGGCAAGGACGCGAATGAATGTTCAAATCCACGCTCCGCCGGATCCTGGTCCGGCTCGACGCCAAGGTGCCACTTCCCGCTGATGATCGTCTCGTAACCGGCATCACGCAGCAATTGTGGCAGTGTGACCACGTGTCGATTCAGATAGCCCTCATAACCCGGGTGCCCTTTTTGTTCGGGCGTCAGCAGCTCGACCATATTGCCAATGCCGGCAATATGGTGATCGACACCCGTCATCAACATGGAGCGGGTAGGCGAACAGGTCGCCGTGGTATGGAACTGCGTCATCCGCAGCCCCTCGCCGGCGAGCTTGTCCAGGTTGGGAGTGTTGATCTCGCCGCCGAAGGCGCCGAGGTCGGAATAGCCAAGATCATCAGCCAGAATCACCAGGATATTCGGGCGCGCCGCAGCGTCTGCAACTGTGCCCGCCGCCACTGCCGGCATGGTTGCAACAACCAAGGAAATCAACAAAGCCCAGTTGCCGAAGCGCTCGCCAAGCGTGGATCCGGCGCGATATCGGGTATGACGATGCGTAAATGCGGGCATCTTGCTGCTCCTTGTTTATGGCCGGCGGATTTGTCGGCAATGATCAATGCAAGGCTAATTCGTCACGCTTGGGTCGGGACGGGCTAATCATGGGGTTGATTCCGACACGCCGCTAGCGCGTCGCTCGCTTCTTCGTCTTCTTTTGACGGACTCCGTCTTTGTAGTCCGCCATTTCCATTACCAGACCGTTGTCATCATACAACTCGCAGGCGCCGTGCAGCACGCCATCTTTGTAGTTCCCGCTGGTTTTCAACCGACCCTCTTTGTCGAACGATTGGTAGGGACCATCCCGTCTATCGTCCCTGTAGCACTCCTTGATGCTTGGCCGACCGTTTTCACGGTACTCCTCGAAGCAACCATCTCGCTTGCCGTGACTGTAACTGCCGCTTGATCTCAACTGGCCGCTTTCGTAGAACTGTTCCCAGGAGCCATGTTTTTCTCCTTCAACATAGATGCCCCTGGATTCCAATTGTCCATTTTCAAAGTACGATTCATAGTGGCCGTCTCGGGTATCGTCCTTATGGTTCCCCCTGGACCTCAACTGGCCATTGGCGTGGAAGACTTCAAAGTGGCCACACCGTTTGCCGTCCTGGTAGTTTCCCCTGGATCGCAACTGTCCGTTTTTATGGAAGAGTTCCCAGGCACCGTTTTTCGTATCCTCCTGACAGGCCTGCGGTTGCGGCACTTGCGCGTTCTTGTGAAATCCCTCCAGCCTGATTTCGTTGTGCTTGCCATTGAGTTTCAACTGCCCGGTTTCGAAGTGACTCTCGCCTGAACCATCCTCCGTTTCATCCCTGATGGTTGCGTCGCAGTCCGATTGAGCGCTCGAATGGCCATGCTCGGCGCATGATGCCAATGGCTCGGCTGGACGATCGCTTCTCAGGAGAACCTTCAACCAGGAAGGAATCCTAATATTCATTTCGTCCTCTTCGTCGTACTTTCAAGGAGCCTCCGATCGATTCGTCGTTGCGCCAGCAACAGCGGACAGAAATCCCGTTGAACATGCCTGGAAGCATTGCTCCGCCATACCGATCACCCGAGCCAACCGATGACTGGAGCGCATAAATCTGCGAACAGGACCATGGCGTACCTCCGCGATATTCTAGGCAGAACCCGCTCGCCTCCCCATCAGTCAAATGACGGATACCAATCGTTCTGATTTTGCAAAACAATGCTGACGAGAGTTTCAGCAAGCCGTGGCGGTCGTGGCAAATCGGGCACCCGGCTGCTTCCCGCCTATTGCGAGCCCTGCAATGCCGTTTGTCGTTACCGAAAACTGTATCAACTGCAAGCACACGAGCTGCGTGGATGTATGTCCGGTCAATTGCTTCCGTGAGGGCCCCAATTTTCTGGTGATTCATCCGGGCGAGTGCATCGACTGCGCGCTATGTCCGCCGCGATGCCCGGCAGGTGCCATTGTGGAAGAGAGAAATGTTCCGAGGGATCAGCAGTCCTTCATCCGGCTGAATGCGGAATTGGCAAAGATCTGGCCCAACATCTCGAAAATGAGGCCGCCTGCGCCCGATGCCGAGGAATGGGACGGAGTGCCCCGCAAGCTGAAACTGCTGGAGCGCTGAAAAAGGGGACAGATTTATTTTCCCTGAATGAAAATGAAAAAGGGGACTGAAAAAGGGGACAGATTTATTTTCCCTGAATGTAGAAAAAGAAAAAGAAAAAGGGGACAGATTTATTTTCCCTGAATGTAGAAAAAGGCTCCCCCCTTTTTTTTACGCGTTTTACGCTTTTACGAGAATGCGTGCCACGAAGCGTTCACTCCCCGTCAACTGGCCACGCGGTAGCGCGTGCAGCCAGGGCTTTCACGAGCAGTGACATCCCGGCGGTGCGCTCAGACACTTGCCCCTGTGTTTCAGGTTGATGGGAAGCAATATGCGCTGCTGACGCCGCAATTGGCAGGCAGCCGAAAACAGCATGTGGGTGTGAAAATCGCAGACTTTTTCTCCCATCGGCAGGAAATCACCACCGCTCTCGACCTGCTCATCACCGACGTTTAGCATGATCATCCGCACGAATCACGGAGAGCCATTTTCATGCCAGCTACCGGACAATTTCATTTCAGCCATTATCTGAGGGTTCGTTATTCCGAGGTTGATATGCAGGGCTTTGTGTTCAACGCCAACCACGTGGTGTATTTCCAGACCGCACTGCAGGAATATTTCAGGGTGATCGGATACGATGCCAACACTCAGGACAAGGGCACGGATTTTCATACCGTCAGGCTGAGCGTGGATTTTTCTTCGCCGATTCCCGCTGACGAGGAAGTCGAGATTCATGCCCGTACTGCCCGCGTCGGCCGATCCAGTATCACCTTTGAGCTGATCGCCACCAAAAAGAGCGACCAGCAGTTGTTCAGTCGTGCCGAAATCATCTGGGTCAACGCCGACCAGGCAACGCACAAATCGGTACCGGTTTCCCCGAATCTGCTGGCGCAGTTGAGCAAGCAGGAAAGTGTGGATTTCTCGAAGGATGAAGCATGAGCGAGCAGCAGGGTCGTATAGAACTGGTCACCCTCGAGCGCAGCGTTCAACTGACCGAGCAGCTGGGTATTCCCGCCATTCTGGCGGACAGGAATATTTTCAGGTTGTTGCTGCGCCGGCCCACACTGGCGAAAGCCGTCAATGAGTTGCTGTACTCGCTGCTGTACGGCGCCGCACTGGATGATCGTCTGCGCGAGCTGGTGATCATGCGGATCGCCTGGGTCAGCGGTTCAGATTATGAATGGACCCAGCACTACGGCGTTGCGGTACGTGCGTTTGGCTGCACGGAAGAAGACCTGGCGGCGGTGCGTGACTGGCAGAATGCCTCACATTTTGGTGCGCGGGAGAAAGCCGTGCTGGCGGCAACGGATGAAACCCTGGCCGTCGGAAAAATCAGCGAACCGACCTGGCGGCAATGTCGCCAGGAGGTGGGCAGCGAAGAAGCCTGCCTCGACCTGGTTGCTTCCATTGGTGCGTGGACAATGATTTCGCAGATTGCCCGAAGCACGGAACTGCCGTTGGAAACAGGAGCTTCATCCTGGGCGCCGGATGGCGTGGCGCCATGAAAAAATGCGCATGTGAAAAAGGGGACAGATTTATTTTTCCCGTGTGAAGGGGACAGATTTATTTTTCCCGAATGCATTCAGTCTCCACCCGATCGCACATCGCGCTCATCAAGCTTGGGCCGACCCTGTCCCCGCCGCTCCACGCGAAATCCGAGAATGCGTTGCACGTCTGCTGCGAAGTGCTCGCTCCCCGTCAATTGGCCGCGCTGTAGCGCTTCGCGGATCAGCCCCCACTCATCAGGGGCGATCGCCTGGTGCACGAATTCCTGGTAGCGCATACGACGGATAATCTCGCTCTCGCCGAGCGCCAGGTAGCAGGGATCGCGATCCAGCCAGCACGCTTCCAGACGATTCATCCGCGATGCGTAGCTCGACCACGGGTACTCCAACGGGTCGGACACTATCCGCGCACGAACCGGGTTCAACTCGACATAGCGTGTGCATGCCAGCAAATATTGCTCGGTCTGTACCGGGCTTGATCTGAAGCGGCTTTCCCACAAAGTGCCGGTGCGTCGCTCGAGCCGGTTCCGATACCGGGTAGCACGTGCAGCGAGGGCTTTCATGAGCTGCGACAGCCCGGCGGTGCACTCTCCCGGCGCGAGCAACAAATGCACGTGATTGGTCATCAGGCAGTACGCATAAACCCGAACACCAAACTGTTCCTTCAGCTCGCGCAGATCCTCCAGGTACCGCTGATAGTCCTCCGTGGCCGCAAATACCACCTGCCGATTGTGACCACGCTGCACCACATGGTGCGGACCATTGGGTAACACGATTCGCGCCATCCTTGGCATCGCTCAGCCCTCCCTGTGAACATCATTCTCAGTCAGCCGACCGAAGCATATACCCTACCGAGATAAAATAAATCTGTCCCCTTTTATGTAGAGATAAAATAAATCTGTCCCCTTTTATGTTGAAATAAATCTGTCCCCTTTTAGGGGCACCCGCTAGAGCGTATTCAACACCCGCTCCGCCTCCTCCCGCCCCGGATACGCGGCGCCGGTGGTGGCCACGGCGAGGCTGAGATGCTCGCGGGCGAGTTCGAGCTGGTTCTGGCTGTGGTAGGCCATGCCGAGGTGGTAGTGGTAGACCGGCGCATCGCCGCCGAGCCCGATCGCGGCGTTCAGCAGGCTCACGGTGCGAGCGCTGTTACCGAGCCGGTAATTCACCCAGGCCAGGGTGTCGAGAAAGGCCGGCTGCTGCAGCTCCTCGAGGGGCTGGGCCAGCGCCAGCGCACGGCGCAGGCTGGGCTCATCGGTCCGGTGGTCGGCGATGATCGCGGCAAGGTTGTTGGCCGCGACCGGCATGTTCGGCTGCAGCCTGAGCGCGGCTTCGTAGGCGGCAAGGGCCTCATCGACCTTCTGGCGTTCGAGCAGTAGCTCGCCCAACGCTACCTGCAGATCGGCGCTGCGCGGGTTGGCGTCAATCGCAGCCTGCAGCACCGCGGTCGCACCGTCCCAATCATCGCTGCGCGCGAGCTGCGTGGCGAGGCGGCTGTAGGAGCCGAGCTGCGCCGGCGCCAGTTCGATGGCACGGCGCCACGAAGCCTGCGCACCCGCCACATCGCCCGCCTGCTGCTGCAGCGCACCGAGCAACTCATAGGCATGCGCATGCTCCGGATGCGCGGCCACATGCGCCTGCACATAGGCCAGCGCCACGGCGGGCTCGCCGAGCTGCTGACGCGCATTCACCACGAAACCGAGCGCCTCGACGATGGCCGGCTCCAGCGCCAGCGCCTGCTCCATCGATTCCGCTGACTCGGCATACTGCTTGCGATCGAACTGGATACGCCCGCGCAGATACAGCCCCATCGCCTTGGTGTCAGGGTTCGCGATCAGCGCCTCGGTGCGCGCCAGCGCCACGTCCCACTTCTCCTGGTGCCCGAGCGTGGCGATCAGCAGCCGCTGCGCATCCACGTAATCGGGCTTGGCCTCGGTCAGGCTCTCGAGCGTCAGCTGCGCCGCATCGGTTTCACCCTGCGCCAGCGCAAGGCGCGCCACGTTGTACGCGGCCTCGTGATCGGAGGGCACGACCCCGAGAATCTGGCGGTAGTTGTCGAGCGCGAGATCGAGCGCGCCCTCGCTCTCGTGGGCACCGGCCAGCAGGCGCAGCGCGACGACGTTGTCGGGGGCATTGCGCAGCACCGTGCGCAGATCGCCGGTCGCGGTCTTCACATCGCGCGCCAGCAACGCGATCCGCGCGCGGGTGATCAGGGCCTCGCTGTTCTCGGGTTCGACCGCGAAGATCTCGGCCAGCAGCGCATCGGCGCCCGCCTGGTCCTGCTCGGCAAGCGCGAGCTCGACCAGCTTGTTGCGCGCGAGCAGCGCATCCGCGCCGTTGCCATCAAGCTCCACGATCTGCTGATACACCGCGCGCGCATCCGCCACCCGCACCATCGCGGTGTAGAGCTTGCCGAGCGCAAA
The DNA here is from genome assembly GCA_016705365.1 of Gammaproteobacteria bacterium. Classification (NCBI taxonomy): domain Bacteria; kingdom Pseudomonadati; phylum Pseudomonadota; class Gammaproteobacteria; species Gammaproteobacteria bacterium. The sequence continues at coordinate 12,204 of JADIYI010000005.1, read as the reverse complement.
GCGCAGTTCGTAGAGCTTCGGCTGCTGTTCGATGAAACTCTTCAGCGTGGTTTCGGCCAGCTCGGGGTTGCGGTTGTTGGCCAGGAACTGGGTCAGCCACAGTTTCAGCTGCACGTTGTCGGGGCTGGTGTTGACGATGCTGCGCAGCGCCGCCTCGGCCTCGTCGGTGCGCCCGTGCTCCTCGAGATAACGCACCAGGCGGTAGTGATAGAAGAGATTGTCGGGGTAGGCCTCGACCAGTTCGCGATACACCGCCAGCGCTTCTTCCTCGCGATGGTTCTGCTCCAGCACACGGATCTTCAGCAGTTGCAGCGTGGCGTTCTGCGTCTGGCGCGCAAGTCCGTCACCGATGATCGCGAGCGCGCGCTCGGGGTCAGTATCTCCATAGACCGCGCTCAGCACCGAGATCGCACCGACGTTGGTGGGCTCGGTCTTCAGCGCCAGCTCGGCCTCGGCCTCGGCCGCGGTGTTGTTGCCCTGCTTGTAGAACACGCTGCCGCGCAGGGTGTGCGCATCGGCATTGTCGGGCTGCAACGCGAGTACCGCGTCGGCCTGCTCCAGGGTCTCATCATACAACGCGTTGGCATAGAACATCTGGCCCAGCTTGATGCGCGCCGGCACATGCTTGGGATCGAGATCGATCACCAGCTTCAGGTTGGCGAACATCTGCTCCCAGTTCTGCTCCTGCTCGTGCAACTGCGCCAGCAGGTAGCGGCCCGCCACATTGTCCGAATTGATCTGCAGGACGTTCTTCGCCTCGACCATCGCCTTGTCGAAATTACCGGCATCGAAGTGCTCCTGCGCGCGCTTGAGGTATTGCGCCTGGCGCTCCTCGCCACCGGTGCAGGCAACCAGCGTGGCAAGGCAGAGAGCCAGAAATATGTGGAGCAAGGAACGGGAAGATCGCGGCATAAGAATTTCAGGTCCAGTCATGGCGAGCGATCCGACTTGTTTACTCGCTGACGCCAAGCTAACGCAGCAGCAGTGGCAATGTCATGACCCATATGGGTCACATACGCAACAATTCCCAAAAAGGGGACCAAAAAGGGGACGACCAAAAAGGGGACAGATTTATTTTCTCCAACAAAAAGTGACAAAAAAAGGGGACAGATTTATTTTCTCCGTAAATAAATCTGTCCCCTTTTTTAGGTCCCCTTTTTTAGTCCCCTTTTTTAGTAGCCATAGGACACGTAAATCATCGAATACAGCCAGTCCTTGTCGCCGCCGGTCCATTGCTTCGCGGCATCGCCCGGCATCAGGTTTCCGAGCACGCCGATGACGGCTACGCTGTCCGTGACGGCCCAGTCGACGGTGAAATCGATCTCCTGGCCCCAGTCGTCACTTCTGACCGGATCGCCCCGGATCTGCTCCTGGTCCAGGGTGAAGTCGTAGTACATCACATTCAATGTGACCCTTGCGCCGGGCTGCAGCTTCACGCGCAAGCGGTGACTGTCCAGGTTGCCGTTCGCCAGCGGGTAGTTACCCGTGATTTCGCCCTGGAACCAGGTGCCGTAGTCGTCGAAGCCGTAGGCGATCTCCTGGAACTGCTCATCCTTCGCAGTCGCGGGATCGTCACCGTCGAAGTGTGCATAGCGGTAGCTGAAAGTGGGTGTCCAGCACAATTCTTTCGCCTGGTAGCTCGCTTCGGCGAACCAGCCGTCGGCCTCGATCTGCTTGCTGTCCTCGTGCGCGTATTCGCCACGCAGCCCGAAGCCCTCCAGCGCACCCTTGCCGTTCCAGTCCAGGCGGCCGTCCCACACCTGCAGATCGTCCACGCCCGGGGTCTGGGCATCGACGACCAGGTACGTGGCACCGAGCCTGGTGGTCTCGAAGAAAGTGTATTCCGCGTTGCCGCCGTCGGCATGGGCGCGGGTACCGCCACGGCGCGGACGGTACTCGATGCGAAAGCCTTCCAGCAGCAGGCCCTTGCCCTCGATGCGCGCGATCCCGGTTTCGATGAATGCCTTGCGCATGTCGATGTACCAGCCGCCGTACTCGCCGCCGCCATCGCTGGTGCCGTCCGCGATCAGCATGCCGGAGCCGATCTGGTAGTCCTGCCGGCCCATACTGAAGGAGGTGGTGTAGCCGTCCAGCCACTGCCCGGTCTTCCAGCCCACGTGGCTCTGCTCCAGATTCAGGTCCTCGGAATCGCCCGTGCCGATCGTGAGACCGGAGGCATCGTCGCTGTGCGTCGCGGTGTAGACCGTGCTGAGCTGCCCGAACAAGGTGCCGCCACCGAGGCCCGTCTCGAGCGTAAGGCGCGGTTCCACGCCGAACTCACCCCAACTGTTGGTGGGTTCGCCGTTGAACGACTTCGACTCGCCGAACCATGAGTCCTCGCCCTGGAAACTGGCGGCAACAGCGTCAAGGTTGAAGGTGAGCCTGGTCTCGTCGCTCGAGATGACATCGTAACCGGCGAACGCAGGCAGAGTGCACAGGCTCGCGCCCGTCAGCAGCAGGCCACGAATCGCGATGGAAAGAGTAGTGAATCGATGCACGGTACTTGTCTCCCGCAAAAAGGGGACCGCAAAAAGGGGACCGCAAAAAGGGGACAGATTTATTTATTTGCGGCGAAAAAAATAAATCTGTCCCCTTTTCCCAACCATGAGTCCTCGCCCTGGAAACTGGCGGCACCGTCCCCCCCCCCTGGCCGCCCTGCCCGAGACACCCCCCCCCCCCCCCGGCCGCCGGGGGCCGCGCGCCCGGCCCCAAGAGCCCCCCCCCCCCCGGCGGATTGGTTTGGAGGGGGGGGGACCGGGCCGCGGGCGGGTCCGGGCGGCGGGGGAAAAACTTTTTCCTTTGCCCCGGAAAATAAATCTGTCCCCTTTTCCTGCCGGTCCCCTCGGCTGCCTGGGTCGATCATTCGCGCCGCGAAGTGGAGTCGGTTGCACCGCTTTGTTCCGCTGCATTTCTTGCCCATGGCTTTATCTGCTTCAGCGCTGCGCCAAGCTCGCGCTCGGCGACCTCCGTATCGTGCGCAGCCTGAGCACGCAGCCAGTAGCCACTGGATAGCCCGAAGAATCGGCATAGCCTCAAATCGGTATCAGCAGTGACAGCGCGCCTGCCCGAGACGATTGCGCTGATGCGCTGCGCGGGCACATTTATTTCCTTGGCCAGGCGGTACTGGCTGATACCCATGGGCGTCAGGAATTCCTCAACGAGGAGTTCCCCGGGAGTGATTGGATCAAGCTTGCTCATGATGTTCACCTCAGTGGTAATCAACGATCTCGACGGCTTCAGCGCCTGACCCCGTCCATCGAAAACAGACTGTTGGTCCATCGAAAACCGACTCGCCATTGATCATTGACGCGAATACTGTATTGACCGGCTCTTTTTCCCTTGAGAACTTCCAGCCGATTCCCCGGAGGCAACTTCAGGTCATCCATTCGGGACGCAATCTCTATCTGCCGAAGCTTCCGTCTGGCAACAGATTAGATGTTTACAAACTGTTTGACACGGTTGCCTCTGGCAAGGGCCTTTGTGTCAGGACAGCGGAAAGATTTGATCATGCAGAATAGTAACGTTCCGCGTGATTAACGACAAGCGTGACTATGCGAATAAAAGGGGACCAATAAAAGGGGACAGATTTATTTTTTCCGTAAATAAATATGTCCCCTTTTCCGCTTTTCCGGTAAATAAATCTGTCCCCTTTTCCGGTCCCCTTTTCCGGTCGTAAATAAATCTGTCCCCTTTTCCGGTCCCCTTTTCCGTGCCGCCTTTCGGGTCGCATATTGAACAGCGCGACGTCCAAGAATAGAATGTGTATGTTTATTTGGAGTATGCACATGCGCACGAATATTGTTATCGACGACAAGCTCATGGCAGATGCGCTCAAAGCATCAGGCGCCCGCACGAAACGAGAGGCCGTCGAGCTTGGGCTGCGAACGTTGGTGCGTCTTCAACGCCAGGGTCAAATCAAGCGTCTTCGGGGAAAAATCGAATGGCAAGGCGATCTGGATGCAATGAGGCGTGACGCGTGATCCTTGTTGATTCCAGTGTGTGGATCGATTATCTGCGCGGCACTTCCACACCACCTGCCAACAAGCTGGATTCGCTTCTTGGCACAGTTCCATTGGCCATCGGGGACCTGATCTTGACCGAAGTGTTGCAGGGATGCCCCGGCGACAAGGAGTTCAATGACGTTCGCCAACAGCTTGCCGCGATCGAGCTCGTGGTACTCGGCGGTGCAGACGTGGCTATCGAGGCAGCCCGGAACTTCCGCAGGCTGCGGGCACTCGGGATTACGGTGCGCAAGACGATTGATACGATAATCGCCACGCGTTGCATCCTCAGCGGATACGAGTTGCTTCATCACGATCGCGACTTCGATCCATTCGCCGAGCATCTGGGCCTCAAGTGTGTGGTCTGTGAGCCATAACGTTCCAAAAAAGCAAAAAAGGGGACAGATTTATTTTCTCGCCCCCTCTTCCTTGTAAATAAATCCGTTCCCTTTTTGCTCCGGTAAATAAATCCGTCCCCTTTTTGCCCTTTTGCTGGCTGCTTTTGCTGCTGCTTCCCCTTTTGCTGCTGCGCGCTCGGGCCGAGTTCGAGCAGGCGCCGCCCCGGCACCCAACCAATTAGTGTGCAGCTGCGTCTGCATGTGTTTCCTATACTTACGCACGGCGCAGCAGCTGGTTGTCGACTGAATCGCTATCAATTGGCTGTTTAGCCGCGATACGCACATCACAAATGAGGGCCTTGCCATGTACGGGCACGATGCAGCACGTCATTGCGACACGGCTCGGTGTGGCCATGATTTCGCCTGCAGGCACTCTCGCTGTGTGGCGCCATCTCTCCTGGCTCGTCGTCGTCGATGGCCGGAGATCGCCGTCGCCAGACCACGGTTGGTTCTGCTGCTGTGGCTGCTGACGTTCGTTGCAGCCGCGGGTGAACCGCCAAAGCAGTCGCTGCGTCTCAATCAAAGCGTTGCGCCCGGCATGCTGCAGGCCGCAGTTCCCCAGGCGACGCTCCGCTTTTACAGTCGCGGCGACATCCCGAACAAATCGGATCGCAAATACCTCCCGCCCGGCAAAGTTACCGAGGTCGAGCTCAAAACCAATCTCGGGCGCGAGCCGCACATTCGGCACCTGCTGTGGCAGGTCAGCCGCGCGCCGTTCTACGGCCCGCTCGACAAACCGGTCGGCCTGGTCGCCAGCGGCCATACGGATGACCGCGTATTCACCCTCAAAGTCGATACGTTCTATCAGCGGCCAGCGCTGCAAGGCACCGGCGTGCGCAATGCACCGCAGAAGCAGCTGCGCGAGCAGCCCGAAAATGGTGACAAGCCGACGCTGCATCGACTGCAGACCGCGCCATCGATGCAACGCACTGAACCGGCCCGACCGGTGCAGCTGCATGCCGGTGTCCGCCAAAGCATCGAGCTGGCGACACCGCTGCCACCCGCCAGTTTCTACGTGCGGGTGATTCCGTATGACACGCAGCGCAAGGCCATCGTCGGCAAACCGTCTTTGCCGCTGCAGCTGATCATGGCCGAAGAGCCGGATCCCGATACCGACATGAGCACCTTCAACACGGTGTCGAGCCAGCACTTCGACATTCGCCTGGTCGAATTCCGCTATGTTCCGACCGTGCGTATCGAGCAATGGCCGCGTGGCTGTACGCCGATACCGCGCGACGAAGGCAAGGACGCCCTCGATGTGATCAGCGAAGCGCCCGGTGCCGTGGTGGACCTGGTCAACTGGGCGTCCGACGCGTACAGAGATATCAAGAAAATTGCCGTGTCGGTGGTCGCCGCACTGCTGCCGTTCGTGCCCGAGTCGGTGATTTCCATCGCGCTGGATGCGGCCATGGCGGCGGCCGGCGTGCCGCCCTCCATCCCCAACGTCGACCAGCTCATGAGTGGCGGTGCCGACTACCTGGCCACCCAGATGGCCGAACAGATTCCGATACCAGCATCCGGCGCACTGGCCGAGATGGCGGTCGGTGAAGCTCGCGAGGAAATCCGCCAGCGCACCAGGCAGGCGCTGCTGGAAACCGCGGACAAGCTGGCCGAACAGCAGCGTCGAGAAAGCAAGTGGTGCAGGAGCTACACTTCCGAGCCCTACTTCGAAATCACCATACGCAATGCTGGCCCCAACGCCGCCGACGATTTTACGCTCTCGGTCAGCAACAGCGGTGATCTGCTGGAAACCACCCACGTGCACATCGAGCACATGGACGCAGGGCAACGCTTCACGATTCCGATCGCCTATCGACAGAACCAGAACATCAGCTACCGATGGCTGTCGCAGATACCCAGCAAGGATCGCGAGAAAGCCGAGCTCGAATGGTGGATGAGCTACCAGACAACGCCAATCAGCTTCGGCGTCAACGTCACTGAAAAGCGCGATTGTCGTGGTGACGGCAGCTGCGACGAAACCCGTCGCACACTGCTGAACACGCCTACACGCCTGTGGGACAACGACCCGGCGTATCGCAGGTCTGGCAACTGACGCGTAATAAAAGGGGACTAATAAAAGGGGACAGATTTATTTTCTCGTCCCCTCTACCTTGTAAATAAATCTGTCCCCTTTTCCGGTCCCCTTTTCCGTAAACAACTTGCCCGGGCGGGCAAAACTGATGCGCGCAAGATTTCCGTCAAGAAAATCCGCCTCCTCGATAGTCACTGCAAATCTGTCTGCGTAGGGATTGCTGGTTATCTGGCAGGCGATCCAATCGCCCTTGCCCGAGTGCCCGAGCAAAAGTGCAGGACGAAACTTGTTGCGCGAAAGATCAGAGAACGGAAACGGAAGAACGACTACCTGCCCGGCTGCAAATGCTCCCATGCCTCGTCCTCCTCCGGTCTGAGCCAATCCTCGGCCAAAGACGCTTCGGCAAGCAAAGCGGTTTCGTCCGCAGGTGGGGTCAACAACGTCAACAACCCGCGGCCAGCAGGAAGCCGGCCAACGGGAGCCAAGGGCAGGATATGTCCATCCTTGTCGATCTCGACCTCTATGGTCTGTAGCATTTCATCATCTCCCGATCCCCGCTCTTTCCAGTGAGTCCGTACTCTAACGATGTTCGCGTCCTGATCGCATTGGCACGATACCCCCGAGTATACAGGGATGCAACGCGAGTCATTCGGTGCGCCGTCCCAAGCTATTGATCTGTCGCGAGGACGGCATTTGTCGTTGGCAAATTGAGGGTTTCGGGATGCGACCAAGCGCCGTCAGAATTGGTCAGGTTCTGGCTCATCCACATGAAGGAATAAAAGGGGACGGATTTATTTACGGAGAAAATAAATCCGTCCCCTTTTCCGGATATTCTCTGCATGCCTTCGAAAAGAAGGCGCAGAAAACCCGGCAGGCTGACATTGAGCTTGCCCAAGCACGCTACAAAGAGGTCGAGGTATATGAAAAAGCAAAGCAAAAAGGGAAGCGGTAACGTCTTCCTGGATCTCGGCTTTGAACCGGCCGAGGCCGCAATTCTGGAAATGCGCGCCAAACTCATGGGTGATCTGCGCGCGTACATCGAGAAAGAGAAGCTGACCCAGGCCGAAGCAGCGAAGCGTCTTGGCATTGCGCAGTCGCGGGTGTCGGATCTTGTGCGCGGCAAGTGGGAGAAATTCAGCCTTGAGATGCTCATTACTCTTGAGGCCCGTCTTGGCCGTACCGTGCGGGTTGAACTGGCGGCGTAAGGACCATAAAAGGGGACAGATTTATTTTCTCCTTCTCCATAAATAAATCCGTCCCCTTTTCACCCGATACCGGGTAGCGCGTGCAGCCAGAGCTTTCATGAGCTGCGACAGCCCGGCGGTGCACTCTCCCGGCGCGAGCAACAGATGCACGTGATTGGTCATCAGGCAGTACGCATAAACCCGAACACCAAACCGTTCCTTCAACTCGCGCAGATCCTCCAGGTACCGCTGATAGTCCTCCTCGGCGGCAAATACCACCTGCCGATTGTGACCACGCTGTACCACATGGTGCGGACCATTGGGTAACACGACTCGCGCCATCCTTGGCATCGCTCGGCCCTCCCTGTGAACATCAATAATTCCAGCCAGCCGATCCAAGCATATACCCCACCGAGAGAAAATAAATCTGTCCCCTTTTCAGGCAGTCCCCTTTTCAGGCATTGCATGAGACTACTTAAGAGACCTATTATCTGGTCTTCAGAGTCCCGCCATAGGCCGACCCCATGACACATCAACTACTTGCCGAGACCGCCGCCAGTATCTCGGAACTCAAGGCCAACCCCATGAAGGTCGTGGCCAGCGGCAATGGTATGCCTGTCGTGGTGCTTAACCGCAATGAGCCAGCCTTCTACTGCGTACCGGCTAACGCCTACGAAGCCATGATGGAAATGGTTGACGACCTGGAACTGCTCAAGCTGGTGAAGAAGCGCCAACAAGAGAAGTCTGTCAGGGTGTCGATCGATGACCTATGAGCTCGCCTTCAAAACCTCCGCACTGAAGGAATGGAAGAAACTCGGGCACACCGTTCAAGAACAGTTCAAGAAGAAACTCGCCGAACGCCTCAAGAACCCGCACGTACCCAGCGCCGCCCTTTCCGGTGCCACAAATATCTACAAGATCAAGTTGCGCCAAGCCGGTTACCGCCTGGTCTATTCGGTTGAAGACAAAACCATAACCGTGATAGTAATCGCTGTAGGCAAGCGTGATCGCAACGAAGTTTACGATGTTGCCCTATCGCGCCTGCAAGATCCGCAGGCGCCCTAACCAATCATTCGGACTCACTAGCGAATAAAAGGGGACGAATAAAAGGAATAAAAGGGGACGGATTTATTTTTCCCGGATTTATTTTTTTCGTAAATAAATCTGTCCCCTTTTCAAACCGAAAATAAATCTGTCCCCTTTTCACAGTCCCCTTTTCACACGTACATCGAGAAAGAGAAGCTGACCCAGGCCGAAGCAGCGAAGCGTCTTGGCATGCCAGTCGCGGGTGTCGGATCTTGTGCGCGGCAAGTGGGAGAAATTCAGCCTTGAGATGCTCATTACTCTTGAGGCCCGTCTTGGCCGTACCGTGCGGGTTGAACTGGCGGCGTAAGGACCATAAAAGGCATAAAAGGCATAAAAGGCATAAAAGGCATAAAAGGGGACGGATTTATTGTCTCCTTCTCCATAAATAAATCCGTCCCCTTTTCACGTCCCCTTTTCACGTTCTCCATAAATAAATCCGTCCCCTTTTACGCATAATAAATCCGTCCCCTTTTACGGTATCGGCGAGCACGCGGCACGCAGCTTCAAGATGCTGTGAGCTGAAAGGGTCGATTCGCGTCGCCAATGCCAGTCTCGCTCACCAAGCGTCAGATGATGGCCTGCAGGCCCTTGTCGGCGATGACGTTGAGCAGCTTGAGCGCCGGCCCGGTGGGATGGGTTTCGCCTTGCTCCCACTTGCGCACGGTCGAGGCCGACGTGTGTAAATGAAGAGCGAACACCGGCTGGCTGAACTTCAAGGTTTCGCGTAGACGTTTGATGTCGGTAGCGCTGAACTCCCGCACCGGCGGCGGACAGATCGCGTCGAACTCGCGCATCGTCACCTTGCTGATCGCTCCTGCTTCGCGGAGCGCAGCCAGGTCGCCACGCAGGGATTCAATGATTTTGCTCACAATGCACCTCCAATAACACGCCCGACTGCAGCGCCTTCGACAAAGCCTCGGTGGACAGTTCCAGGAACACCTTGCCGGCGAATTGCAGCGCCTTCTTCTCGTCCTGCGTGATGTTCGACTTGTCGCTCTTGGGGAACCCATGCAGGAACACGTAGCGGCCACCGATCCGGGCCGACAGCAGCGTGCGATAGCCGCCGCTCTTGCCGCCGCCGGAGCGGGCAACCCGCTTCTTGTAGAGGAAGCCACCCAAGTCCGCGTCAATCAGACCGCTTTCCATTTCCTGAACCGCTTTGCACAAGGCGGCATCAGGCAAGCTCTCACTCACCTGCCACCGTGCAAAGTCCTTCCGCTTGAGGATGCGTGTCATCTTGACCTCCAAACCATACCCGAAACGGGCATAGTTTTCCAGTGCTTCGAATAAAAGGGGACGGATTTATTTTTCCCGGATTTATTTTTTTCGTAAATAAATCTGTCCCCTTTTCAAACCGCGGCGGCCGAGGAGCGAAGCGACGAGACTGACGTCTGCTGCCGCGATTGGTTCGGTGTCAATGCTCCACCGCCTCGGCATGCAGTTTTAGACCAAGCGCGTTGACGACCTTCAGAATTGTGTCGAAGGTTGGAGCACGGTCCCCAGACAAAGCCTTGTACAGACTTTCACGAGAAAGTCCGGCATCCCGAGCAACTTGCGACATACCCCTGGCACGGGCGATGTCTCCAAGCGCTTTTGCGATAAATGTTGCATCCCCGTCCGCTTCCTCCATGCAGGCTTCGAGGTATGCAGCCATTTCCTCGGGGGTCCGAAGATGCTCGGCGACGTCGTACTTGGAAGTCTTGCTCTTACCCATAAGTTGCCCTCACTACAACAGTTCACGGGCCAAACGTATCGCGGTCCGAATATCTGCAGCCTGCGTAGATTTATCACCGCCCGCCAGCAGTATCACCAGTTCGCGCCGTTGGCGCAGGAAATACACCCGGTATCCCGGCCCATAGTCGATCCGCAATTCAGACACGCCCTCGCCGACGGGCTTCATATCACCCGGGTTACCACCTGCCAGTCTCTCAATCCGCGCCTGAACTCTTGCTCGAGCACGCAAGTCGCGAAGACTATCGAGCCAGGTGACAAAGGTATCGGTCTTGCGGATCTCCATACTGGACTGTAGTCATGTGGCTACAGCATGTCAACGGCCTATCTGCAGGTTCTTTGACGCCGAACGCCGTGGTTCAGCGGCGGGCCGAGCGCGCAGCGCGAGGACCGTCCGCTGGAACCGCTTACGTTGCCGCTCATGAATAAAAGGGGATTTATTTACGGAGAAAATAAATCTGTCCCCTTTTCAGTCCCCTTTTCAGGGGCCGGATCAGGACGGGGATTCAGGCGCAGAGGACTTCCTGCTGCTGGCGGCGCGATCGCTTTGCCCAGCCGAGGCCAAGCAATGCGGAGCCGAACAGCCAAGCGGCTGCGGGCAATGGTACCGCGTTGACGTTGATTCCAACCCTGCCCAAGGTACCGAATGCATTGTCCGCACGCAGAATGAAGCTGTACTCGCCGTTCGCCAGCGGATTGAAAGATCCCGACGGTGGCGGCGTGACGATACCCGAAACGTTGGTTTGAAGATAACTGAACAACAAATTCTCCGAACCCTGCACATTGGTCATCGAGGATGGATTGCCGCCCGCACCCATGATCCCGCCATTCAGGTTGATGCTGCCCATGGCGCCAGGCAACGTTGCAGGCGCTGGATTGAAGTCGTAATAGAGGGTGAACGCATAATCCCCGAGATCGGCGCCGGGACCAGACACGTTAACGTAATAACTGAAGTTCCAGAGCGCACCGGTGGTTGCACTTTCGTTGTTGCCGCCCGTATTGCTGCCGGTTTGCGCGTAGAACGTTCCGGCTCCGTTATTGGTCAGCGCCGGATTCGAGTAGCGCGGGGTGGCGGACAGCGCAACCGTCACCGTCTTGTTACCGTCGACTATCACGCTGGTCGCCGCAATCGCATCGGCGGGGATTGCCGGATCCGCCAAACGTTGCCGGCGGCACGCCTTGGGGCAAACTGCCAAAACTCGTATAAATGACGTCTGCCATCACCAGCGACGGCATAAACGCCATACCAAACCCAAGAACCAGGGCGCGCACGGCCGACTGGTTGTTCATCTTGATATCCCCTTGCATGGCGAGCGATACGACTTGTTTACCCGCTGATGCCACGCTAACGCAGCAACAGGACTTGTGTCATGACCCATATGGGTCAAATTCACAACTAATTGTTGGAAATCAGTCGGATTGAAATTCGAGCTTCCCGTTGGCCGGAGGCCAACAAAAATGGGATGAACTCTGATGTATCCCCATAAACATCATTTGCAATCAACGAGTTAGCGTCTGGCTTTGGCAAAAACGTAATAAAAGGGGACAGATTTATTTTTCCGGTTTGTTTTCTCCGTAAATACGTAAATAAATGTGTCCCCTTTTCTCCCCTTTTCTCCGAAGCAAAGTCCGCGCAATAACCCAGCGCAAAGGCACCATCGATCGGTTGAAAGTTGATATGTCCAAGGGGGTAAGGCATCGAGAGGACGCTTTTGCCTACTCGGCATCCCTGTTGGAGCAGTTCCTGACGGGATTCAATGAATAATAAAGGG